>NZ_CDRVEU010000005.1:0-362457 GCF_977070315.1 Plantibacter cousiniae (nom. nud.) | reverse complement strand
TTCAGTAGCGAAAATCAGCGCCGGTGCGTCCGGCGTGGCGCATACCTGGGCTTCGATCAGGCTGTGCAGGCAGTCTTCGTTGGGGAAGTTCGCAGCGGTAGCGTTCCAGTCGTGAAGAATCTGCTGCCGTTCAGCCATGTCGAGCATCGGCACTTCGGCAATGCGCTGTGCGGCATTGGCGCAGATGGCCTGCAACAAGGCCAGCCAGTGCCCGGCCATGCGCTCGATGGTGCGCGGGTCGAACAACACTGTCGCATAGGTCAGGCCAGCGCTCAGGCCACCGTCATGTTCGGCAGTGTTGAGGGTCAGGTCGAACTGCGCCGGGTAACTGTCCGGCAGTAGCGCTTCGACCTGCAGACCGGGCAGCGCGCGGACGTTGGCGCTGGCCTGGCTCTGGTGATTGAACATCACCTGAAACAGCGGGCTGTGGCTAAGGCTGCGCTGTGGCTGCAGGGCTTCGACCAGTTGCTCGAATGGCAGCTCCTGATGCGCCTGGGCTTGCAGGGCGGTGTGTTTGACCTGCTGCAGCAACTCATTGAACGTCGTATGCACGTCAAACTCGGCGCGCAGCACCTGTGTGTTGACGAAGAAGCCGATCAGGCCTTCGGTTTCAGCGCGGTTGCGGTTGGCAATCGGCACGCCGACGCGAATATCCGACTGGCCACTGTGACGGTGCAGCAGGCTCTGGAATGACGCCAGCAACAGCATAAACAGGGTCACGCCCTGTTGACGCGCGACCTGCTTCAAGCCATCGATCAGCGCAGGCTCAAGCTCGACTGCCAGACGCGCACCGGCATGGCTTTGTACCACTGGCCTCGGATAATCGGCGGGCAGCTCCAGAATCGGCTGCTGATCGCCCAATTGCTGCTTCCAGTAATCCAGCTGCCGGGCCTGCTCGCCAGCCTCCATCCAGGTCCGCTGCCACAGTGCGTAGTCGGCGTATTGCAGGTCCAGCGCGGTCAGGCTCACCTCACGGCCCTGACTGTAGCCCTCGTAAAGGCGCACCAGTTCATCGACCATGATCGGCATCGACCAGCCATCGGAGACGATGTGATGCTGAGTCAGAATCAGCACATGCTCATCGGTGTTGAGGTTCAGCAAGCGGACCCGCAACAGCGGTCCCTGCTCCAGATCGAACGGGCGCTGCATTTCCTGCTGCACGCAAGCTTCAAGAGTCTGGCCGCTGGGCAGCGACTCGACAGACAGAATCAAGGCACGTGGCGGATGAACGATCTGCAGCGCCTGCTCGCCCTGCTGGCGGAAGGTCGTGCGCAGGGTTTCGTGACGGGCAATCAGCGCGCTGAAACTGTGCTCCAGCGCAGCGATGTCCAGCGAACCGCGCAGGCGCAGGACTGCGGGAATAATGTACGCGGTGTTCTGCGGATCAAGCTGCCAGAGGAACCACTGACGCTGCTGCGCGTAAGACAGCCCCAGCGGCTGCGTACGGTCGGCCTTGATGAAGCGCGGCGCGTCGTTGCCCTGCCCTGCGCCGGCTGCCAGCGCGAAGGCCGCCAGATCACGCGCTTCGAACAAGTCGCGTAACGACAACTCGACGTCCAGTTGCTGACGAATACGCGAAATCACCTGAGTGGCCAGCAGCGAATGCCCACCCAGCTCGAAAAAGTTGTCACTGCGTCCAACCCGCTCGAGTTTCAACACGTCGGCCCAGATCGCTGCCAGTTGCTGCTCCAACTCGCCTTGCGGAGCGCTGTAGGTGACCTGCAACTGACTGGCGTCCGGCGCAGGCAACGCCTTGCGGTCCAGCTTGCCATTGGCGGTCAACGGCATGCTGTCGAGAACGATGAAATGGGTAGGCACCATGTAATCGGGCAAGTGCGCCCTGAGTTGGCTTTTCAGCGTTTCACGCAGGGTTGTCTGATCCTGATCAGGCTCGGTAGGCACCAGGTACGCCGCCAATTGCCCGTCCAGCGCCAGCACGCTCACTTCACGCACCGCCGGGAGCGCTTGCAGCCGCGCTTCGATTTCGCCCAGTTCGATGCGGAAGCCACGAATCTTCACCTGGTGATCGATACGCCCGGCGTATTCGATGGTTCCGGTAACGCGATAACGCGCCAGGTCGCCGGTGCGGTACAGGCGGCCACCATCATTGGAGAACGGGTCCGGCACAAAGCGTTCGGCGGTCAGCGCGGCGCGGTGATGGTAGCCCCGCGCCAGGCCGGCATGGCCGATGTGCAGTTCGCCGCTGCAACCCAGGGCAACCGGGTTGAAATCAGCGTCCAGCACATACCACGACAGGTCGGGAATCGCCTCGCCAATCGGGCTGGCCGGGTTCTGCGTGTCGGCCAGCGTGATCGGTCGATAGCTCACGTGCACCGTGGTTTCAGTGATGCCGTACATGTTGATCAGTTGTGGCGCTTGATCGCCAAAGCGCTCGAACCACGGCTTCAGGCTGGCGACGTCCAGTGCCTCGCCGCCAAAGATGACTTTCTGCAACGACAGCGGTAGCGACGAATCGCAGGCCACACGCATCAGTTGCTTGAACGCCGACGGTGTCTGGTTGAGCACCGTGACCTGCTGTTCGACCAGCAGCGCATGGAAGTCTTCCGGCGAGCGGCTCACTTCGCGCGGCACGATGACCAGTCGGCCGCCATGCAGCAGCGCGCCGAAAATCTCCCAGACCGAGAAGTCGAACGCAAAGGAGTGGAACAGCGTCCACACGTCCTTTTCGCTGAATGTGAACCAGTCATCTGTGGCCGCGAACAGGCGCATCAGGTTGTGATGGGCGAGCAAGGTGCCTTTTGGCTTACCGGTCGAGCCCGAGGTGTAGATCACGTAGGCCAGGTTGTCCGGCGCGGTCTGGCTGAGCGGATTTTCCGTGCTGTAACCGTTCAGCGCATCAGCCAGATCCAGGGTTTGAATGTGTGCAGGAATCGGCAACTGACCCAGCAAATGCGCTTGAGTCAGCAACAATTCGATACCGCTGTCCTGCATCAGAAAGCTCAGGCGATCCTGCGGGTAATCCGGGTCCAGCGGCACGTAAGCGCCACCGGCCTTGAGGATAGCCAGCATCCCCACAATCATCTCCAGACTGCGCTCGGCGGCCAGCCCGACTCGCATGTCCGGGCCAATGCCCTGTTCGCGCAGTTTATGGGCGAGCTGGTTGGCGCGGCGGTTGAGCTGTTGATAGCTCATCTGCTCGGCACCAAAGCTCAGAGCGATGGCCAGCGGTGTGCGCTCGGCCTGGGTTTCAATACGTTGATGGGCACAATAATCGCTTGGGTAAACCGCAATGTCGCGGTTCCAGTCGCGCAGGGTGTCTTGCCGTTCATCGACGCTCAACAGCGGCAGGTCGGCGATGCGTTGGTTGACGTCGCGGCACATGCCGCTCAGCAGATTGCGCCAGTGCCCGGCCATGCGCTCGATGGTCGATGCGTCGAACAGGTCGGTGGCGTAGGTCAATGCGGCTGTCAGGCCGTCCGGGCGTTCGCAGGTGTCGAGGGTCAGGTCGAACTGCGCGGTGTGCTTGTCGGACACCTGATATTCCAGACGCAGCCCTGCCAGCTCACGGGTCTGGTTGTGGCCTTCGCTCTGGTGGTTGTAGGCCACCTGGAACAGCGGGCTGCGGCTCAGGTCGCGCTGCGGCTGCAAGGCTTCGACCAGTTGCTCGAACGGCAGGTCCTGATGCGCCTGCGCCTGCACGGCGGTGTGTTTGACCTGCTGCAATAGCTCGGCCACGGATGTCTGCGTGGTGAATTCAGCCTTGAGCACCTGGGTGTTGACGAAGAAGCCGATCAGCCCCTGGGTTTCGCTGCGGGTACGGTTGGCGACCGGCACGCCGACGCGTATATCGGCCTGACCGCTGTAGCGATGCAGCAGGGTCTGCAACGAGGCCAGCAACAGCATGAACAGGGTGATGCCCTGTTGCCGCGCCAGCACCTTGAGGCCGTCAAGCAGCGCAAAGTCCAGCTCGACGTTAAGCCGCGCACCTTGGTAACTGCGCAGCGCAGGACGCGGCCGATCAGTGGGCAATTCCAGAATCGGCTGTTGCTCGCCCAGTTGCTGCTTCCAGTACGCCAGCTGGCGTTCCTGTTCACCCATTTCCAGCCAGTTGCGCTGCCAGAGGGCGTAGTCGGCGTACTGGATCGGCAAAGGCGCCAGCTTGACCTCGCGACCAAGGCTGGCGGCCTGGTAGAACTGCATCAACTCCTCGACCATGATCGGCATCGACCAGCCATCGGAGACGATGTGGTGCTGGGTCAACACCAGTACATGCTCCTGCCCGCTCAGCCTGAGCACGTTGACCCGCAGCAGCGGCCCTTGCAGCAGATCGAAAGGCTGCTGCATGTGGTGATCCACCCAGGCTTCAACGGACTCGCCAGCCGCCAGTTGCTCGACACCGAGCGCAAAAGGCGACACCGGATGCACCACCTGCAGCGCTTCATCGCCCTGCTGTTCAAACGTGGTGCGCAGCGTTTCGTGACGCTCGATCAGTTGCTCCACACTGCGCCGCAATGCCTCGACATTCAGCGCGCCGTGCAGGCGCAACGCCAGCGGAATGTTATAAGCCGCGCTGTGCGGTTCCAGTTGCCAGATGATCCATTGCCGCTGCTGCGCGTAGGAGAGCGCGGACGGCACCTGCGTCTCCCGCACTGCGATCGGCGTGACCCCGTAGAGATTCACCCCTTGACGCTTGAGCAGCACCGCCAGCGCCTTGCGTTCACGGGCGGACAGCGATTTAACGGAGTCAAGCAACTGTTGCACTGGGGTCTCTCCTGCTAAGCAATCAAATTATCAATTTCCTCCGCTGATAAACGTTTGAGTGCCTCCAGTGATTTAGTCAATTCGTCCTGCGCGTGGCCACTTTCGCCATTTTTTTCCTGCAGCGTGGCGCTGAAGTCCGCCAGCACCGGTTGCTCGAAGACCTCCTTGAGGCTGACCTCGTGCTGCAACTGTTCGCGCACCCGCACGAGCATCTGCACCGCCAGCAGCGAATGCCCGCCCGACTCGAAGAAGTTGTCACTGCGACCGACCCGCTTGATCTTCAACACGTCGGCCCAGATCGCTGCCAGTTGCTGCTCCAGCTCGCCTTGCGGGGCGCTGTAGGTGGCCTGCAACTGACTGGCGTCCGGCGCAGGCAGCGCCTTGCGGTCCAGCTTGCCGTTGGCGGTCAACGGCATGCTGTCGAGAACGATGAAATGGGTAGGCACCATGTAATCGGGCAAGTGCGCCCTGAGTTGGCTTTTCAGCGTTTCACGCAGGGTTGTCTGATCCTGATCAGGCTCGGTAGGCACCAGGTACGCCGCCAATTGCCCGTCCAGCGCCAGCACGCTCACTTCGCGCACCGCCGGGTGCGCTTGCAGCCGCGCTTCGATTTCGCCCAGCTCGATACGGAAGCCGCGAATCTTGACTTGGTGGTCGATACGCCCGGCGTATTCGATGGTTCCGGCAGCGCGATAACGCGCCAGGTCGCCGGTGCGGTAAAGGCGGCCGCCGTCGTTGGAAAACGGGTCCGGCACAAAGCGTTCGGCGGTCAGCGCGGCGCGGTGATGGTAGCCCCGCGCCAGACCGGCATGACCGATGTGCAGTTCGCCGCTGCAACCCTGGGCGACCGGATTGAAATCAGCGTCCAGCACATACCACGACAGGTCGGGAATCGCCTCGCCAATCGGGCTGGCCGGGTTCTGCGTGTCGGCCAGCGTGATCGGTCGATAGCTCACGTGCACCGTGGTTTCAGTGATGCCGTACATGTTGATCAGTTGTGGCGCTTGATCGCCGAAACGCGCGAACCACGGCTTCAGGCTGGCGACGTCCAGTGCCTCGCCGCCAAAGATGACTTTCTGCAACGACAGCGGTAGCGATGAATCACAGGCCACGCGCATCAGTTGCTTGAACGCCGACGGTGTCTGGTTGAGCACCGTGACCTGCTGTTCGACCAGCAGCGCATGGAAGTCTTCCGGCGAGCGGCTCACTTCGCGCGGCACGATGAACAGTCGGCCGCCATGCAGCAGCGCGCCGAAAATCTCCCAGACCGAGAAGTCGAACGCAAAGGAGTGGAACAGCGTCCACACGTCCTTTTCGCTGAATGTGAACCAGTCATCTGTGGCCGCGAACAGGCGCATCAGGTTGTGATGGGCGAGCAAGGTGCCTTTGGGTTTGCCGGTCGAGCCCGAGGTGTAGATCACGTAGGCCAGGTTGTCCGGCGCGGTCTGGCTGATCGGGTTATCGGTGCTGTAATCGTTCAGCGCATCAGCCAGATCCAGAGTTTGAACGTGTGCAGGAATCGGCAACTGACCCAGCAAATGCACTTGAGTCAGCAACAATTCGATACCGCTGTCCTGCATCAAAAAGCTCAGGCGATCCTGCGGGTAATCCGGGTCCAGCGGCACGTAAGCGCCACCGGCCTTGAGGATCGCCAGCATTCCCACGACCATTTCCAGACTACGTTCAGCGGCCAGCCCGACGCGAACATCCGGACCGACGCCCTGCTCGCGCAGTTTGTGCGCCAGTTGGTTGGCACGCTGGTTGAGCTGCCGGTAACTCAGTTGCTCATCGCCAAAACTCAGGGCGACGGCCTGCGGGTTACGCTCGGCCTGGGTTTCGATGCATTGATGGGCGCACTGCTCGCTCGGGTAGCGCTGCACGCTTTGCGTCCAGGCGGTTGGCAATGCCAGTTCGCCGATTCGCGTGGTTGCCGATGCGCAGAGACTCTGCAGCAGGTGATCGAAATGCGCCGCCAGCTGCAGAATGCCTTCGGCGCTGAAGTGCTGGCGGTCGTAGCTGAAACGCACCGAAAGTACCTCATTGGCCTCGACCACCAGGGTCAGCGGGTAATGCGCCTGCTCCTGATTGCGCAGGTCGTTGAATGCCAGACCGTCCGGCGCACGTTGCAGGGCTTCGGACACCGGGTAGTTTTCGAACACCAGAATGGTGTCGAACAACGCCTCACCACTGTTGCGCGCCCAGCGCTGGATGTCATACAGCGGCGTGTGCTCATGCTCGCGCAGGGCAAGGTTTTTCGCCTGTACCTGATGCACCCAGTCGGCCACCGTCTGCTCGGCGCGCGGGCTGACAATGACCGGCAAGGTGTTGATGAACAACCCCAGCTGTTCTTCGACACCCGGCAACTCGGCCGGACGCCCGGCCACGGTCGCGCCAAAGGTCACGCTGGACTGGCCGGTATAGCGTTGCAGCAGCAACAGCCAGGCCGATTGCAGCAGCGTATTGAGGGTGACGCGCTGCTCGCGGGCAAACGCGTTCAGGCGTCGGGTGCCGTCGTTGTCGATCAGCTGGATGTAGTCGCCGTAGCCCTGCCCCTCGGCCGAAGACTTGAACGCTTGCAGCAAACGGGTCGGCTCGTCCAGTTCCGCCAGCTCCGCAGTCCAGAAACGCTCGCTGAGGGCGGCATCCTGATGCTGTAGCCACTGAATGTAATCACGATAGCGACCCGCCTGTTTCGCTGGCATCTGCCCGCTGTAGCGTTGCAGCACTTCACCGAGCAGGCGCGAGCTGCTCCAGCCATCCATGAGGATATGGTGGCTGGTATACACCAGATGCCACGCGTCTTTGGCGGTGCGCAACACGGCCAGGCGCAACAATGGCCCGTGTGCCAGATCGAAGCCCTGCTGACGATCGGCTTGCGCCCAGTCGTCGAGCCAGCTTTCCGGCTGACCGCGCGCATCCAGCTCGACAAAAGGCACCTCGGCCTGACGCTGCACCACTTGCAGCGACTGCTCGCGCTGGCTGACAAAACCGCTGCGCAGCACGTCGTGATTGTCCACCGCGGCCTGCCAGGCGTTGCGGAAACGCGGCACATCCAGCCCGCGAATGTCCACCCGCAACTGGTTGATGTAGTTGCCCGCGCCTTCATCGAATAACGAGTGAAACAGCATGCCCTGCTGCATCGGCGACAGTGGGTAGATATCCTCGATCTGGCCCGCAGCAATCGGCAGCTCGTCAAGCTGCGTCTGGGTGAGGCGCGCCAGCGGGAAGTCCGAAGGCGTGACGCCTTGATGCCCGGCCGTGCAATGTTCGATCAGGGTGGTCAGCGCCTGCTCGTAGCGACGCGCCAGGGTGTCGATGGTCGAGGCGTGATACACCTCGCGGCTGAAGCTCCAGTCCAGTTGCAACTGGCCGTCGAACACCTGACCGTTGAGGCTCAGCCAGTTGCCCAGCGGCCCGTCCTCGCACAGCGCAGTGCCTGAACTGTCGGCACTCGGTACGAACAGCGCGCCTTGGTGTTCGTTGAAGCTGCCGTCGAACTGGCCCAGGTAATTGAACGTGACCCGCACCTGCGGCAAGGCAGCCAACTGCTGCGCGAAAGACGCCTCGCCCATATAACGCAACACGCCGTAACCAATGCCCTTGTCGGGCACCGCACGCAATTGCTCCTTGATGCCACACAGGCTTGCCCCCGGCGCGATCTGCGGCGTGAGGCGCACCGGAAACAGGCTGCTGAACCAGCCTGCGGTGCGGCTCAGATCGCTATCGTCGAACAGGTCTTCACGGCCATGCCCTTCCAGCTGGATCAGCACCGAGGGCTGCTGGCTCCATTCGCAGAGGACCTGGGCCAGCGCCGTCAGCAGCAGATCGTTGACTTGCGTGCGGTACGCGGCGGGCGCGACTTTCAGCAGCTTGTGGGTCAGGTCCCGGCTCAGCCAGGAAGAGGCATGCGCCGCATCGCGATTGCGCATCGTGCCTTCGGGCTTGTCGCGAGGCAGCGGCTGGTCTGCACCCTGCAAGGCCTGCAGCCAGTAATCGCGCTCGGTGTTCAGCTTCTGGCCGGTCGCATACTGTTGCAATTGCTCGGCCCAACGCTGGAGCGACGTGGTCTTTGCCGCGAGTGCTACCGGCTGGCCTTGCGCCAGGGCGCGGTACGCCTGTTGCAGATCTTCCAGCAACACCCGCCATGACACGCCGTCCACCACAAGATGGTGAATCACCAGCAACAGGCGCTGTTCGCCTTGTGGCAGGTTGATCAGCACGGCACGCAGCAGCGGGCCGTTTTTCAGGTCCAGGCTGCGCTGCGCCTCATCAGCCAGCTCAGGCAAGCGCTCGATGCTGTCCAGCTCATGGGTCCAGAGCAGCTCGCGAGTGTTCAGCGCGCCGAAGGTGGCCTGCCATTGGCCGCTCTGCTGGGTGAAACCCAAGCGCAGTGCGTCGTGCTGTTCGACCAGCTCAGTCAATGCAGTCTGAAGATAAGTGGCCTCCAGCGTTTGCAACGGCTTGAGCATCAGCGCCTGATTCCAGTGCTGACGCTCGGGGATGTCCAGCTCGAAGAAACGCGCCTGAATCGGCAGCAACGGCAACGAACCGCTGATCTGCTCTGCCACGGCGGCGGGCTTTTTCTGAATCAGTTTCGCCACCGAGGCCAGTTGGCCGATGGTCTGCTTTTCGAACAGCTGCTTGGGGCTGAGCTTGATGCCCTGACGCTTGGCGCGGGCGATGATCTGCAGACTGAGGATCGAATCGCCGCCCAGCTCGAAGAAGTTGTCGGTGCTGCCGACCTGTTCCAGCTTGAGGACATCCGCCCACACGGCGGCGAGCTTTTCCTCGATCTCGCCGACTGGCGCGGTGTAGCGCTGTTTGACCACGCCAGGCTTGGGCAAGGCGCGCTTGTCGAGCTTGCCGTTGGCGGTCAGTGGCAGACTGTCCAGCAGCATGATCTGCGCGGGCACCATGTAGTCCGGCAAGCGCGCAGCCAGTTGCTCGCGCAAGCTGTCGACACTCAGGTCAGCCCCGCCTGCCGCCACGCAGTAGGCCACCAGTTGCAGGCGGGTCTGATCGTCATCGATGGGCAACGCCAGTACGCTGACCTGCGTCACCGAAGCCAGGCCCAGCAACATCCGCGCGACCTCTGCTGGCTCGACACGATAGCCGCGCACTTTGACCTGATCGTCGGCCCGGCCGATGAACTCCAGCAGACCCTGATGAGTGCGGCGCATGCGGTCGCCGCTGCGGTAGACGCGCGCGCCATCCTTCGCGAACGGGTCCGGCACGAAGCGCTCGGCGGTCAGCGCGGGCTGGCTGATATAGCCCAGCGCCACGCTGTCGCCGCCGATGTACAGCTCGCCGGCAACCTGAGTGCCCACAGGGTTCAACACGTCGTCCAGCACATAAGCACTGGCCCCAGGCAACGATGTGCCGACTGGCACGCTGCGCAGAGGGTCGCCAAAGTTCACCCCAGTGGATACACATGCATCCTGTGGGAGCGAGCTTGCTCGCGAAAGCGATGGCCCAGCCGACCTGTTTCGCAAGCCTGTATCGGCCTCTTCGCGAGCAAGCGAAGCGTCGTCCGGCTCGCTCCCACAGGGCGACATCAGCACCTCATAAGTCAGCACACCAACCGTGGTTTCGCTCGGCCCGTAGTGGTTGATCACCCGGCAACCCGGCTTGAGCTGACGCACCTGCTCGATCAGCGCGGGCGAGCAGGCTTCACCGCCGACGATCAGTGCATGCTGCGGCAGCACGTCGGCTGGCTGACCAGCCTGCAACAGCGCGGCCAGATGGCCGGGGACGATTTTCAGCACGCCCACCTGATGCTCGTCCATGTACGCCGCAAAGGCATCCGGGTCGAAACCCAGCGCCTCGGTCAACACATGCAAGGTGCGTCCCGAACACAGCGCGCCGAACAGCACGGTATGGCCGAGGTCGGCGGCGATGGTCGAGACCAGCGCCATGCTTGCCTCGGGGGCCAGTTGCAGCTGTTCCAGCAAGCCGCGCAGGTAACTGGCCAGCGCACCCTGGCTGACCAGCACACCTTTTGGCTGGCCAGTCGAGCCGGAGGTATGAATGACGTAGGCCGCCGAATCGGCTGAAGACAGGATGTCGGGGCGGCTGACAGGCAGGTCCTGCCACAGCGCAGGCGTCCAGGTCAGGCCCTGACAACCGGCAACACCCAGTGACGTCTGCCGCACATCACCCTCGGCACACAGCAACACCCCGGCCTGCGCATTGAGCAGCATCTGTTGCAGTCGCGCATCGGGGGCTTTGACGTCCAGCGGCATGTACACGCCGCCGGCCTTGAAAATCGCCAGCACGGCCGTCAGCCAGTCCAGCGAACGCTCCATCAATACTGCGACCGGCCGGCCCTCGCTGATGCCCATGCGGATCAGGTGATGAGCCAGCTGATTGGCGGCCTGCTCCAGTTGCAGCGTGGTCAGCGTGCGCTCCAGGCAGCGAGCTGCCTGGGCATGAGGCTGCCGTTCGACCTGTCGGTCCCAGAGTTGCAGCATGTGCGGCGCGGGTTCGCGAGCGTCGCGCCTTGGCTCGACCGCGAGTGCTCCCAGGCTGAACAGCGGTGCCTGCGGCGCGTCGAGCAGGGTTTCGAACAGCGCGAGCAGTTCAGGAATGAAGCCTTCGACGGTCGAGCGTCGATACAGGTCGCTAGCGTAGGCCATGTCGCCGTGGATCAGTGTGCCGTCGTCAGTGATGTCCAGCGCCAGGTCGAAATGCGCGCCCTGTTTGTCGAAGGCATACTCGCTGACCTCCAGCCCGGCCAGCCTCAGCGCAGTTTTCTGCTTGAGGACCACGTTCTGGTTGAACTTGGCCTGGAACAGCGGGTTGTGCCCCAGGCTGCGCTCGGGCGCCAGTTGATCGACCAGTTGCTCGAAGGGCACGTCCTGATGCGCCTGCGCACCGAACGAAGTGTCGCGAATCTGCGCCAGCAGGTCAAGGTAGCTCAGGCGTTCGTCCACTTGGCAGCGCAAAACCTGAGTATTGATGAAGAAGCCGATCAACCCTTCGGTTTCCGCACGACCGCGGTTGGCATTCGGCACGCCGATGCGGATATCGCGCTGCCCGGCCTTGCGCGACAGAAACAGCGAAAAGCCGGCCAGCACCAGCATGAACAGGGTCATGCCCTGCGTGCGCGCAAAGGCGTTGAGCCGCCGCGACAGGTCAGCACCGAAATCGAAGCGCAGGTGCTCACCCCGGTAGCTCTGCGTGGCCGGACGCGGGAAATCCGGTGCGGCGTCCAGCACCGGTTGCTCTTCGCCCAACTGCTTACGCCAGTAGTCCAGCTGACGTGAGCCCTCGCCCGCCTCCAGCCAGCTGCGCTGCCAGATCGCATAATCGGCGTATTGCAGCGGTAGTTCGGGCAGCGCGGGCTCACGGCCTTCGCAGTACGCCTGATAGCAGTGCACGAACTCCTGAATCATCACTTCCATCGACCAACCGTCGGAAACGATGTGGTGCATGCTCACGACCAGCACATGTTCATCGTCCGCGAGGCGAAACAGGTGCGCGCGCAACAGCGGCCCCGTGCGCAGATCAAACGGTTGGCCCGTGACGGTGGCCACTCGCAGCGCCAGCTCGGCATCGCGCAGTTCGACATCGGTCAAACCGGCCAGATCGATACACTCCAACGCGATTGTCTGGTCGTGCAACAGTACTTGCTGCGCCTGATCGCTATCAGTGTGAAACACCGTGCGCAGCACCTCGTGGCGCTCGATCAGGTGATCGAACGCACGACGCAACGCCGACTCGTTCAACGTGCCGTGCAGATGCAGGCCGGTGGTCATCTTGTAGGCGTCGCTCGAGGGATCGAGCTGCCAGAGGAACAGCAGGCGTTGCTGAGCGAAGGACAGCGGAATGGCGCTGACATCATGCCGACTGACCGGTACCGGCAACAGGCTGAAATCCTTGCCTTCCTGGCGCAACCGGGCGAGGAACTGCTGGCGTTGCTCCAGCGACAGGCCGACAAAACGTTTCGCGATGCGTGCAGCAGTGGTCCCGGTCATGCGCCGAATTCCTCCAGTGAATCCATGAACTGGTCCATGTCGCTCCAGTCGTTGTCCGTGCTGTTGTCGGTCAGCGCTGCCACTTCGACGGCGAGCTCACTGAGCAGCGGCTTTTCAAACAGAGTGCGCAGCGGCAGGCTGATGCCCAACTGCGTCTTGATCCGGGCGATGACTTGCGCGGCGAGCAGCGAATGCCCGCCCAGTTCGAAAAAGTGATCGTCGAGGCCAACCTGAGGCGCATGCAGGACGTCCTGCCAGATGGCCGCCAGGCAGATTTCCACCTCGCTGCGCGGCGCCCGATAACGCGCCTGCAACTGGCTTGCGTCGGGGGCTGGCAATGCCTTGCGGTCCAGCTTGCCGCTGGGCGTCAGGGGCAATTCGGGCAACAGCAGCATGTGCGTCGGCACCATGTAATCCGGCAGGCAGGCTTGCAGCTGGATGCGGATGCTTTGGCGCAGGGCCGACTGTTTGGCCTCTGTGGTGGCAGCAACGTCCGGCACGGCGTAGGCGACCAGCTGCGTGCCGCCCGCCAGTTCGACGGCCAGCACCACAGCCTCGCGCACGCCCGTGCATTGCTGCAGGCGCGATTCGACCTCGCCCAGCTCGATACGGAAACCGCGAACTTTCACTTGATGATCGACCCGGCCGATGTACTCGACAGCGCCATCGGCGCGCAGTCGGGCGCGGTCGCCGGTACGGTACAGGCGCTCACCGCTGACAAACGGATCGGCGACGAAACGTTCGGCGCTCAGGCCGGGCTGGGCGTGATAACCCCGCGCCAGACCAGGACCGCCGATGTACAGCTCGCCCACCGCACCTTGCGGCAGCAGGTTCATTTGATCGTCGAGAACGTACAGGCGTCGTCCTGCCAGCGCCTGACCGATCGGCACGCCGCGCCAGGACACCTGCTGCGGGGTCAGCGTGCTGCAATCATGAATGCTCGACACCACGGTGGCTTCGGTCGGGCCGTAGGTATTGAGCAGGCGTACATGCCCCAGCCCGGCCTTTTGCCACAGGCGCAGACCCTCGACGGCCATGGCTTCGCCGCCGACATGCACCTGGCGTAGCGCACCGTAATGCGCGAGCGGGCTGGCGGCGAAGTCCTGAACCAGCGTCAGCCAGTAGGCCGCTGGCAAGTCGGCGAGGGTCACGCCGTGCTCGACGATGGTCTGATGGAAGGTGGCGCTGTCCCACAGGCGCTCGTCACGCAGGACAACGGCCGCACCGCGACACAACGGTGGGTAGAACTGCTCGACGAAGCCATCGAAGCTGTGGGTGGCGAATTGCAGGACCCTGTCGCCTTCGCGCAGGTCACTGTAGTCCGCCCCCAGGGTGACGAACTCGGCCAGCGCCGCATGACTGATCGCCACGCCTTTGGGCCGCCCGGTCGACCCCGAGGTGTAAATCACGTAGGCCAGACTGGCCGGATCGATCGGGCCATCGAGGTTTTGCACGCTGGCGGTTTCGCTGTTCATCCGATCGATGCACAGGCATTGAATGTCAGCCGGTTCAGGCAGCCTGGTCAGCTGATCGCTGTGGGTCAGCAGCAGTTTCACGCCACTGTCCGCCAACACATGACGCAAGCGTTCGCTCGGCGCATTCAGGTCCAGCGGTACATAAGCGCCGCCAGCCTTGAGCACGGCGAGCAGCGCCACGGGCATGTCCAGCGAACGACCCAGCGCCACGCCGACCAGCACGTCCGCGCCGACACCCTGCTGGCGCAGTTGCCAGGCCAGACGGTTACTGCGCTCATTCAGTTCGGTGTAACTCAGGCTGAGCGCTTGGCCTTCACCGGCGAGGATCAATGCCGGGGCGTCCGGTGTGCGCTGCACTTGCGCTTCGAACTGGCGATGCGCGGGGGTTGTGGTGTCGACTTTGGTGGCGCTGTCGACATCCAGCAGTTGCGTGCACTCGTCGGCCGAGAGCATCGACAGTTCGGCGATGGTCTGCAGCGGGTCAGCACACACCGAGGTCAACAGGTTGCGCCAGTGCCCGGCCAGACGAGCGATGGTCGACTCGTCAAAAATGTCGGTGGCGTAGGTGAAGGCGGCATGCAGTTGCTCGCCTTCACCGCTGGTGGCCAGCATCAGGTCGCTGGCGGCGGCGTGCGAGCGTTGCGCCAGTGCCTGTTGTTCGGCAGGCAGATTGGCCACGCGCAGGCCGCCGCTCAACTGTTTGTCGAGCAGGTCAGCCACCACCGGCTGGTGATTGAACATCACCTGAAATAAAGGGTTATGGCTCTGACTGCGCTCCGGCTGCAGGGCGTCGATGATGGCGTCGAATGGCAACTCCTGATGCGCCTGGGCACCGGTCGAGGCATCGCGGACGATATTCAACAGGTCGACGAAGCGGGTCTGCGCCGTCACTGCACTGCGCAGTACCTGAGTATTGATGAAGCAGCCGACCAGCCCTTCGGTTTCGCTACGGGTGCGGTTGGCGATCAGGCCGCCGACACGGATATCGGTCTGCCCGCTGTAGCGATGCAGCAGGCTTTTGAAGGTCGCCAGCAGCACCACGAACAGGGTCACGCCCTGGCGTTGCGCGAGGCTTTTCAGGTTGCGCAGCAGCTCGGGCTCCAGTGCCAGCTCCAGGCGAGCGCCGTCGTGGCTGGGCAAGGCCGGATAGGGACGGTCGGTGGGCAGCTCCAGCAGCGGATGCTCGTCGCCCAGGTGGCTGCGCCAGTAGTCCAGCTGACGCTCCTGCTCACCGGCTTCCAGCCAGCTGCGTTGCCAGACCGCGTAATCGCGGTACTGCACAAGCAGCGGCTGAAAAGGTAGCGGTTTACCGGCCAGCAGCGCGTCGTAGCCGCGCAGCCATTCGTCGATCAGCACGTTCATCGACCAGCCATCGGTGATCATGTGGTGCAGGTTGAGCAGCAGCAGGTGCTCCTGTTCGGCCAGACGCAGCACCTGCACGGTGAACAGCGGCCCGCGCTGCAGATCGAAGGTTTGCGCGGCCTGTTCGGCGATGGCCTGACGCGCACTGGCCCAGCCCTGCCCGGGCGGCAAAGCGCTCAGGTCGGTCAGGCGGATGCTCACTGGCGCTGGCGGCGCGACACGCTGAAACGCCCGGTCGCCCTCCTGGCCGAAGGTGGTGCGCAGGCTTTCATGTCGCTCGACCAGCGCACTGAAGGCCCGCTCCAGCAAAGGCAGCTCCAAAGGACCGTTCAGGCATACCGACATCGGCAGGTTGTAGGCCGCGCTGTGCGGGTCCAGTTGCCAGAGAAACCACATACGTTGCTGGGCATAGGACAGACCATCACGCTCGGCCAGCCCGGTACAGGAAGGGATCGGGAACAGCGAGAAATCCATGTTCTCCTTGCGCATGCCATCGAGGAACAGGCGGCGTTTTTCAAGGGGTAACTCGACAAAGCGGCGAGCGAGTTTCTGGGCGTGTTCGGGGTTCATGGGTCGATCCTTGCTGAGTGGGGCTGACCGTCGGGCGGGGTCGTATCAACAAGAACGAATTGGCGAGGAAATATTTAGAAAGGTTTCTCGGGGGTGAGGCTCTGCATTGCACCGCGCACTGAAGAGAGGACGCAGAGCGTCCAGAACTGCATGCCTACGCGGAGCGCAGGCATGATAATCACAAGCCGGACAACCATCGTTACGCACGCTGACGCGTGGTGATGCCACATGCCATGTTGTGGGAGCGAGCTTGCTCGCGAAGAGGCCATTGCGCACTCTGTGACTATCGTCCCCACGCTCTGCGTCACACAGCGGCTCTGTGACCTCATGTAGATTGAGGTTCGACTCAGGTCACCTTTTCGCCCCTCGGCGACCTACTTTGATGGGGCCAAAGCAGGCAAAGGCGTTTACTTATCCGAATGCCCCTGCGCCATGGCCACCACCACTTTGCGTTTGCCGGTGAAGGGTGCGCGGGAGTGGGCGGCGAGCATGTTGTCGAGCATCAGTACGTCGTTTTCCAGCCATGGGAAGCTGACGGTGCATTCATCAAGTACGCCGCGAATTTCGTCCAGCAGGGTTTCTTCGAGGGGCGAGCCGTCGCCGTAGTAGACGTTGCGCGGCAAGTCTTCTTCGTCCACTACGTCGAGCAGGGTTTCGCGCACTTCCGGCTGCAGGTTGGAGATGTGGAACAGGTGCGCCTGGTTGAACCAGACGGTGTCGTGGGTGACCGGGTGGCGCGATATTGCCTGGCAGATCTGGCGGGTGCGCAGTTCGCCGTCGTCTTTCCATTCGCACTCGATGTTGTGCGCCCGGCAGTAGGCTTCGACCACGGACTCATCTTCGGTATTGAATACCTGACTCCATTCCACATCGAGCCCGTTGCCGTAGTTACGCACGTACATCAGTTTCTTTTCGACAAAGCGCTCGCGAATGCGCGCCGGAATGCGTCGGTAGATTTCGCGGCTGTCGGCGATCGGTGTTTCGCCACCTGTCTGCGCCGCGATCATGCTGTAGAACCAGATCTTCATCGGCCATTCCAGCGTGTAGGCCTGCTCGTTGTGCAGCGGTATGCTCTGGTGCGCCGGGTACTCGGTCGAGGTGTACACGCCTTTGGTGACGTTGCTGCGCGGCGTAGAGCCGAACTCGTAATTGAGCAGCGGATCGCCGAAACCGGCGGCGAACTCGCGAAACGCCTCTGCGCCGCCCACCTCGAAGCCGCGAAACAGAATCCCGCCAGCGCTGTACAAGTGCCCGGCGACCAGAGGCTTGAGTTCACCCAGCGCTTCCATCAAGTCCAGACCGGGCTCGGGTGCCTGTACCAGCATCGGCAAGCTGCCCGCCCCTGCCAGCAGCGGCCGGATATCCAAACTCAACGCATGACTCATGATGTCTCTCCCTTGATGGCAAAAGCGCCCGAGCCCCTGCGGCCTGGCGCAACACCAATGTCCAGATTGAACGTACTGCGCCGCTGAAAAATTAGCCGTACCACCCCATTCATGGGGCATGCGAAGGCGTTCGCCCGCGCTGAAACATTTTTTTGCATTTAAAACGCAAAAAGCTCTTACAGGAATCTGGCCCTCATTCGTCTTTAACTGAATGCGAGGCCTTATGCGCCCGCGCGTACTAAAAAGAGCGCTCACCTGACGTCCGCGCTACATCGCGAATCGAGATTGTTTATCCATGTCGAAGAAGTCCCGTTCAAAAATCTGGTTTCTCGTCCACAGCTGGCTGGCTCTGCCGATCTGGTTCTTCGTGCTGATCGTCTGTGTGACCGGCACGCTGGCCGTGGTCAGCAAGGAAATCATGTGGCTGACCAACCCGGAGATGCGTGACAACCGCCCTTCCGACGATGCCCCGCGCCTGAACTTCGAACAGATTCGCGCCACCATCGAACGCAACGAACCGGACCTGATCGTCGGCACCATCATGCAGCCGGACGGCGACTACTTCGCCTTGAGCGTGTTCATCACCTACCCCGACGGGCGTTCGGTCCCGGCTTACGTCAACCCTTACACCGGGGTGATTCAGGGCATTACCCCGTCGTTCGACTTCCGCCGCTTCACCCGCGCGCTGCACGGCTGGTGGCTGGTGCCGTTTACCAACGGTTATTCGTGGGGCTGGTATCTGGTGTCGATTCTCGGCCTGCCATTGCTGGCATCGCTGGTGACCGGGCTGGTGGTCTACAAGAAATTCTGGCGCGGCTTTTTCAAACCCGTACGTTTCAGCCAGGGTCCACGGATTTTCTGGGGCGACCTGCATCGCCTCAGCGGCGTCTGGTCGATCTGGTTCATTGCCGTGATTTCCATTACCGGCACATGGTTTCTGATCCAGGCGATTCTGGGCGACAACCAGATCAGTATTTCCAGCAAATCCCAGGTCGCGTCGATCATTCCGCACAGCGCCGTTCCGCTGACTGCCGACGGCAGTCCTGCGCCAACCATCAGCCTGGAGCGCGCCGTGGAAATCGCCAAGGAGCGGATTCCGGGCCTGGAAGCCAGCTTCATCACGCCGCCGTTCAATGCCTACAGCAACATGCAGGTGGGTGGACGCAGCTGGTATCCATTGATGTTCCAGACCGCCGAAATCAACCCGTACAGCGGCGAGATTGCCGCGTCACACCTGCTGTCGGACCGCAACAAGCTGGAGTTCGTCACCGAGTCCATGCGCCCCCTGCACACCGGCGATTTCGGCGGCATCTGGATCAAACTGATCTGGGCATTCTTCGGCCTGCTGCTGAGCATGATGGTGCTCAGCGGCCTGTTGATCTGGAGCAAACGTACTGCCCTGGCGACGCTCAACGCCCTCAAGCGTGAAGCCCGAACCCGCCCGGCAACGGCCGCTGCAACCCCACGAAACACCACGCCCTCGCCGCTGGTGACCCGCACCCCGGAGAACAGTCTGTGAGCAAGGCCGCCGCTGTTGCACAACCTGCATCGTCACTGAGCCGTTTCTGGCATAAGTGGCGCTTCCACATCAACGTGCTGCTGGTGCTGATCCCGCTGGGTTTCATGCCCAAGTACTTCTCCGACAACGCGCTGGACCGTGGTGATCAGGGCCTCGGCCAGCGCGAGGTCGGCGAAATTCAGGTCGGCCCGTGGAGCCTGCGTCTGGCAGAGGACCGCAACGAAGCGCCGCGACTGTCCGGCCCTTCGGGCTACATGAAAAGTTTCAACGCTGCGCTGTGCAACGCCTGCATCGACCGGGTCAAGGCCACTTATCTGCGCATCGGCAAACCGCGCAGCCTGCGCACCGCCGGGGTGATTTTCTTCGGTGGCGGCTACCGCATGAGCGCCTTCATGCAGATCGCGCAAAACACCGATCCCGACGCCGAGCTGTGGATCACCATGGAAGGCTGGGACGGCGCCGTGCATCAGACTTCCATCCCCCTGCAACAGGCTTCGCCCAGCACCGTGGCGTGGCTGAAAAAACAAGGAGCCCAACCATGAGTGCCCGCCCTTCCCTGCGCTGGCTGACGGCCAGTGCCCTATGCCTGCTTGGCCTGAGCGGCAACGCCCTGGCGCATAACCCGATGTGCGAATGCAAACAGATCGACACAGAGCAGATCCGCTGCACTGGCGGTTTTTCCGACGGCAGTGGTGCGCCGGGTGTGACCCTGGACGTGATCGGCTACGACGAAACCATTCTGGTGCCCGGCAAGCTCGGCGAAGACTCGACGGTGACCTTCAAACGCCCCGCCTCCGAGTTCTACGTGCTGTTCGACGCCGGTCCCGGTCACGTGGTGGAAATCGATCAGGCGGATATCCAGGCCCCATGAGCACACCGACCCGACACATCGTCCGTCCGGCAGGCGCCGGGCATGAAACCCTGTATGTGCTGATGCTGTGCCTGTTGATCCTTGGCTGCGCTGCAGGCGTGATCAGCCTGCACCGTGATACCCGGGAAACGCACAGCATTGCCATCTACCAACTGGACGCACGACGCGACCTGAGCGCTGCGGAACAAGGCATTTACGTCGACCTGCGCGTGACCCTCGACGAAATCCGCTTGCTGGCCAGCGAGCAGCAGACACCGATCACCCCGGGGCAACTGGGCGACGAAGGCTTTGCGCCGTTCGCCACGGATGCCAGTTCGGTGAGCCGTGGCGACCATGCCTGGCAGATGATCGAGCAGTCCTACCTGGGACTGAGCCGGACGCCGAGCGTGGCCGGTTCCTTTCTGATGCGTGTCGATTCCGGCGAGCAGCCGGACATCTGGATCAACCGCAATGCCTCGCCGGCGGCGGTCAGCGACCTCAGTGACCAGGCCTTGATAGATTCAGGCTGGAAACAGGTCGTCGCGCAATTCGATGCTGGCGTGACCCGTCAGCACCCGCACTGAAACTCCGCATTCCTTTGAAAGAAGACCGCTTGCCCATGCCTATTTCATTCAAACGCCGTCCCTTGCTGCGCGTCCTGCTGACGGGGCTGATGGTCGCTCTGCTGGCGCCGTCCAGCTTCGCCGCCGAACCGGCCAAACGCCTGCGCATCGGCATTACCCTGCACCCTTACTACAGCTACGTGAGCAATATTGTCGGCGACAAGGCCGACGTTGTGCCGCTGATCCCGGCGGGCTTCAACCCGCATGCCTATGAGCCGCGCGCCGAGGACATCAAGCGCATCGGTTCACTGGACGTGATCGTGCTCAACGGTGTCGGCCACGACGACTTTGCCGACCGCATGATCGCCGCCAGTGAAACGCCGAACATCAAAACCATCGAGGCCAATGCCGATGTGCCGTTGCTGGCGGCCACCGGGGTGGCGGCGCGAGGTGCCGGCAAAGTGGTCAACCCGCACACCTTCCTGTCGATCAGTGCGTCCATTGCGCAGGTCAACAATATCGCCCGCGAGTTGGGCAAGCTGGACCCGGACAATGCCAAAACCTACACCGCCAACGCCCGCGCCTACGGCAAGCGCCTGCGTCAGATGCGCGCCGATGCGCTCGCCAAACTGACCAAGGCACCCAACGCCGACCTGCGCGTGGCCACGGTACATGCCGCCTACGACTACCTGCTGCGCGAATTCGGCCTGGAAGTCACCGCCGTGGTTGAACCGGCGCATGGCATCGAGCCCAGCCCGAGCCAGTTGAAAAAAACCATCGACCAACTGCGCGAACTGGACGTGAAGGTGATCTTCTCGGAGATGGATTTCCCGTCCACCTACGTCGAGACCATTCAGCGTGAATCCGGGGTCAAGCTGTACCCGCTGTCGCATATTTCCTATGGCGAATACACCGCCGACAAATACGAAAAGGAGATGGCCGGCAACCTGGACACGGTGGTACGAGCCATTCAGGAGTTGGGCGCATGACGGCCGCACAGCACCTCGACATCGCCAGCCAGGGGCCGGGCATCGAATTCAATCAGGTCAGCCTGACCCTCGGGCGCACCACGATTCTCGATCAGGTTCACTTCAATGTGCGCGCCGGCAGCGTACACGCACTGGTCGGCCCGAACGGCGGTGGCAAAAGCTCGCTGATCAAGACCCTGCTTGGGCAGACACCGCATCAGGGCCAATTGAGCCTGCTGTGGCCTGCTGCTCCAGGACTGATTGGCTATGTACCGCAGGCGCTGGAGTTCGACCGTGGCCTGCCGATGACCGTCGACGATTTCATGGCTGCGATGTGTCAGCGACGCCCGGCGTTTTTGGGCTTGTCGAAGCACTACGCGGCAGCGATTGGCGAGGCACTGGAACGGGTCGGCATGCAGGACAAGCGCAAACGGCGCATGGGCGCGCTTTCCGGTGGCGAACGACAGCGCGTATTGCTGGCGCAGGGGCTGATTCCTGCGCCGCAATTGCTGGTGCTGGATGAGCCGATGTCGGCGCTGGATGAAGCAGGGATTCAAGTCTTCGAGCGCCTGCTTGGTGACTGGCGCCGAAGCGGTATAACGGTGCTGTGGATCGAGCACGATCTGGATGCGGTGCGGCGTCTGGCGGATCAGGTGACCGGGCTCAATCGCCGCGTATTGTTCGACGAGCCTGCCGCCACAGCACTGACGCCGGAACGCCTGCTGACGTTGTTTTCTGCTCATCCGCGCACTGCTGATGCTGTTAACGGGAGCGCCGTGTGATGGATTACGAAACGTTTCGCCTGTTCATTCAGGGCCTCGCTTCATCCGGCTATCTGCCGGAGGCGCTGGCTTATGGCTTCGTGGTCAACGCCCTGCTTGCGGGCCTGTTGATCGGCCCGGTGCTGGGCGGTCTGGGCACGCTGGTCGTGGTCAAGCGCTTTGCGTTCTTCTCTGAAGCGGTGGGCCATGCGGCACTGACCGGCGTGGCCATCGGCATTCTGCTCGGTGAGCCGTACACCGGGCCTTATGGCGCGCTGTTCGGCTATTGCCTGCTGTTCGGTATCGTCCTCAACTACCTGCGCAACCGCACCGGGCTGGCACCGGACACGCTGATCGGTGTGTTCCTCTCGGTGTCGCTGGCGCTGGGCGCGAGCCTGCTGCTGGTGCTGGCTGGCAAGATCAACGTGCACATCCTGGAAAACGTGCTGTTCGGCTCGGTGCTGACCGTCAACGGCAATGACCTGCTGGTGCTGCTGATCGTCGGTTCGCTGGTGATGGGCCTGAGCCTGCCGCTGTACAACCGCATCATGCTGGCCAGTTTTAATCCACAACTGGCTGCGGTGCGCGGTGTGGCGGTGAAGACGCTGGATTACCTGTTCGTGATTCTGGTGACGCTGAACACGGTCGCTGCGGTGAAAGTCATTGGTGCAATTCTGGTCGGTGCGTTGCTGGTGATTCCAGCGGCGGCGGCACGCCTGTTGAGTCAGTCGCTCAAGGGCTTTTTCTGGATTTCGGTCGCCATTGCAACGTTCAGCACCCTGTGCGGCATCCTGCTGCCCATCGTCTTCGACCTGCCCGTGCCGTCCGGCGCGGCAATCATTCTGGTGGCGGGCATGGCTTTCGCCCTCGCCGCCATCGCGCGCGGCACGCTGCCGAGCCTGAAAGGGAATATTGGATAAATGCTTACATTACGTACCTTGACCCTGGCGCTGGCCATGACCGGCCTGTTCAGCAACAGCCTGCAGGCGGCCGACAGCAAAACTGACAGTCCGCAACCGGTGCGAGTACTGGCCAGCCTGCCGATCACCTATGGCCTGGGCGAAATACTGCTCAAGGACAGTGGTGTGATGCTGGAACGCGCTGCCGCGGCCAATCTGCCGGGCTCGCGTCAGACGGCGTATTTCACCGGGCGTGGTGCCGATGCGTTGCGCGGGCTGGCCACCAACGCCGACGCGGTGATCGGCTTGCGCTCGATCTGGGCCGATGACCCGCTCTACCCCAATGCACGGCGCAGCAATATTCGTATCGTCGAGATTGATGCAGCGCGGCCGGTGGACGGCGGTTTGCCGGGGATTGCCGTGCAGCCGGGCCAAGGCACTGACGGGCTGAACAGTCAGCCGTGGCTGGCGAGCAATAATATGGGGCGCATGGCCGATGTGCTGGCGGCGGACCTGGTGCGCCTGGCACCGAGTGCGAAGCCGAAGATCGAGGCCAATCTGGCGGCGTTCAAGCAGCAGTTGCTCAAGCTGAGTGCCAGCAGCGAAGCGGCACTGGCCGGTGCAGACAATTTGAGTGTGGTGAGTTTGTCAGACCGCTTCGGCTACCTGATCAGCGGGCTGAATCTGGAGCTGATCGACACTCAGGTGTTGACCGACGAACAGTGGACGCCCGAGGCATTGAGCAAACTGAGCGCGACCCTCAAGGATAACGACGTGGCGCTGGTGCTTGATCATCGTCAGCCGCCAGAGCCGGTAAAGGCTGCAATTGAAGCGGCAGACAGCAAGTTGCTGGTATTGGGGATTGATGGCGCTGATCCGCTGACGGAGTTGCAGGGGGATATTCAGGGAGTTATCGGGGTGCTGGCTGGCAAGGGGTGAGGTTATCGTTGCTCACGCTCCGGCAGGTCTCGACGCTCTGCGTCGCAAAGAGGACGCGGAGCGTCCAGAACGGCATGACGACGCGGAGCGTCGCACGATAGTCAAGGCTGTACCGGCCTCTTCGCGAGCAAGCCCGCTCCCACAGGACTTGTGTATAACGCTCAATCAGGCCGTCTGCGCTTCCATTTTCTGGCGCAGGCTCAGGGGGCGCATGTCGGTCCAGACTTCTTCGATGTAGGCCAGGCATTCTTTCTTGAAGCCGCTTTTGCCCACGGTGCGCCAGCCGTTGGGGATCGCCTTGTAGTCGGGCCAGATGGAATACTGTTCTTCGTGGTTGACTACAACTTGAAAGACGATGTCTTCCCGATCGAATACTGAAGTCATTGCTGCTCTCCATGTGTGTTCAGGGCTGCCGTGCCAATTCATGGCAGCTATAGGGATTGAACGTATCACTACGTCGAAAAATTAAACCTGGGCGACAGCGGCATTCAACGCGCGACCGAAGATCTCTGCCACTTCGTCGATCTGCTCGGCGGTGATGATCAGCGGTGGCAGAAAACGTACCACGCTGGCATGTCGCCCACCCAGCTCCAGAATCAGCCCGCGCTTGAGGCATTCACGCTGGATCAGCGGGGCCAGACGCGCAAATACCGGAGGATGACCCTGTGCATCGCATGCACCGGACGGGTCGACCAGCTCGACACCGAGCATCAGCCCGCGCCCGCGAATATCGCCCAGTTGCGGGAAGTCACGCTGCAAGGCACGCAAATGCCCGGACAGCCGCGCGCCCATGGCTGTCGCGTGTTCGCAAATAGAGTGCTCCTGAAGATAGCGCATTACGGCAGAACCGGTAGCCATGGCCATCTGGTTGCCGCGAAACGTCCCGGCGTGTGCGCCCGGCAGCCAGGTGTCCAGCCAGGAACGATAGACTACAACCGCCAACGGCAAGCTGCCGCCGATGGCTTTGGACATGACCACCACGTCCGGGATGATCCCGGCATGCTCGAAGGCAAACATCTTGCCGGTGCGCGCGAAACCGCTCTGGATTTCATCGACGATCAGCGCCACGCCAGCCTTTTCGGTGATACGCCGCACGCCGCGCAGCCAGTCCAGATCAGCAGGGATCACTCCGCCCTCGCCCTGCACCACTTCAAGGATGACCGCCGCGGGCAATTGCACGCCAGCTTCCGGGTCGTTGAGCAGGTTTTCCAGGTAATGCAGGTTGGCGCGCACGCCCTGTTCGCCGCCGAGCCCGAACGGGCAGCGGTAATCATAGGGGTATGGCAGAAACTGCACGCCTGTACCGAGCAACGCACCCAGCGGCTTTTTCGGCCCCAGGCTGCCCATCAGGCTCAACGCGCCCTGGCTCATGCCGTGATACCCCCCCTGAAATGACAACACCGTGCTGCGTCCGGTAGCGGTACGCACCAGCTTCAACGCGGCTTCCACCGCATCGGTACCGGTCGGGCCGCAAAACTGAATCTTCGCGTCATCGGCCAGCGCTGGTGGCAGCAGGCCGAACAGGTCCTGAACGAACTGGTCCTTGACCGGCGTGGTGAGGTCCAGGGTGTGCAGCGGCAACTCGTCGGTGATCACTTGCTGGATCGCTTCGATAATCACCGCATGGTTATGCCCGAGCGCCAGGGTTCCCGCGCCTGCCAGGCAATCGATGAAGCGCCGCCCTTCGACGTCCTCGACGTGAATACCTTTGGCGCGTTTGAGCGCCAGCGGTATGCGCCGCGGGTAGCTGCGTGCGTTGGACTCCTGGCGACTCTGCCGGGCCAGCAGTGGCGACTCGGCGAACTGGTAGAGCGTCTCAGCCGCAGCCGGGGCAACCCGTGTCGGCTGATCATCGATAAACCTGGTAGCGACTGACATCTGTGCAACCCTCAATTCGAGTCTTGAATAACCTGAAGCATGGGCGTCGGCGCATGCCGCCTCAGGTGTGTGTTCGGTCCTTTGAAAACGCGCCAGCGAGCTGCGGATTTACACCCGGTAACGAGTTTTTTATCCGCAGCCCCGTCGCTCCGACGAGAGGCTGATCAGAGCCCTTCCAGTTCCGCCATCAAGTCCGCCAGACGGTCGAATTTCTGCTCGTCGACCTGCGCTCCTTCAAGGCTTTCCAGGTGCTGCGCCAACGCCTGAACGGTGTTGAATTCGAACATAGCCCGCAACGGCACGTTACGCTGCAAGCGCTTCTGCGCACGGGTCACCACCTGGGTCGCGAGCAGCGAGTGCCCGCCCAACTCGAAGAAATTGTCGGTAATGCCCACGCGCTCGACCTTGAGCACATCAGCCCAGATCGTTGCCAGCTGCTGCTCCATTTCCGTCTGTGGTGCCAGGTAATCCTGCTGCGCCAGGCTGACGTCCGGCGCCGGCAGGGCCTTGCGGTCCAGCTTGCCGTTCGGGGTCAGCGGCATGGCCTCCAGTAGCACCAGATGCGTCGGCACCATGTAGTCCGGCAGGCTGGCCTTGAGGTGGCTTTTCACCTCGTCACGCAGGGCCTCATGATCCTGCGTTGCGGAGCGCGGCACCAGGTAGGCCGCCAGCACCTTGCCCAATGGGCCATCGACGTCCAGCACCACTGACTCACGGATAGCGGGATGCTCCAGCAGACGGGTTTCGATTTCGCCCAGCTCGATGCGATAACCACGAATCTTCATCTGATGATCGACCCGGCCGACGTACTCCAGCACGCCGTCCTTGCGGCGCCGCGCCAGGTCACCGGTGCGGTACAGACGTTCGCCCGGCGCACCGAACGGATGCGGTACGAACACCGGAACGGTGCGCAGCGGATCAGCGACATAACCACGACCGACACCGGCCCCGGCCACACACAGCTCACCAACCGCACCCAGCGGCACGAGGTCCAGCGCATCATCGAGCAGGTACAGACGATTGTTGTCGGTCGGCGAACCGATCGGCAGATAAGCGCTGCGAGTGGACTGCGCATCGACCCGGAAGAACGCCACGTCATCAGAGCATTCAGCCGGACCATAGGCATTCACCAGGCCGATCTGCGGGTAACGTTGCAGCCACTGGCTGGCCAGTTCCGGCGGCATGGCTTCACCGGTCGGCAACATCCAGCGCAGGCCGTCGAGCGCTGCCTGCGGTTCGGCGAGCAGGCCGTTGATCAGCGACGGCACGCTTTCCAGCACGCTGATGCGCTGTGCCTGAACATGCGCCAACAGCGCCTGCGGATCGCGGGCGATGTCGTTCGGCACGATGTCCACCCGAGCACCGAACAGCGGCGCGGCGAGGAACTGCCAGACCGAAATGTCGAAACTCTGCGAGGCGGTCTGGGCGATCACATCGCGGTCGCTCAGGCTCAGGTAAGGCACCTTGCTCAACTGGTTATTGAGCATGCCGCGCTGCTCGGCCATCACGCCCTTCGGCAGCCCGGTGGAGCCTGAGGTAAAGATTACATAAGCGAGGTTGTCCGGCGCGCTGTAGCGACCAGGATCGTGCTGCGCGGAATCGCTCTGCTGCACGTCTTCCCAGACCCGCAACTGCGGTCGGCGCCCTTCGGGCAGTGCTTCGAGCAGCGCCCTGCCCTGTTCCAGGCACTCAGCGCTGCACACCAACAGCGGTGTGGCGCTCTGGCCGATGATGCCGCTCAGACGGGCGTTCGGCAGCGCCGGGTCCAGCGGCAGGTAACCGGCACCGGCCTTGAAGCTGCCGATGATCATGCCGAGCAATTCAACACCGCGCTCGGCCAGTAAGGCAACCGGCTGATCGAACCCGACACCGGCCTCGATCAGGGCATGGCCCAGACGGTTGCTGGCGATATTCAGCTCGGCATAGCTGAGCTGGCGCTCCAGGCAACTGACCGCAATGCGCTCCGGATGCGCCGCGACCTGCGCTTCGAACAGCTCGACATAGCTTTTATCCAGCGGGTAAGCATGGTCACTCTGGTTGCAACCGTCGATCAGGAAAGCGCGTTCCTGCTCACTGACCAGCGCCAGTTCGGCCATGTCGCCATGAAAGCCTTCGACCAGCGCCAGCAGCAGGCGCTTGAACTCACCGAGCATGCTCTGCACGGTGGATTCGTCGAAATAGCGCTGGTCGTAGGACAGGTGCAGACCCAAGTCATCGCCCGGATAGCAGACTGCGGTCAGCGGGTAGTTGGTGTGGGTACGACCGGAATCCGAGGTGGCATTCAGGCTTTGCGCACGGTCCAGCACCGAGACCTCGACCGGCGCGTTCTCGAACACGAACAGGCTGTCGAACAGTGGCTGGCCCTTGGGCAGCTCGCTGTTTTCCTGAATGGTCACCAACGGCAGGTATTCGTACTCGCGCAGTTGCATGTTGCTGTCCAGCAACTGGCCGAGCCACTGGCGAACGCTGCAACGCTGGTCGTCAGCCGGCATGCCGACACGCAGGGCGATGGTATTGATGAACAAGCCGACCGTGCGCTGCATCTGCGGCAGTTCCACCGGCCGCCCGGCCACGGTAACGCCGAACACCACGTCGCGCTCACCGCTCATGCGCCGCAGGGTCAGCGCCCACGCCGCCTGGGCGAAGGTGTTGACGGTGAGTTGATGCTGCTGCGCCAGTTCGCGCAGCTGTGCACCGTCGTGTTCATCGAGACGGGTGTAGCAGTCGCCCACCACCATGCCACCGCTGTCGCCGGCATGTTCACGCAGGAACGGCCGGTCGCTGGGGATCGGCGTCGGTCGTTCGAAGCCGCGCAGGTTATCTCGCCACCAGTCACGCGCCTGCGTCAGTCCTCGGCGTTGCAACCAGCCGATGTAGTCGCGATAGCGCGGTGCGGGGGCCAGTTGCGCATCGCGGCCTTCGCCCAGCGCAGTGTAGATGTCGAAGAAATCGTTCATCAGCAGCGAGCGGCACCAGGCATCGATCAGGATGTGGTGGTTGCTCATCATGAACCAGTAGCGCGCCTCGTCGACGCGGATCAGGCGCAGGTGGAACGGCGGCTGATCAAGCAGATTGAAACCGGCCTCGCGCTCGGACTTGAGCAAGGCCTGCAGACGCGGCTCCTGCTGGTCCTCCGGTACGTCACGCCAGTCCAGATAATCAATCGGCGTGCTGCCCGGCTTGTGAATGACCTGCAGCATGGCTTCGCCGATATCCCAGCAGAACGAGGCGCGCAGCGCTTCATGACGGGCGATCACCGCCTGCCAGGCCTGGGCAAAACGCTCTGGGTCGAGCGCGCTGTTGATGCGGTAGCGGTCCTGCATGTAATACAGGCCGGTGCCCGGTTCCAGCAGGGTGTGCAGCAGCATGCCCTCTTGCATTGGTGTCAGCGGGTAGACGTCTTCGATGTGGCTTGGCAGAACCGGCAGCGCGTCGAGCTGCGCCTGATCCAGATCGGCCAGCGGGAAGTCCGAAGGCGTCAGGCCACCGCTGCCATCGCTCAGGCAATGGGCAATCAGCGCCTGCAGGCAGGCCAGGTAATCCTGTGCCAGCGCTTCGATGGCAGCCGGTTCATAGCGCTCGGCACTGAAGGTCCAGCGCAGCAACAACTCGCCGCCATACACCTGACTGTCGATGCTCAGTTCGTTGGGCAGCGGCGCCTGCGGGTCGTGGGCCGCGCCTGGCGACTCTTCCAGCGGACGGAACAGCGCGTCGTCAGCGAAGCTCTGATCGAACTGGCCGAGGTAGTTGAAGGTGATCGGCGCCACCGGCAGCGCCTGCATGGCAGCCTTGCTGGCACTGTCGGCCAGGTAGCGCAGCACGCCATAGCCCAGCCCCTTGTGCGGCACCTGACGCAGCTGCTCCTTGATCGCCTTGATCGAGTCGCCCGGTGCCGAATCGGCAGCCGGCGCTGGCGTCAGGCGCAGCGGATAGGCGCTGGTGAACCAGCCCACCGTGCGGGTCAGGTCGATGTCATCGAACAGGTTTTCACGGCCGTGACCTTCAAGCTGGATCAGCGTCGACGGCTGCCCGCTCCAACGGCAGACCACCTGTGCCAGCGCGGTCAGCAGCAGGTCGTTGACCTGGGTTCGGTAGGCACTCGGCGCCTGTTGCAGCAATTGCCGGGTACGTTCGGCATCCAGTCGCACGCTGACCGTCTGCGCATGCAGATTCTGCTGACCGCCCTGCGTGTTATGGCACGGCAGAGTCGTCGCAGGACCGCCCAGCTGGCGCTGCCACAGCTGCAGTTCTTCACGTAACGATTCATTGCCTGCGTAGGCCTGCAGACGCGCGGCCCAGTCGCGGAATGCGCTGGTCTTCGCCGTAAAGCGCACAGGCGCCGCGTCGCGCAGTTGACGATAAGCGTTTTGCAGACCGTCGAGCAGCACACGCCACGACACGCCATCGACCACCAGGTGATGAATCACCATCAGCAACCGTTGCCGGCCCTGCGGCCCATCGACCAGCAAGGCGCGCAGCAGCGGACCGTCTTGCAGATCGAGACTGCGCTGGGTGTCGGCGTACAGAGCTGCGCATTCGGCCATGTCGGTGACCCGCGCCCGAATCAACAGGGTGTCGGCGGTCACTGCGCGGTGTTCGGCCTGCCACGTACCCTCGTGCTCGGTGAAACTCAGGCGCAGGGCATCGTGTTGTTCGAGTAGCGCACGCAACGCCTGCTCCAGCAGGTTCGGGTCCAGGGCGCTGAGCGGCTCCAGCAGCAGCGACTGGTTCCAGTGCTGACGCTCGGGGATAGGCGTGTCGAAAAACCAGTGCTGAATCGGCGTCAGGCCGCAAGCACCGTCAAGCTGGCCCTGCTCGGCCTGAATCAATTCGCGGGTGGTCGCCACGGCGGCCAGGGTCTGTACGGTCTGGTGCTGGAACAGATCACGCGGGCTGAAATGAATGCCCGACTGACGCGCCCGGCTGACCACCTGAATCGACAGGATCGAATCGCCGCCCAGTTCAAAGAAGTTGTCGTTGAGGCCGACTTTTTCCACGTTCAGCACCGCACACCAGATTGCCGCCAACTGCTGTTCCAGCTCACTGGCGGGCGCTACGTAGTGTTGACGATTGAGTTCCGGGTCTGGTGCAGGCAAGGCACGGCGGTCGAGTTTGCCGTTGGCGGTCAGCGGCATGCTGTCGAGCAGGATCAGGTGGGTCGGCACCATATAGTCCGGCAGTTGCGCCTTGAGGTGCGATTTGAGCGCTTCACGCAATTGCGTCTGCTGCTCGTCGCCCTGCCCGGCCACGTCGCTGACCAGATAGCCCGCCAGCTGCTTGCCCGACGGCGTGTCCAGCGCCAGCACGATGGCTTCGCGGATCGCTGCATGCTCCAGCAGACGGGTCTCGATTTCACCCAGCTCGATGCGGAAGCCGCGAATCTTCACCTGATGGTCGATACGCCCCAGGTATTCCACCAAACCGTCGGCGCGCTGGCGCACCAGATCGCCGGTGCGGTACAGACGCCCGCCGTTGCTGGCGAATGGATCGGCCACGAAGCGTTCGGCAGTCATGCCGGGGCGCTGGTGATAGCCCTGCGCCAGGCCCGCTCCGCCGATGTACAGCTCACCGCTCGCGCCCTGGGGCACCAGCGCCAGATCGGCGTCGAGAATGTACGCCACCCTTGCGCCGACCACGCGACCGATCGGCACGCTGGCTTCGCCCTCCTCCAGTTGCTGCGGGGCTAGGCAGGCCAACGGCATGACCACGGTTTCGGTCGGGCCATAAGCATTGAACAACAGCTCGGGCTGGAACACTGCACGGATACGTTGCAGGTGTTCGCCGGTCAGCGCTTCGCCGCCGGTGATGCACATGCGCACCGGCAGGGTCTGGCCCTGGGTTGCCAGCCACTGCGCCAACTGGCTGCCATAGCTGGGCGTGAAGCCAAGAATATTGACCTGCTGCTGGCGAATCAGCGTGCAGATTTCTTCGGCGTCCCACTGCCCCTGAGCACGCAGCACCAAGCGTGCACCGCTGAGCAAGGGCACCAGCAGGCGCTCGGTGGCAGCATCGAAATTAATCGAGTAGAAATGCAGCTCGCAGTCGTCAGGGCGCATGTCGAAGCGCCGGATCACCGCCTGGCAATGCATGGCGATTTCACCGTGGGACACCACCACGCCTTTGGGTTTGCCGGTCGATCCGGAGGTGTAGATCAGGTACGCCTGGTGCTGCGGCAGGTTGATGAACGGCAGCTCACAGGTTGGGCAGGACGCCAGCAATGGCTGATCATCTTCCAGGCACCAGCGGGCAACACCCTCAGGCAACTCACCCAATGCGGCAAACAGGGCACGATCGCTCAGCAGCAGCCCGACGCCGCTGTCTTCGATCATGTAGTGCAGGCGTTCCAGCGGGTATTCCGGGTCGAGCGGCACGTAGGCACCGCCAGCCTTGAGGATCGCCAGCAGGCCGACGACCATGTCCAGCGAGCGCGGCAGCGCCAGACCGACGCGAACCTGCGGGCCGACGCCGCGCTCGCGGAGCATCCAGGCCAATTGGTTGGCCTTGGCGTCCAGCTCGGCGTAACTGAGGGTTTGCCCGGCGAAGGTCAGCGCCGGCGCGTCTGCACGCCGTTGTGCCTGTTCGGCGAACAGGCTGTGAATGCACTGGTCGAGCCGCTGCTCACCCGCTTCGACGCCGAGGCTGTCGAGCAGTTGCTGACGCTCTGTGTCCTGCAGCAGCGGCAATTCACTCAGGCGTTGTTGTGGATCAGCGAGCAGCGCCTGCAGCAGGTTCAGCCAGTGCTCGGCCATCTGCGCGATGCGCGGTTCGTCGAACAGATCGGTGCTGTAGGTCAGGCAGCAACCCAGTCGGTGATCCAGCTCGGTGACTTCCAGATTGAGGTCGAACTTGGTGGCCCGCGCATCGTTGACCAGGTACTCGACGGTCATGCCCCCCAGTTCGCGACTCTGCTGGAATTCCCAGCGCTGCACGTTGCACATCACCTGAAACAGCGGGTTGTAGGCGGCGCTGCGTGGCGGTTGCAGGGCTTCGACCAGATGATCGAACGGCAGGTCCTGATGTGACTGGCCTTCGATCACCGTGTGGCGAACCTGTTCGAACAACTGGGCGACGCTCATCTGCCCGTCAAGCTGCACGCGCAGCACCTGGGTATTGAGGAACGCGCCGATCAGCCCTTCGCTTTCCGGACGGATACGGTTGGCCACCGGTGCGCCGATGCGCAGGTCGTTCTGGCCGCTGTAGCGGTAGAGCAATACCGCCAGGGTGGCGGTCATGGTCATGAACAGGGTCAGGCCATTGCGGGCATTGAATGCACGAACTTTCGCGGCCAGGTCGGCGTTCAGGTCGAAGCGATACAGTTCGCCCTGATGGCTTTGCACCGGCGGACGCGGTCGGTCCGCAGGCAACTCCAGTAATGGGTGCTCGTTGCCCAGCTGTGCGGTCCAGTAATCGAGCTGGCGCTGGCGTTCACCGGCTTCCATCCACTGCCGTTGCCAGACGCTGTAATCCAGGTAGTGCACCGCCAGCGGTTCCAGCGGCGAAGGTCGTCCTTCGAGGAAGGCCTCGTAAAGCTGCCCCAGTTCGCGGGCGAAAATGTCCATCGCCCAGCCTTCGGTGACGATGTGGTGCAGGGTCAGGACAAAGTAATGCTCAAAGTCGCTCGACTTGACCAGACACGCGCGCAGCAACGGTCCGGTTTCCAGATCGAAGGGCTGGTGCGCCTCACTGTCGGCCAGCGCCTGAATGCGCTGCTGACGAAGCTCGGCGGGCAATGCCGAGTAGTCCTGCCATTGCACGCGCAGGCCGGACTGCTCGCTGACCTTCTGGCACGCTACGCCGTTGATGCTCGGGAACGTGGTGCGCAGGGTTTCGTGGCGCAGAATCAAGGCTTGCAGCGCTGCCTCGAAACACTCGATGTTCAGCACGCCTTTCAGGCGCGCCATGCCGCCGACGTTGTAGGCCGGGCTGTCCGGCTCCATTTGCCAGAGAAACCACATGCGCTGCTGGGAATAGGACAACGGCACCGGCTGGCTGCGGTCGACATGGGCAATCGGCTGCAGGCTGCTGCGTGCGCCTGACTGCTGAATGGCCTCAACCTGTTCGGCAAATGCACCGAGTTCGCTGGCTTCGAACAGCGCCCGCAACGGCAGGTCGATGTCGCACGCCTGCCGCACGCGGGAAATGATCTGCGTGGCCAATAACGAGTGCCCGCCCAGTTCGAAGAAATCATCGCGCAGGCCGACACGCGGCACACCCAGCACCTGTCGCCAGACAGCGGCGATCTGTTTTTGCAGATCGGTCTGCGGCTCGACATGCTCGCGGGTCTGCCATTGCGGCTCGGGCAAGGCGCGGCGATCCAGCTTGCCGCTCGGGCTCAGGGGCATGCTGTCGAGACGCACCAGCTGCGCCGGGACCATGTAATCCGGCAGTTCCAGGGCCAGCGCCGACTTGATCCGCTCGGCCTCGACGCTCTGCCCTGCTTCGGCGGTGTAGTAACCGATCAGTTGCGGCCCGGCAACGGTTTCGCGCAGCAGCACGGCTGCCTGGCCTACGCCTGGCTGGGCCAGCAGGCGGGCTTCGATCTCTTGTGGTTCGACGCGAAAACCGCGCAGTTTGACCTGCTGATCCAGACGGCCAAGGTATTCCAGCGCGCCATCAGTGCCCCAGCGTACCAGGTCCCCTGTGCGGTACAGGCGCTCACCCACTTGCCCCAGCGGATCGGCGACAAAGCGCTCGGCGGTCAGCCCGGGACGCTTCAGATAACCGCGCGCCAGACCGATGCCGCCGATGCACAACTCACCGGCCACCCCGCGTGGCAGCGGATTCAGTTCGCTGTCCAGCACCCGGCACAGCACATTGCCCAGCGGACGGCCGATCGGCGAACGCAGGCCGTCGCTGATCCGGCACTGCCAGTGGGTGACGTTGATCGCGGTTTCAGTCGGGCCATAGCGGTTGTGCAGCTGTACGCCGGGCAGTTGCTCCAGCACCCGGTTGCGCAGCTCGCCGGGCAATGCTTCGCCGCCAGAGAACAGCCGACGCAGGCTGCTGCACTGTTGCGCCAGCGGCTCATCGATGAACAGTTGCAGCAGCGGCGGCACGAAGTGCAGCGTGGTGACCGAATACGCGTTGATCAGCTGCGCGATGCGCTGCGGGTCGCGGTGTTCACCAGGGCCTGCCAGCAGCAGACGGCAGCCGGTGATCAGTGGCCAGAAGCACTCCCACACCGAGACGTCGAAGCTGATAGGTGCCTTCTGCATCAGCACGTCGCTTTCATCCAGCGCGTAGGTGTCCTGCATCCATTGCAGGCGTTCGGCCAGTGCCGCATGGGTGTTGCCGACGCCTTTGGGCTGACCGGTCGAGCCGGAGGTATAAATCACGTACGCCAGGTTGTCGCCGTGCAGGTTCAGACGCGGCGCGCTGACCGGCCAATTGTCCAGGTGCAGCCTATCCATCGCGACCGTGCACACGCCTTCGGCGCTCGGCAGGTCGCCCAGCAGATGGCTCTGGGTCAACAGCAGTTCGACCCCGCTGTCCTGGAGCATGTAGGCGAGTCGATCCATCGGATAGTCCGGGTCCAGCGGCACGTACGCCCCGCCCGCCTTGAGGATCGCCAGCAGCCCGATCAACAGCTGCGGCGAACGCTCGGCGGCGATCGCCACCTTGATGTCCGGACCAACGCCCTTGTCGCGCAGGTAATGCGCCAGGCGGTTGGCCTGCGTGTGCAGGCCGGTGAAGTCGAGGCTGCCACCCTCCCACACCAGCGCAATACGTTCCGGGGTCTGCCGCGCCTGGCGGTCCAGCAGATCAGGCAACCACAACGTGGCCGCTGCGCAAGGCGCGGCGCTCCATTGCGCCTGTTGCTCCTGCTCCTCGGCGCTGAGCAGTTGCACATCACCCAGCGCGAGCTGTGCCTGCTGGCTGACCTGCGCCAGCAGCCGTACATAGTGCCGAGCCATGGCGACGATGGTGTCGTGCTCGAACAGTTCGTCAGCGTAATCGAAAGACAGCGTCAGGCGACCATTGCGGTCCTCCTCGCTGTGCAGTTGCAGATCGAACTTGGCCTCGCGGCTGTGCCACGGCAGCTCTTCGGCCAGCAGCCCCGGCAAACGACGCAGTGCGCCGAGGTCGCGTTGCTGATGGTTGAACATGACTTGAAACAGACCGTGCTCGCGCGCCTGCGGAAACGCTTCGACCAGTTGCTCGAACGGCACGTCCTGATGGGCCTGGGCTTCAAGCGCCGCCTGCCGGGTCTGAGCCAGCAGGGTCGAGAATGGCAGACGCGGGTCCAGCTCTGCGCGCAGCACCAGGGTGTTGATGAAGAAGCCGATCAGGCCCTGGGTTTCATGGCGTGGCCGATTGGCGCCGGGCACACCGATGCGAATGTCGGCTTGCCCGCTGTAACGATGCAACAGGGTCTGGAACCCTGCCAGCAGGAACATGAACGACGTCGACTGCCAGGCTTGCGCGGTGTTGCGCACGGCGGTGCTCAGTTCGGCAGTCAAGCGCAGGCTGTAGCGCGAAGCGCTGTGCTGCTGACGGGCCGAACGCGGATGGTCGGTGTTCAGCGTCAGGACCGGTTGTTCATCACCCAGTTGCTGCTGCCAGTAAGCCAACTGGCGCTCGGCCTCGCCGTTCGCCAGCCATTCGCGCTGCCATTGGCCGTAATCGGCATAACGTAGCGGTAACGGTGTCAGCTCCAGGGTCTGGCCCTGAACGGCCGAGGCATAAAGGCGCGAGAACTCGTCGATCAGCACATTCAGCGACCAGCCATCGGCAATGATGTGGTGCAGCGTGACCAGCAATTGATGCTCTTCTTCGTCCAGTTGCAACAACGTGACGCGCAGCAATGGGCCATGTTGCAGATCGAACGGCATACGCGCCTGCTGTTCGCGAATTGCCACGGCCCGTGCCTGACGATCGGTGCTGGGCAGATCGCTGATATCGAGGGTGTCGAGGTGGAATTCACTGGGCGCGTCGATACGTTGCAGGGCCACACCGCCCTGTTCGTAGAAGCGCGTACGCAGCGATTCATGACGCTCGATCAGGCGTTGGAAGCTGGTGCGCAATGCAGTGCTGTCGAGTTCACCGCGCAAGTGAAGCCCACCGGGAATGTTGTAGGCGCTGCTGTGCGGATCGAGCTGCCAGAGGAACCACAGGCGGTTCTGGGCCATGGACTGTGGCAGATGCTCGTTGCCGGGCAATCGGGCGATGGCGCTCTGCGTCTGGCTGTCGCCTTGCAAGGCGGCGACCTGCAGCGCTTCGACCTGCGCCGCGAAGGCCGCCAGCGTCGGCGCTTCAAAGAGCAGTCGCAGGTTCAGGTCGATCCCCAGCGTTTCGCGCAGGCGGGCCACCACCTGAGTCGCGATAATCGAGTTGCCGCCCAGCAGGAAGAAATGGTCGTCGGCACTGACCTGCTCACACTGCAACTGCTCGCACCAGACTGTGGCAATCTGCGCTTGCAGGTCCGAGCCGCGGCTTGGGGCACAGCCTGAAAGAGTGGTATCGCTCGCGGGGAACACCGCGTAGCTGTCCAGGCTGCCGTCGGCCAGACGCGTGCGGCAGGCCGAGCGTTGCAATTTGCCGCTGGAGGTCTTGGGCAGCGCGCCCGGATTGAGCAGCACCACGACACTCGGCGCTTCCTGAAACGCCTCGGCCACGGTCTGCCGGATGATTTTAATCAACGCTTCGGGCGTGAGGCTTTTCTGCACGCTGCGACTGATTTCAGCAGCAATGCAGATGCCTTCGTTACCGTCCTGAGTGACGGCAAACGCCGCCACACGGCCTTTGCGCACGACATCCACCTCACTCTCGATGAGCTTTTCGATGTCCTGCGGGTATAGGTTATGGCCACGAACAATCAGCATGTCCTTCAAGCGACCGGTGATGTACAGCTCGCCGTGACGCTGAAAACCCAGGTCGCCGGTGCGCAGCCAGGTCTGCCCGGCATGCTGCACGAATGCCTTGGCGGTGGCCTCAGGGTTGCGCCAATAGCCGTGGGCGATGCTCGGCCCGCTGGCCCAGACTTCGCCAACCTGATTTTCGTCGAGCACCTGCAGGCTGGCCGGGTCGGCAATCAGTACGCCATGCCCTGGCTGGCCTGTGCCGCAGCTCATGACCGGCTGACCGTCGCCCGGTTCTACGACGTTGCGTGCCAGCGCCTGCGCATTCAGGCGCAACGATGGAATACCCTTGCCGCGCTTGCCACCGGCCACATACAGCGTCGCTTCGGCCAGGCCGTAGGACGCCATGAAGCTGTCAGGCGTGAAGCCGCAACTGGCGAATTTCTCGGCAAATGCCCTCAGGCTGTCTTCGCGAATCGGCTCGGAGCCCGAATACGCCACGCGCCAGCGACTCAGGTCCAGACGCTCCAGCGCTGACTCGCTGACCCGTGCGCTGCACAGCTGGTAGGCAAAGTCAGGCCCACCGCTGATGGTGCCGCCGTATTCACTTATGGCTTCCAGCCAGCGCAATGGCCGGGCAAGAAAGTACGCGGGGGCCATCAGGATGCACGGGACACCACTGAAAATCGGCTGCAACAAGCCGCCGATCAGGCCCATGTCGTGGTACAGCGGCAGCCAGCTGACAATCACGTCGTCCGGGTTGAGGTCGATGCCGAAGCCGTGGCGGATCAGTAACTCGTTGGCGACCAGATTGCCATGCGTGACCTGCACGCCCTTGGGCAGCGCGGTCGAGCCCGAGGTGTATTGCAGGAATGCGATGTCGTCGGCCTGCAACTGCGGGCCCTGCCAGTCTCGTGCCGGGGCAACAGGCAACGTGTCGACACAGAGCAGTGGCGGCGCATCGGCGGCGGTCAACTCGTCCATCTGCAGCAAGGCCGGCTGCAAATCGGAACCGGTCAGCAGCAGACGCGGCTCGGCATCGGCGATGATCGACAGCAGGCGCTCCTGGTGATGGCGACGGTTGGATTCCGGCGGATAAGCCGGCACGGCAATGACCCCGGCATACAGGCAGCCGAAGAACGCCGCGACATAGTCCGGCCCGCTATGGAACAGCAGAATCGCCCGATCCCCCGGCACGGCCTGACGTTGCAACGCAGCAGCGATGGTCCGCGCGCGCAGGTCCAGATCACGGTAGGTCAACACCAGGCCCTGGTCTTTCTCATCGGTGAGAAAACGCAGCGCCAGCCGATCCGGCGTGTGCAAGGCGCGACGCTGAAGAGCCTGAGCCAGAGTGTCGGGGAGTTCAAACGCATCCATGATGGGGTTCCTGCTAGATTCGGCGTGCCAGATAAAATCTGAATTTCAAAAAAGACGCGCGCCCTGCAAAGAGGCCGCGCGCGAGGCAAACAGGGTCAACCGGCGGCCCGGTTCATTTGCCGTGAGGTGCTGTTGCGCCAGCGGGCCAGGTGCTGTTCGCAATAGCGCCGCAGCAGACGGAGCAGCTGTGTTTGCTCGTCGACCAGATAAAAGTGATGGCCCTCGAACATGTCCAGAGAGAATCCGGTGCGGGTCTCTTCCTGCCAGTCGAGCAGTTCCTCGACGCTGATGCTGTCCTGTTTGCCGCCAAATACATGGATCGGCACGCTGAGCGGCTCGCGCCTGCCGTACACAAAGCTGCCGCAAAGCAGAAAATCGGCGCGCAGGATCGGCAGCATCAACTGCATGAGTTCCTGATTGGCGATGACGTTTTCGCTGGTGCCCTTGAGCGTGCGCAGCCGGTCGATCAGTTGCGCATCGGTCTTGGCGGCGACGTATTCGCTGACATCGCGGCGCACCGGACCGGCAGTCGCTGATGCGAACAGCGCCAGCGGTGCGGGCAGACCGCGCTCGCGCAAGGCGTGCGCCAGCTCAAAGGCCAGCAGCCCGCCCAGACTGTGGCCAAACAACGCATAGGGCTTGTCCAGCTCGGCGCTGATTTCGTCGGCCAGATGATTGGCCAGTTGCACGATGTCGATCTGCAAGGGCTCGTCCATGCGCATGCCACGACCGGGAAGCTCCAGCGGGCGCACGTTCAGCCACTCCGGCAATTTGCGCCGCCAAGGGCTGTAGAACATCGCGCTGGCCCCGGAATAAGGCAGACAGAACAGCGTCAGGCTCACCGGCGTGCTCATATCGAAACCGCCTGTCTGTGGGCGCGGATGTAAAGGCGGCGATGCGCGTGATCGGAACGCATGGGGTTCTCCTGAGGTATTCCCTGGCCGCAACCGTGGTCGGGCCTGTCACCAATGAGAACGGATGGCGTCTGCAAATAATTAGGCGGATGCACGCAGCGAGAACAGGCACGATGAAAGCGCCCTTTCAAAGTGCACTGATTGGATTTCGCATTTGACAATAATTATCATTAAGGCTAATTTGTCGCCCCATGTGACGGTGCTGCCCCTCCATGCGGCCCTCCCCTCCATTGTTGAAGCAGCAAGGTGAATTCCATGACGGAACACGTAATCACAAGTAAGTGCGACTCACCCTTACTCCAGGCCTTCGTCGATAACTACTTGCTGCTGGTCAAGATTGCGGCCCGCATCGTGGGTTGTCGCTCGCGCGCCGAAGACGTCGTGCAGGATGCCTTTTTCAGACTGCGCTCGGCACCTCAGGCCACGCTGACCTTCAAGGCCCAGCTCAGTTACCTGTTTCAGATCGTGCGCAACCTGGCCATCGATCATTACCGCAAACAGGCGCTCGAACAGAAATACACAGGCCCGGAGGCCGAGGGGCTGAACGTGGTGATTCAAGGTGCCTCGCCGGAAATCTCGCACATCAACTTCTCCAGCCTGGAGAAAATTGCCGATGCCCTGACCGAGCTGCCGCCCCGCACTCGCTATGCATTCGAGATGTACCGCCTGCACGGCGTGCCGCAAAAGGACATTGCCAAGGAACTGGGTGTGTCGCCGACGCTGGTCAACTTCATGATTCGCGATGCGCTGATTCATTGCCGCAAGGTCAATGGCGCACAGGCCGAAGCCTGACAGCGAGCGGTTCAGACAGGCAAAAAAAATCCGGAGCACTGGCTCCGGATTTTTTGTTTTCCGCCTGGCGGATAACAGATCAGCGGCTGACCTGATACTCGGGCTGTACTTCCGGCATCGCCGAGGAGTGGTGGTTGAGAATCTTCCACTCGTTGCCGACGCGGTGGTACAGAAAGGTATAGCGCGCCTGGACTGTGCTCTTTTTGCCGTCAGCGGCGGTCAGGGTGAACGTGTAGACACCACTGTCCACCGCTGCATCCGGACCCAGGCGGCGGATTTCCCGGTAGTTGATCTCACCGGCCGGCTTGAGCGCCAGGAAGTGATCGAAGTAGTCCTTGATCTCCGCAGGCGTCGCCCGGACCTTGTTCGAAACGGTCGGCTGCAGAACTGCGTCCGGTGCATAGAGCGACACCACAGTCTGCGAGCTGCCGGTCTTCAGGGCCTTGTTCCAGCGGTCGAACAGACTGGCGATCTCCTTGTCGTTCACGTTGCTTGGGGTCTCGGCCACCATGCGGTAGGTGTAGCCGGAAGGCTCGGCGGCGGCGTGGACCATCGGCGCACTCACAGCCAGCAACAGGGCCAGGGCGGTCAATTTCATTTTCATCGCTACTCTCCTACGGGGATCTGTTCAGGGATTCAGTGAGTGCCACTTTGCCCTCCCCGCCACGGCTCGCCATCGGCCAACCGGGGTTAACTGTGTATGCCGATCGGCAGATAGGCTTCACCTCCTGATACAGTTCTAATAGCCTTACTTCTGTTATGCCCGCGCGGGCATCAACCCTCGCTGGAGCATCCCATGCAAAGTCCCCCCCATGATCCGGCAAGCGCACTGGCCATTCGTAACCAGTATCGCCAGTCGCAAAGCCGTGCCGCGCGGCTTCGCCTGTTGGTGGATACCGGCCAGGAGCTGACCCATCTGCCACCTCAGGCCATGCGTCAGCGCGTGCTGCAACGCGCGTGCGCATTCGTGGCGATGGACCATGGCCTGCTGCTGGAATGGAGCGCCGACACCGGTGTGCAGACCACCGCCCGTCATGGCAGTGCAGAACGCCTGGCGACACTTGAGACCGCTGCCGACCCGCTGGCCATCGGCCCGCAGTGGCTGGAGCGGCCCGATGCCAACCTGCCGTGCATGCTGCTGTTACCGTTGCGCGGCGCCGACGAAGGCTCTTTTGGCACCCTGCTGCTGGCCAACAGCGTGGGCATCAATACGCCGGACAATGAGGACATCGAGTCGTTGCAATTGCTGGCGACGTTGCTGGCGGCACACCTGGAGAACAATCGGCTGCTTGATGCGCTGGTGGTCAGAGAACAGACCATGTCCGAGCTGGTCCGCCAGTTGTTCACCGCTCAGGAAGACGAACGCAAACGCGTGGCCTACGACCTGCATGATGGGCTGGCCCAGACCCTGGCCGGGCTGCACCAGCGGCTGCAGGGTTTTGCCGGTCGCTGTCCTGATCTGCCTGAGCCGCTGGACGCCGATCTGCAGGCCATTCTCAAGCTGGCGCAGCACTGCGTGGGCGAAGGTCGCCAACTGATCAGTGGCTTGCGGCCAAGCGTGCTGGACGATTTTGGCCTGCTGCAGGCGGTCGACAAGGAAGCTGACCGGTTGCGCGAAGCCGGAATCGCGGTGCACTGGCAGTCGCGCTCCCTGACCCGCCTGCCCAGCCACCTGGAAATCGCCCTGTTCCGTATTGCCCAGGAAGGCATCAACAATGTGCTCAAACACGCCGCTGCGAGCAACGTAGAATTGGCTCTGGAACTGAGTGAAGAGCACATTTCACTGCTGCTCGAAGACAACGGCAGTGGTTTCGTCACCCAAAAACCGTTCAATGACAAAGGCGTGCAGAAACTGGGCCTGGTGGCCATGCAAGAGCGCGCCAGCCTGCTCGGCGGCCGTCTGACCTGCGTCAGTCGGCCCGGGCACGGCACCCGACTGCGCGCCATCGTTCCTTTTACCGCAGACAAGGCAATGACATGACTGACACTGTACGACTGGTTTTGGCGGACGATCATGAAGTGACGCGTACCGGGTTCGTCTCACTGCTGGCGGGGCATCCGGAGTTCGAAGTGGTCGGTCAGGCGGCCGACGGCCAGCAAGCCATCGATCTGTGCCAAGAGCTGCAACCGGACATCGCCATCCTCGACATCCGTATGCCGGTGCTCAACGGGCTGGGCGCTGCGCGGATTCTCCAGCAGCGCATGCCGGATCTGAAAGTGGTGATTTTCACCATGGACGACAGCACCGATCACCTGGAAGCCGCCATCAGCGCAGGTGCAGTGGGCTATCTGCTCAAGGATGCCAGCCGCGACGAAGTGATCGACGGCCTGCAACGCGTGGCGCGTGGTGAAGAAGCACTGAACAGCGCCGTCAGCGCGCGCCTGCTGCGGCGCATGACCGAACGCAATACCAGTGGCGCAGCCCTGCCGGAAACCCTCACCCCGCGTGAACGCCAGGTGCTCGGGCTGGTGGCGGGCGGCTTCAGCAATCGGGAAATCGGCGAAAAACTTGGCATCACCACCGGCACGGCCAAGGCCCACGTGGAAAAGGTCATCGGCAAACTCGGCGCCTCGGACCGCACTCAGGCGGCGGTACGCGGTGTGGCGCTGGGGCTGGTGAGCCAATCAACGAGCGACTGGCAATGACCGCAAACGCCAGCAGTCGCTGGGAAGACCTTCCGCTACGCGGCAAGGCGCTGGTGGCCATTTCGCTGCCACTGGCGATTCTCATGTTCTCGCTGGTGCTGATCTATATCGCCGAGCGCCAGACCGCTCAGGCAGAGGAGGACGTAAGGCGCGTGCTGCTTGTGCAAGGCGACATTCAGACCCTTCATACGCAGATCGCAGAAGGTGCGGCCAGCGTACGTGGCTACCTGCTGACTCACCGGGAAGACTTCCTGCCCGGCTACCTCAACGCGCAACCGCTGATCGAGGCGGCGCTGACCCGGCTCAACACCAATGTGCGTGACGAGCAGATGCGCGAACACCTGAAAGCCATCGAGCCGCTGATCAACACCAAGGTCGAAGGCCTGGAAAAACTGCGCTCGATGGATAGGCAAGATCAAGAAACCGTCGCCCGCATCCTGATCGAAAACAAGTACGTGCTCGACCAGTTGCGCGAACGCATCGGCATCATGCGCGAGCGTGAAGACGCGCTGCTCGCCGAACGTACCGAGGCTGCGGCAGCCACTCGCGAGCGCCTGCTGCTATCGACTCTGCTGGCCGCAGCCTGCGGCATCTTCGGTGCCATTCTTGCCGTGTTGATGCTGTCCAAAGGCATCGTCGCCAGGGTGCATCAGGTGCAGCGCAACGCCCAGCGTCTGGCGCTCGGGCATCCGCTGCTGCCCCAACCGCCTGAAAAGGACGAGATCGGCCAGCTCGGCACCCGTCTGGTCGAGGCCGGCCAGCTGCTGGCCGAACGTGAACGCGCACTGCGCGACAACGAGGAGCGTTTGAGGCTGATCATCGAAGGGGTCAAGGACTACGGCATCTTCGCGCTGGACCGCAACGGCTACATCACCACCTGGAACGCAGGAGCCGAGCGTATCAAGGGCTACACGGAACAAGAAATCATCGGCCAGCACTTTTCTGTGTTCTATCTGCAGCAGGAATGTCCGCAACACCCCGACATGGCATTGCATGAGGCCACCGTCAACGGCCGGTATACCGAGGAAGGCTGGCGCCAGCGCAAGGACGGCAGCCGTTTCTGGGCCAGCGTGGTGATCACCGCGCAATACGACAGCAATGACGAACTGCGCGGTTTTTCCAAGATCACCCGTGACATCAGTGATCGTCGCGTTGCCGAAATTGCTCTGGGTACTGCGCGTGAGGAAGCCGAACGCGCCAGCCGGGCCAAAAGTGAATTCCTGTCGCGCATGAGTCATGAACTGCGCACACCGCTGAACTCGATTCTGGGCTTTGCCCAGTTGCTGGACATGGACTCGCCCGCCAGCCAGCGCCCGCAAATCGGTCATATTCTGCGAGCGGGCCAGCATTTGCTGAAGCTGATCAATGAAGTACTCGATATCGCCAGAATCGAAGCCGGGCATGTTTCTCTGGTCCTCGAGCCCGTATCCCTGTCGAGCGTGCTTGAAGAAGCGCTGGTGCTGGTCTCGCCGATGGCTGCCGACGCCAATATCGAGTTGAAGCCCTTGCCGAACCTGCCTGACGAGATCGGCGTGGTCGCTGACCGACAGCGCTTGATTCAGGTGTTGTTGAACCTGCTGTCCAACGCGATCAAATACAATCGGCCCGCTGGCCAGGTGCGGATTGAAATCGAGCAGACTACCGAGCAGGTGACGGTCAGCGTAGTGGACACCGGCTACGGGATTGCGCCGGAGCGTATCGGACAGCTGTTCAAGCCGTTCGAGCGGCTGGACGCCAACCCGAGCGTCGAAGGCACCGGGCTGGGACTGGCGCTGAGCAAAAGCATGCTGGAGATGATGCACGGCACGCTGTCCGTACAGAACACACCGGACGAGGGCTGCCGGTTCATACTCGCGCTGCCGCTTGTGCGGGTGCAGCCGCCCGCCGCCAAACCGCCACGTCAAGCTGACACTGCTCTCGAGATAACGCCGGATGTCCGCTCGCCCGCCCGCCCGGCCTATCATGGCAAGCTGCTGTGCATCGAAGACAATCTGTCGAGCATGGCCTTGATTGAAACGCTGCTGCAACGCAGACCGGGTATCCAGTTGCTGTCGAGCATGCAGGGCCAGCTGGGGCTTGATCTGGCGCGCCAGCATGCGCCACAGCTGATTCTTCTCGACCTCAGCCTGCCGGACATCAAGGGGCTTGAGGTGCTGCAACGTCTACGACGCCTGCCGGCTACTGCTCACACACCGGTGCTGATGATCACTGCCGACACCAGTGATAAAGCCCATCGCGAACTGAAACAGGCCGGAGCCACGGCCATTGTGATCAAACCCATCCAGGTGCCGGTGTTTCTGGCCCTCCTGGACCAGTATTTACCGGAGCCCACATGACCGGCGACTTTCGCATTCTGATCATTGATGACCAACGGCCCAACCTCGATCTGATGGAGCAACTGCTTGCCCGCGAGGGGCTGACCAACGTCCTGAGCAGCACCGAGCCGTTGCGCACGCTGGACCTGTTCAACAGCTTCGAGCCCGACCTGGTTGTGCTAGATCTGCACATGCCCGAATTCGATGGCTTTGCGGTGCTGGAGCAGCTCAACCGGCGCATACCGGCCAATGACTACCTGCCGATCATGGTGCTGACCGCCGACGCGACACGCGATACCCGCCTGCGCGCACTGGCGCTGGGCGCGCGGGACTTCATCAGCAAGCCGCTGGATGCCTTGGAAACCATGCTGCGCATCTGGAACCTGCTGGAGACCCGAGCGCTGTACAAATCGCTGCGCGAGCTGGTGCCTGCGGAAAATATCGAACTGCTGCGCCAGCCGCGAACGCTGGCGCAGCAGTGATTATTTGATCAGCGTCACCGGCACCGATGCTTCGTGGATCACCCGCGTGGCCACGGAGCCCAGCAGCAGGCCGCCAAAGTTACCGAGCCCGCGGGTGCCCATGACCACGGCGTCGCAGCCGAGCCGCTGAACCTCAGCCTCGACCTGCTCTGCCACGTTGCCCAGATCGACGTGGGCCTGAAACGACATACCAGCAGCAGTCAACAATGCAACCGCATCAGCCAGCACCCGCTTGCCTTCATTGGTCAAGCCGGCCTTGACGCCATCAATCATGTCGGGAGCCAGATAAAGGCTGTAATCGATGGGGCTGGCCTGCACATTCAGGATATGTACCTCGAGCGACTTGGTGAGCTCGCCAGACAACTCGATGACATAGCCCAAGGCACGCATGGCGTGCTCGGAGCCGTCGAAAGGAACCAGAACTTTGTGCATGGGCGTTTTCCTTGTTGGGTTATGCGCTCAACATAACCGCAGCCCGATAACGCCGCTACTGGAATAAGCGTTTCCTTTGATTCGGCTCAACTCAGATCAATTCACGGCACATGCGATCAATGCCCCTGCAGAAACGCCGCGGCCTGATCCAGCAACAGCATCGGGTTTTCGGCCTTGTGTATGTCAACCGACAGCAACTGCCGGAAGCGTCGCGCACCAGGGAAACCCAGGCCCAGACCGAGCATATGCCGGGTGACGTGGTGCATATTGCCGCCGCTGGCAATGTGCTCCGCAATGTACGGCCGCATCGACTCCAACGCGTCGTAACGACTGATGACCGGCGCCGTGCTGCCGAACAACTGCTGATCGACATGCGCCAACAGATACGGGTTGTGATAAGCCTCACGCCCCAGCATGATGCCATCGAACGACTGCAAATGCTCACTGCACTGCTCCAGCGTCTTGATGCCGCCGTTGAGCACAATCTCCAGGTCAGGAAAGTCAGACTTCAACTGCGCGACCACGTCGTAACGCAGTGGCGGAATATCGCGGTTTTCCTTGGGAGACAGTCCTTCGAGAATTGCGATACGCGCGTGAACCGTGAAACTCTGGCAACCCGCCTCCTGAACCTTGCCGACGAAATCACACAACTCGGCGTAGCTGTCACGGCCATTGATACCGATCCGGTGCTTGACCGTAACCGGAATACCAACCGCATCGCGCATCGCCTTGACGCAATCCGCCACCAGCGCAGGATGCGCCATCAGGCACGCACCGATCATGTTGTTCTGCACCCGGTCACTCGGGCAACCGACGTTCAAATTGACCTCGTCATACCCCGCCTCTTCCGCCAGACGCGAACACGCAGCCAGATCCGCCGCCGTACTGCCACCCAACTGCAATGCCAACGGATGCTCGGTTTCATCATGCCGTAGGAACCGCTCGCGGTCGCCATGCAGCAAGGCGCCGGTGGTGACCATCTCGGTGTAGAGCCAGGCATGCTTTGAGAGCTTGCGCATGAAGTAGCGGCAGTGGTGGTCGGTCCAGTCCATCATCGGAGCGACGGAGAAGCGGCGCGTGAACGAGCGCCTTTTATCGGGGCTTGCGGATGACATTAGCGTCGGTAGCTCAGAGAGAAGTATGGAGGCATTCTATCATCGGGCGTCGTTGTGCAGCCACGTTAGCCAATTGATGCCGCTGGATGGCTGTAAATTGGGAAGGTTTTGATGGATAAGTTTGAGGTCTTTAGGAATTGATCAAGCGGGCATCTCTGTCGCCCGCAAGATGCTTGAAAGCAGGTCCTCACCTCAGGAGCAAGACCGGGACACTATGTGTGTCGGTGTCGGATATACACCTCTGACTGACAACCGCCCCCACCTCACCCCGCACTCAACGGAATGAACACCGCAAACGTAGTCCCATGATCCGCTTTCGACGTCACCTCGATACGCCCGCCGTGCGCGTCGACAATCCTGTCGACGATGAACAGACCCAGCCCCAGGCTTGAATAAGGTCCGTTGTCGGTCATCTTTTCGGGTGAGTAGCGGTCCATCGGGTTGAAGATGAACGGCAGCACATCTGCGGGAATCGGGCTGCCGGTGTTGTGGACGGTAAAGCGCAGCTCGCCCTCCGAAACGGCCAGCGTCACTTCGACGGGATCGCAGCTATTGCCGTGCTGTATGGCGTTGCCGATGAGGTTCGAGAAGACCTGCTCCAGTCGATCGCCATCGAAGCGGCCGATGACCGGGTCCTCCGACGTCAAGCGAATGTCTGCTTCCGGGTTGACGGTACTCGATTCGTCAACGATGCGAACGCAGATCGGTTGCATGTCTATTTTGGTCTTTTTCAACGGGATGCCGGGACCGATCTGTGAGCGCGTAAAGTCGAGCAGATCACCGACGATCTGGTTGGCCCGCTTCACGCTGGAGTAGATCCTCGATGCAACCTTGGTTGGCCGTGCGCCCAGATCATGGGTGCGCAGCAATACGTCGGCCCCCAGCAGTATGGCGCTTAGCGGGGTACGCAAATCGTGCCCGAGGATGCCAAGGAATATATTGCGTGATGCCTGAATCGCGCTGGTATAGCTGGAAATAGACTCGGCCAGGGCCTGATCTATCGCCTCGTTGAAACGAATCATGTCTTCGATCTGCTGTTGAGTGTCCAGCGCCTCTCGTGACATCCACTGTTTGATCACGCTCGCCCGTAATGCCCGAAACTCCGAAACCACCTGATCGATGGTGAAGCCCGACATCAGTCGAGTGATCGCGTGGCTTTTGGCTGCGGTTTGTTCATGTGACACGCCGTGGCCCTGCGATTTGTCGACCTGCTGTTGCAACGACTGATCCGTTTCCAAATCAGTGGCGATCGCCCGCAGCATTTGCTCGACATGGTCCCTGAGCTCTGTGGTATCCAGAGGCTCACCGGCCGGAGACAGGGTGCGTGCGAAATCGGTCCACTCGCGCACGATAGGTTCGATGTTCTCGAGGATAAAGCCTGATAAACGCATAACCATTCAAACCTGAACAAGAGCCCGCAGATTGCAGATTCGCAGGGTGAGCCAATGCATCCGTCCCGGCCCAGCTGACAGATAGCGTCTTAGGTGAAGTTCACGCAGGCAGGGGAATAACGGATTACCGAATCTAATCGGCAAGTGCCTGTAAACGAGCCTGAACTGCGTCGTCGAAAATGATGTAAAGCGCTTCGGCATCGGCTGGACGCAACTTTCTGCTGGTCTCAAGACCGTGAATGTATTCGATCTGCAACGCGGCTTCGGCTTCCACGTCGGCGCAGGTGCTGGTTGCGTCGAGCGCCCTTACCAGATCACTGATTGCTCCCTGTACAGGCTTGGGGAGCCGTAGCTGGTCAAGTCGTTCTTGCATGCGCTCGGTATTCCGGTAAAAGCCATAGAGTGAGCAGCAAATCACGCAGCGCCTTGCAATGCAAGGACATGCGTCTGTTCATCGATGAGCTGATGATGCAGCGCGGCCCTCCAGCAGGTTTTTCAGGCTGTAGGTGACCACGCCCAGAATGATCAGGTCATCGTTGTCGGTGACACGCAGTGGTGGGTAATCCGGATTTTGCGATTCCAGAATCACCACATCGCCGCGCATGTGCAGACGCCGGCAGATCTGCCGTGCATTGAGCGAGGCAACGACGATGTCACCGTGCTCAGCGTACTGGCTGCGGTCGACCACCAGCATGTCCCCGCTGCACATGCCGCCCCCTTGCATGCCTTGGTCTTCGATCCTGGCCAGGTAGGCGTGCGGCTCACGGACCTCGCAAAGCTCGGCGATGGAAACATGCTTCTCGACCACTGGCGATCTGGAGCCAACGGACGACAGCGATATGAACGGAAGCTTGATGCCACCTGCCGACAACGGGCCAAGGAATGTAACACTCATGAGGCGAGCCTTTTCTGATTAACTGTATACATATACAGTTAATCGTTTATCGGTGATCAGGTCAATCGCAATGCCCCACGCATCGACAGATGGCGTGGCCCGCAGACCACGCCTGTCAACGCTCCCCTCACGAGTCGTCAGGGCGCAGCATCGCCCTTCGACAACTGCGTAATCAGCGCCACGGTCAGGTAAAGCCTGGGCGCGATGCTCGACAACTCAATGTATTCATCGTCGGCATGCAGACCGGCGCCGACCACGCCCATGGTTTCGAGTACCGCAGGTTTTGCACTGCCCGGTACGTAGGCATAGCCCGCATCGGTACCGAAACGCATGGCAATCGGTTCCAGAGTGCGGCCTGTTTTCTGGTACAGCGCCTGCGCGGTTTTCGCCAGCTGTTCGGAGCCAGGGTTTCTGGCCAGCGGCGGTCGGCCTTTTTCCATTCGCAAGGTCACTTCGGTGCCATCGACCAGTGTCTTCTTCACGATTTTTTGGCCATCAGCCAGTACGCGATCGCTCTCGCTGAGGTCGGAATAGCGCATGTCCGCCTCGGCTGATGCGCTGGATGGAATGATGTTGCGCTTCTCCCCGCCCTTGATCAGTGTCCAGTTGACGGTCGTGCCTTTGCCTGGGTCGCCGAGGTCCTTAAGCTGCAGCAACTGATGCGCCAGCTCGATGGCGGCATTGCGCCCGGCCTCGGGAGCGGAGCCCGCATGTGATGACTTGCCTTTGACATCGAGGAGCAGGCCATTGATGCCGTTGGTGGCGACGGTGACGGCATCCTTGTCAGGCGGCTCGTACGAAAACACGTAGTCATGCTGGCGAGCGAGTTCGGCGATGACTTTTTTCGAACCGCTGGAGCCGGTCTCCTCGTCCGGGTTAAAGAGCACAGTGAGCGTACCGAACTCCTTGAAGTGCTCATTCTGCAACAACTGCAGTGCGTGCAGAATCATCGCCACGCCGCCCTTGGCATCTGCCACCCCTGGCCCATAGGCGCGCTCGCTGTCGAGCCTGAAGGGACGCTTGGCGGCAGTGCCCGGCCCGAACACCGTGTCGTAGTGGACCATCAACAGAAAAGAACGCGTGCCGTTGCCTTTGAACGTGCCGACGATATTGTCCCCCGCCGAAGGATCTGCCGGCGTGGTGGAGACTTCAGCGCCCAGCGCCTTGAGACGTTCGACCAGCATCGCGCTGACGGTCTTCAGCCCGGGTGCCTGGCCGGTGCCTGTGTCGATATCGACCAGTTGCCGGACAGTGTCGAGGTAGGCCGGTTGTTCGGCCTGGGCTTTTTTCAGCAACTGATCGGGTGACAGCTCGGCGGCATTGGCAGCCATGGAAAACAGACCCATGGAAACCAGGGAAAGTCCGATGGCGGCAGTGAGGGGGAAGCGTCGTGAATGCATGCTGGTTCCTTCAGATCATCGCGAGTTGAACAGCATCTTTACCCCAATGCGCCGCTCGACGCCACAGCCCGGTCTGATTGCGAACCCGGCTCACCCCGGCGCAGCGGCCCTCTGTCAAAGGCACGGTAAGCTGATGTTCGCGCCCATTGCGCAACGTGCAGGCCGCTCTTCAAGAGGTTAAATTCACATCAAGGGAACAAGCAGTCGGTGCGAGGCTCAAAAACATCCTAGACAAAGGTATTCACGACAATGCCGTCCCTCAGGGCCTATCATCGGCAGCAGTAAACGCTGCGGCCTTGAGTGGTCGGCAGCGCTCGGGTAATGTCATCCAACCGCACAGGACAGAGCACGCTCATGACTTCCAAGCTGGATCAACTCAAGAAATTCACCACCGTTGTTGCTGACACCGGCGACTTCGGCGCAATCAAGAGCCTCGAACCCGAGGACGCCACCACCAACCCTTCCCTGCTGCTCAAGGCCGCTTCCGATGCGAACAACGCCAAGATGCTGGGCGAAGCGTTCGACGGTAGCAAGGGCGACATCGGCCTGGCCTGCGACCGCTTTGCAGTCGCCATCGGTCAGGAGATTCTCAAGGTGGTTCCGGGCCGCGTATCCACTGAAGTGGACGCACGCCTTTCCTTCGACACCCATGCCCTGATCGAGCGCAGCGAGCGTTTGATCGGTCTGTACGACGCCGCAGGCATCAAGCGTGACCGGGTGCTGATCAAACTGGCCGCCACCTGGGAAGGTATCCGCGCAGCTGAAAAGCTCGAGAAGGATGGCATCCAGACCAACCTGACCTTGCTGTTCTCCTTCGCCCAGGCAGTCGCCTGCGCCGAGGCCGGGGTGTTCCTGATTTCGCCGTTCGTGGGCCGCATCTACGACTGGTACAAGAAGTCGACAGGCACCGACTACACCGGCGCAGAAGACCCGGGTGTGCAGTCGGTTACGCGCATCTACAACTACTACAAGGCCAACGACTTCAAGACCGTGGTCATGGGTGCGAGCTTTCGCAACCTGAACCAGATCGAACAGTTGGCCGGTTGTGATCGCCTGACCATCAGCACCGACCTGCTCAAGAAGCTGGCCGAAGACACCGGCACTCTGGAACGCAAGCTTGCACCGGGTAACGCCGGCGAAGCGCGTCAGAGCCTGACCGAGAGCCAGTTCCGCTGGGCCTCCAACGAGGATGCCATGGCCACTGAAAAGCTGGCTGAAGGTATTCGCCAGTTCGCTCGCGATCAGGAAAAGCTGGAAGCACTGCTCTCCGCCAAAAAAGCCTGAACATGAAAAAGGGCGACACCTTCGCAGGTGTCGCCCTTTTTGCTGCCTGGGGTTCGGCGATCAGAGAGACAGACGCAACTGATACCTAGCGCTGACCTTCCAGTGCATTGACCAGATCATGGAACGCTTCACGATTGGAATCGTTGAGGCCCATCAGGATCTTGTGCGCTTCGAGCACCTTGGCCTTCACCACTTCTTCGCACTGGTCCTGTGAAGGCAGATCAGTCAGGCACTCAGGCCGCGGCAGAGGCCGGTCAACGATGTTGAAGACCTGATCAAAGCCCATCGACTGCAACAGGCGCGTGATGTCCTCGTGAGTGGTCACGAGCGTCGGCAACAGGCCCACCTTCTGGCGTGACAGAATCGAGAGTTTGGCCAGCAGGCCAAGCGTGGTGCTGTCAATGCTGCGCGTTTCGGTCAGGTCAATGACCACCGCCGAGAAATTCAGCGCAGTGAAGATGCGCTCGATAGTCGCATCCAGGGCCGAACACAGCGTCAACCGTACTTCACCCACGAACTTGAGAACGAAGGTGCCTTCCTGCTCGGCGAACTGGATTCTACCGGTACTCATTCAAGATTCCTGCTTAACACTAACAAGGCGATATCATCCGGCATCTCCCCTAGCGTTGCCAATTCAAAAACCCGCTGCAAGCCATCCAGGCTGCCGCCAGCCGTCTTGACCAATTCGGGAAGGACGGCTTCTTTCTCTTTGAGTGTATCACCGGGTAACAAGTCCAGTATGCCATCAGACAACATGGTCAGACTGAAGGACTCGGGCAGATCAATTTCATGATCCTGATAGGTGGCCTCATTGAACAACCCGACCGGCAGTCCACGACCTTCCAGATAATGCGCCTGCCCTTCGGAATACAACACAGGCAGTGGCAGATGTCCGCCCACTGCGTACGTCAGTTTACCTGACTCTTCATCGATGACACCGCCGACCATCGTAACGTGCTTGCCCAGCTTGCAACTGATAAGGCCGCGATTTATATGCCCCAGCACATCCGATGGCTTGAACTCCGGAAGCGTTCCGCCACGCTTGGACTCGAACAGCAGCCGCGTGGTCATGAACTTCAGCAGTACGGTAATGAATGCCGATGACGCCCCATGACCTGAAACATCGGCCAGGTAAAAAGCGACACGCCGCTCGTCGACCCTGAAATAATCGACAAAATCGCCGGACAGGTACAACGACGGAATGATCTGGTGGGCAAACTTGAATGCATCAATCGACCACGGAGTGATTGGCAGCATGTTCATCTGCACTTGCCGACCTGCGTCCTGGTCTTCCTGCAACAGGTGAAGGCTGGCTTCGAGTTCGCGATTGGCCTTTTCCAGCTTTTCGCGGTAGACCTGGTTTTCAGTGAGCAGGCGCGCCCGATCCAGCGCACGGCGCACCGAATGCTCGAGCACGGCAAGATCTTCGAGAGGCTTGATCAGGTAGTCGGCAGCGCCAAGGCGCAAGGCCTCGACTGCATCGCTCATCACGCCCGCACCGGAAACGACGATGACAGGCGTCTGCGGAGCGATAGCGGTGACCTGACGAATCAGCTCAAGCCCGCCCATCTGTGGCATGCGAAGATCGCAGACCACCAGATCGGGGTTCTCCTGCTCGAATATCTGAATTCCCTGCAAGCCATTACTCGCTTGCAGAACGCTGAAGCCACTGTCTTCAAGGTAGGCGGCAAGGCTTGCGCGCACTACGTCGTCGTCATCGATAATCAGCAGCTTGGCACTGGTTTTTGGCATGGGGGCAAACGGCGCCAGATCAGGTTGGCGTAGGCGGCCCGGGATTACCGGAAACCGCTTACTGGATTCGCTTCTAGCCTCTCCGCAATAACACGCAGTAACTTGATAAGTCTGTCGTGTTTCAGAGGTGCCCTTCAAGGCGCAGACGGTACTCCCATCCGACGGGTGTTTCAAGCATGCTCCTACCCTCACTTTGCGCTCTTTACATCGCAAATCACCCAGAGTTATAAGAACTCACAAATCAGCAACTAAAACGAAGGACTGTACATGAGTCGAAATGATCGCGACTACGAGGAAAAGCGGGATTACATCCGCATGCGCGTCGATGCAGACGTCAACCTGATCCACGCCGGCCAGGTCATCCCTGCCGTATGCATTGATCTTTCAAGCTCCGGCATGCAGGTTCAGGCGCCACGCTTGTTCCAGGTCGGAGACAAACTCAGCGTGCGCATTGACTCTGACCATCCTGCGCTCAAAGGGCTTGAAGCCGAAACCGAGGTGGTCTGGGTGAATGATGAAGAAGGTGGCGTACAGAAACTGGGGCTTTCAATCGTCTCGATGAAGTGAAAACAGGCGGAACAGGTTCACATTTTTACAAAATAATAAAGGCGACCCAGGGTCGCCTTTATTGATTCATGCAGAGGCAAAGCAGTGATTAAAAATCGTCTTCGACCTTGCCATCCTTGACCTTGAACTCGCGGTTCTGCAAATAGGCATTGCGAATGAAGGTGTAGCGATCGCCACTGACCATGCGCTCGGCAGACAGCAGGCTGGCCCGCGTATCGACCAGGTTGACGCCCAGCGCCGTGTTACGGGTCGGGACGTGATCGATGTAGCGGTAAGGCGAGGTGTAGGTGTCCGGGTACTTGGCGAACGCATCACGTACGGTGCTTGGCCCCAGAAACGGAATGACCACGAACGGGCCGCTCGGCACGCCCCAGTAGCCCAGCGTCTGACCGAAGTCTTCATCGTTGCGCTGCAGGCCCATGCGGGTACCCACGTCGATGAAGCCCAGCAGACCGAAAGTAGTGTTGACGATCAGGCGCGCCGTGTCGACGCCCGCGGCCTCAGGCTTGGCCTGCAGCACGTTGTTCGCCAGGTTGCCGACATCGCCGATGTTGCTGAAGAAGTTATGGATACCGTCTTCGACGAATTGCGGCGCGATATACTGATACCCCTTGGCCAGCGGCTTGAGCGTGTAGGCATCAAGGGTATCGTTGAAGGTGAAAATGGAACGGTTGATACCTTCCCAGGGATCGTCCTCGGCGGCCTGAACGGCTACCGGAACCAGCGCGATGCCTGCACACAGGGACAATTGCACCAAACGTTTGATAAAGCCTGCACCGGTCACGGGCATAGCTGACACTCCTGATCGAGATATCGAAATAATGACGCGGGTGCTACGCCCCACACGCTAGGACAGGGAGTATAAAGCCTTCTGTCGAGAATAAGGCAGGTCTGTCAGCAAAGGGTTCCGCATAAACCCCGTCATCGCACATTCATCGAAGTGTCACAAAAGATCGGTAGCGTTTCTCGATATTTCAGAGAGATCCTCATGCTCGCCCCGGTCATCACGCCTTTGCCAACCTTCCCTGCCCTGCTGTTCGGCCTGAGCGGCTGCCTGGTGGACTTCGGTGCGCAGGCCGCGAACTCGCGCGCACCCGGCCATGAGCACACACAGTTCACACCGGGCGCAGAGGCTATTCTGCAGACCCTGCGCGAGCAGAGCATGCCTTGCGCCTGGCTCGAGGAACTGCCTGAAAGCGTGAGCAGCGCACTGGCTGTGCCGGTGAATGACTGGATGATTCCCGCGCCCCGCCCCACTGCAGGCTGGCCCGCCCCGGATGCCTGCTGGATGGCATTGATGGCCCTGAAAGTCAGCCACCTGGATGGTTGCGTCCTGATCAGCGGCGACCCGCGCCTGTTGCAGTCCGGACTGAACGCCGGACTGTGGACCATTGGCCTGGCATCCTGCGGACCACTGTGCGGGCTCTCGCCTTCACAATGGCAGGCACTCGGCGATGCAGAACGCGAACAGCGACGCGCACAGGCCACGCTCAAACTCTATTCGCTGGGCGTGCATTCGGTGATCGACCACCTGGGTGAACTGGAATCCTGCCTGGCCGACATTGCCCTGCGACGCAGCAAGGGTGAAAAACCCTGATACATATGCAGCAAGGCGTTGACTGGATTAGTCTTGAGTGAACATGGACCTTTAACGCTCCGGCGAAGTCCATGAGACAGACTTATCAATCAAGGAGCACGTCATGCCCGCCCGCGAACTGCAAGAACAACTCAATACCCTGCGCGAGCAACTGGAGCATAACCCGCCGATGTCAGAGTCCGAGCGGGAAAACCTGCACGAACTCATGCAACAAATTGAAACTAAAATTCAGCTGGAACAGGCCACCCACGAGCAGGACAGCAGCCTGGCTGATGGCGTGAATCTGGCCGTCGAACGTTTCGAGCTGGAGCATCCGACCATCGCCGGCACCTTGCGCAACATCGTGCAGACGCTGGGCAATATCGGGGTCTGATTGGGGGATGCCGTTCTAATGGCTCTGCGTCCGGCCGCTGATGCGCAGTGCGACGCAGAGCTGTGACGCAGAGCGTCACCCAATGCATGCCCACACACCTATCGTTCCTCACGCTCCGCGTGGGAATGCCGTTCCGGACGCTCTGCGCCCACGCCCTTGGCGGCAGACGCTACTACTGCCGCGCCAGCCTGCGATTGCTCACGTCCAGCGTTTCAGTGCTGCGGTACGGGTTGATGTCCAGACCACCGCGGCGCACGTAGCGCGCATACACGGTGAGCTTCTCCGGCTTGAGCAGGCGCTGCAGGTCAAGGAAGATTCTCTCCACGCACTGCTCATGAAAATCCGAGTGTTGGCGGAAGCTGACGATATACGCCAGCAGGCTGGCGTGATCCAGCGCCGCGCCGCGATATTCGACGACTACACTGCCCCAGTCGGGCTGACTGGTGACCGGGCAGTTGGACTTGAGCAGGTGACTGTGCACGCTCTCTTCCACCACCCGCGAGTCATCACAATGCAGCAACTCGGGCTGCGGCCGGTCATAGCTGCTGACCGAGATGTCCAGGTCGTCGATACATACGCCCGGCAAAGCCGCGACACCTTCTTCTTCGATCGCCGCCAGACTGCGAATACGCACCCCGACCGGCTTGCCCGCCGCGGCCGACAGATCCTGCTCAAGGGTGGTCTGCAGCTGTTCGACGCTCGCGAAAGCTGTCTGATTCAGCGAATTGAGGTACAGCTTGAACGACTTCGATTCGATGATGTTCGGCGATTCGGCCGGAATACTGAATTCGCCAATGGCCACCACCGGCTTGCCGGAAGGCAGCAGCCATGACAGCTCGTAGCAGTTCCAGAAATCGACACCCTGATAAGGCAGCGTCTGCGCGGTGAGCCCAAGCTCGGCCCATTTTGCGGCACGAGGAATCGGGAACAACAGAGACGGCGTGTAGGTGGCGATGTACTCACTGGACTTGCCCAGCGGCGAGTGTTCGGCTGCGGGATGCATGGCGATACCTGGATCATGAATTAACGCGGCGAGTTTATAGCGTTTGCGCGGGGCTTTCAGCGAAAATCAGCTTTGCCCCGCCACCCGCGCAGGCCGCCGTGCGGCCTCGACGAAGGTGGCTAAGGCCCTGTCACTCGTAACGCAGTGCGTGCGCTGGCTGGATCTGCGCGGCGCGCCATGCAGGGTAGATGGTCGCCAGAAAGCTCAGGATAAACCCGGCACTGCAGATCAGCAGCACGTCACCGGCCTGCAGTTCGGACGGCAGGTTGCTGATGAAATACACATCGGAACTGAAGATGTGCTGGCCGCTGACCCGCTCGATCCAGCCCACCAGGCTGCTGACGTTCAGCGCTGCAATAATCCCCAGGATGCCGCCGATCAATGTACCGACAATGCCGATGACGGTGCCCTGGACCACGAAAATCGCCATGATCTGCCGCGGCGTGGCGCCGATGGTGCGCAGGATGGCGATATCTGCGCCCTTGTCGTTGACCACCATGATCAGCGTGGCAATGATGTTGAACGCCGCCACGGCGACGATCATCAGCAGCAACAGACCGATCATGGTCTTTTCCATTTTCATGGCGCTGAACAGGCTGCCCTGAGTGTGGGTCCAGTCATCGGCGCGATAGCCCTCACCGAGGCCGGCGGCAATGGCGGTGGACACCTGAGGCGCCTTGTACAGATCCTTGAGCGCCAGTCGCACACCCTGAACCTGGTTGGGCTGCCAGCGCTGCATCTGCGCCGCATCGGCGATATTGATCAGGCCCATCGAACCGTCCAGCTCGGCACCGACCTTGAAGATACCCACGACAGTCAGGCGTTGCAGGCGCGGCGTGATGCCGCCAGGGGCGCTGCTCACTTCCGGCACGATCAGGGTCAGCTTGTCGCCGATGGTCAAACGAAAGCGGCGTGCGGTGATATCACCGAGCACCACGCCGAACTCGCCCGGCTTGAGGTCTTCGAGGCTTCCGCGGGTGATGTGCTGCGTGACGATCGACACTTCATGTTCCAGCGCCGGGTCGACACCGCTGATCTGGATCGGCTGCATCGACCCCTTGTAGGACAGCATGCCTTCCATGTCGGTGAACGGTACCGCAGCGGTGACTTCAGGGTTTTTCAGCGCAGCGTCGGCCAGCGGTTTCCAGTCATCGACCGGCGTGGTACCGGCAATGACCGCGTGCGGCACCATGCCGAGAATCCGCGAGCTCATTTCCCGCTGGAAACCGTTCATGACCGACAGCACCACGATCATCGCCAGGACACCGAGTGCCAGACCGATCATCGAGGTCATCGAAATGAACGAGATGAAGCTTTTGCGGCGTTTGGCGCGGGTATAGCGCATGCCGATGAAGATGGGTAACGGTCTGAACATTCGCGAAGCACCGTGAAAAAATACACCGTATAAAAACTGGAACCCGACGCGATGAATGGCGCCGGGCCGGGTCGATCAGGCCTCGACGAGGCGGCCGTCTTCCAGGCGCAGGACACGGTCCATTTGCCGGGCCAGGTTCATGTCATGGGTCACGATCAGAAACGCCGTGCGCGACGACGTGCTCAATTCACGCATCAGGTCCTGAATGCCCTGCGCCGTGTGGTGATCGAGGTTGCCGGTAGGCTCGTCGAGCATCACCAGACCCGGCTGATTGATCAAGGCACGGGCAATTGCCACACGCTGACGCTCGCCACCGGACAGCTCCGAAGGCTTGTGCGCCAGACGATGCCCGAGACCGACACGCTCCAGCAGTGCGGTGGAACGCTTGCGGGCTTCAGGGATGGGCGTACGGCCGATCAGCAATGGCATGCAGACGTTTTCAAGCGCGGTGAATTCCGGCAGCAAATGGTGGAACTGGTAGACGAAACCCAGCGCCCGGTTACGCAGCAGGCCTCGGGCCTTTTCGCCCAGCGCCGACAACTCTTCGCCCGCGAGCCACACACTGCCTTCGGACGGCGTATCCAGCCCACCCAGCAGGTTGAGCAAGGTACTTTTGCCCGACCCCGAACTGCCGACGATCGCGACACGCTCGCCGGGGTGCAACTCCAGCTGCAGACCGGACAACACCACCACGGATTCCGGGCCTTCCTCGTAGGACTTACCCAGGTTGCGGCAACTCAATACTGCTTTATCAGACATGCCCGACTCACTCATAACGTAACGCCTCCGCCGGCTGGGTGCGCGCAGCACGCCAGGCGGGATACAGGGTGGCGAGGAAACTCAGGACCAACGCTGCACCGCAGACCTGGAACACGTCCTGGGCCATCAGTTGCGAAGGCAGGTAATCGATGAAGTAGACGTCGGCGTTGAGAAACTTGTGGCCGATCAGCCCTTCGAGTGCAGCAATGGCTGCGCTGACATTGAGCGCCGCCAGAATACCCAGTGCCGCGCCGATCAGCGTACCGACCACGCCGATCACCGTGCCCTGGACCATGAATATCGCCATGATCTGTCGCGGCGTAGCGCCCAGGGTACGCAGAATGGCGATGTCGCCCTTCTTGTCATTGACCACCATCACCAGCGTGGAAATGATATTGAAGGCCGCCACCGCCACGATCAGCAGCAGCAACAGACCGATCATGGCTTTTTCCATGCGGATGGCCTGATACAGGTTGCCGTGGGTGCGCGTCCAGTCACGCGAGTAGAAATTGTTTTCGCCCAGCTTCTGCGCGATTTCCCACGAGGTACGTGGCGCGGCGAACAGGTCGTCGAACTTGAGACGCAGGCCCTGCACCTGATTGGGCTTCCAGCGGTGCAGACGGCCCAGGTCATCGAGGTTGGTCAGCCCGAGGAAACCGTCGATTTCGCCAGCGCCGACGTGAAAGATGCCGGTCACCTCGAAACGCTTCATACGCGGGAACATCCCGGCCGGCGTCACCGTTACCTCAGGTGCAACGAAGGTCAGTTTGTCACCGATGCCGACGCCCAGCTTGGCCGCGGCCTTGTCGCCGATCATGATGCCGAAGCTGCCGGGCGAAAGACTGTCGAGCTGGCCCTGCTTGATGAAGCGGTCAATGATCGAGACCTTGCGCTCTTCAAGCGGGTCGATACCGTTGAGCAGCACTTTCTGGACCTTGCCGTCGTGAGTCAGCAAACCCTGCATCTGGGTGAACGGCGCCACGGCCAGCACCTGCGGGTTTTCCTGAACCTTCGCGGCCAGACCGCGCCAGTCGGTGATCGGGTCAGCGGATTCGATGGTCGCGTGCGGCACCATGCCGAGCACACGGGTACGCATTTCGTGATCGAAACCATTCATCACCGATAACACGACTATCATGACCACAACGCCCAGGGCGAGGCCGATCATGGATGTCAGGGAGATGAAGGAAACAAAATGATTGCGTCGCTTCGCACGGGTGTAGCGCGTGCCGATAAATACAAAAAGAGGTCTGAACATGTAGGAATTTGTTCGCAGGAATGAGGACGTCCGTGTGGCGGGCCTTGACGTGCAGCTTTACACTCGAAACTCTCTGACCACCGCCGCTAGCTTGGGTTCGCCATGTCGACATTAGATGAAGCAGGACGCCGCGAATACTACCGTATCGACGACAGCGTCGCACTGGAAATTAACCCCCTGTCTGCCGCCGATCAGGCAAGCCAGGATGCCATGCAGGACACCTCGACGCTGTTCGACCTGCTCAGCGAGCTGCACGTCAGCGAGTTCGAGTCGCAGCATCTGATGCGCCAGCTCGACGAGCGCGACCGGGTGCTGAACAGTTTTCTCAAGTCGCTGAGCAAGCGCATCGACCTGCTGGGCGAAGTGGTTGCCCACACCGCACTGGGCAAACTGGGCGCTCCCCAGCCGGTCAAACTGTCCGAAGGCGGGATCCAGTTCAATTCGCAACAGGCTTTTGCCGTCGGCGAACAGCTGTCGATCAAGATGGTGCTCATGCCACAGGCCGCGGGTCTGATGCTGCGCGCGAGGGTTTCGCAGTGCGACACGCTGGCAGACGGCAACTTCGATGTCAGCACCGACTTTGTCAATCTTCCGGACGCCCAGCGCCAGTTACTCGCCCGCCATGTGTTGCAGCGTCAGGCTCAGCAGCGACGTCAGGCACTGGAACAGGGCCAGCCCTCCGGAAATTGAACGCCCTGCCCCTTTTTCACTATCAGCAGTAGCCAGGAGTAAACGTGACCCTTATCTACGGCCACCGCGGCGCCAAGGGCGAAGCACCGGAAAACACCCTGACCAGCTTTCAGGAATGCCTCAAGCACGGCGTGCGCCGCTGTGAACTGGACCTGCACCTTTCAAAGGACGGGGAGTTGATGGTCATTCACGACCCTACCCTCAAGCGCACCACCGACCGGCGCGGCAAGGTCAATGAACACCTGGCAGCCGATCTGGTGACGTATGACGCACGCAAGGGAGGCCCTGGCTGGGTCTCACCGTGCCCGATTCCACGCCTGGAAGAACTCTTCGAACAATGCGATTTCGAGCACTGGCAGCTGGAGGTCAAAAGCGCTTCACGCACTCGCGCCGCCAACACCGTGCTGGCGATTCGTGAAATGGCTCAGCGCCATGGCTTGCTGGACAAGGTGACGATCACCTCCAGCTCTCGCGAAGTACTGCGCGCCGCGCTGGACCTGACGCCGGACATCTCGCGCGGGCTGGTAGCCGAGTACGCCTGGCTTGAACCGCTGAAGATCGCCCAGAGTTACGGCTGTGAAATTCTGGCATTGAACTGGACACTGTGTACCCCGGAGCGCCTGCAGAAAGCACAGCGTCAGGGCCTGCATGTGTCGGTATGGACAGTCAACGAGCCTGCCTTGATGCGCAGGCTCGCTGATTTCGGCGTCGACAGCCTGATTACAGACTTTCCCGGTTTGGCCACTGCCACGCTCGGGAATCGCTGAAATCGGTCTCCCCGGCCGGCTCAGGCCACCGGCCGGAGTCGCTTAAAAAAGCCGGTTGAGGCCGTCGTATGCAGCTACCCGATAGGCTTCGGCCATGGTCGGGTAGTTGAAGGTGGTGTTGACGAAGTACTTCATGGTGTTCGCTTCACCCGGCTGGCTCATGATTGCCTGACCGATGTGCACAATCTCGGACGCCTGGTCACCGAAGCAATGCACGCCCAGCACTTCGAGCGTCTCGCGGTGGAACAGGATCTTCAGCATCCCGACCCGCTCCCCGGAAATCTGCGCACGCGCCATGCCCTTGAAGAACGCCTTGCCCACTTCGTAAGGCACCTTGGCCTGCGTCAGTTCGTGTTCGTTCTTGCCGATCGAGCTGATCTCGGGGATGGTGTAGATCCCGGTCGGCACATCGTTGACATAACGCCAGCTGCCATTGTCGACCATACTGCCCGCTGCCGAACGACCCTGATCGTAAGCCGCACTGGCCAGGCTTGGCCAGCCAATCACATCGCCGGCGCCGTAGACGTTGGAAACGCTGGTGCGGTAGGTCTCGTCCACTTCGATCTGACCACGGCCGTTGGCCTTCAGACCGATGTTCTCAAGACCCAGCTTGTCGGTGTTGCCGGTACGGCCGTTGCACCACAGCAAGGCATCGGCCTTGATCTTCTTGCCGGACTTGAGGTGCAGGATAACGCCGTTATCCAGACCTTCGACCTTCTCGTATTCTTCGTTGTGGCGAACCATCACGTTGTTGTTACTGAAGTGATAGCTCAGCGCCTGGGAAATTTCCGAATCCAGGAAGCTCAGCAACTGGTCGCGGTTATCGACCAGCTCGACCAGCACGCCAAGGCCACTGAAGATCGAGGCGTATTCACAGCCGATCACACCGGCGCCATAAATGATCAGCTTGCGCGGGGTATGGCCCAGGCTGAGGATGGTGTCGCTGTCGTAGATGCGTTTGTGACTGAAATCGATATCGGCCGGCCGATAAGGGCGCGAACCGGTGGCGATGATGATCTGGTTGGCCACCAGCTTTTCCACCACACCGTTGGTGCAGACCACGTTGATGCTGGTCTCGTCGGCAAAACTGCCGGTGCCGAAGAACACGTCGACGCGGTTACGGGCGTAGTAACTGGTGCGCGAGGCCACTTGCTTGGAGATGACCATTTCGGCGTTTTTCAACACATCCGGAAACGAAAACCAGCGCGGCTCGCCGATGGCACGGAACATGGGATTGGTGTTGAACTGAATGATCTGCTTGACCGAGTGACGCAGGGCCTTGGACGGAATGGTACCCAAATGGGTGCAGTTACCGCCCACCTGCCGACGGCTGTCGACCATGGCGACCTTGCGCCCCGCCTTGGCGGCGTTCATTGCCGCGCCTTCTCCGGCAGGGCCGGAACCCAGTACCACTACGTCGTAGTTGTAGACAGCCATGCGTACTCCTTTAAACAGACCGAGGCGCCACTCTGGCATCTCTGGCTAAATCACGCGGCGCAGTCTAGCGCTACACCGAGGCGGCGAACATTAACCCTTGGTCGCGTCGAAGGCCAATTTTTGTCTGCACGAGGCGCCAGTGACCGGCTGATCCGGCATGTTGAATTAGCGCGACTGCTCCACGACCAGACGATCAAACGACGCGTTGCTGCGGATGATAAAGCGCTTATCGGCACGAATCACAAAAAAAGCAGGGATTTTATGTTCTTGCGCATAATTCCAGCCCTGTTGCGGGCCGAGAATCAACAGCAGGGAGGACAGACCGTCGGCCATCAGCGCCGAGGGATGAATGACGGTCACCGACGCCAGGCCGTGGCTGGTCGGCTTACCGGTCAAGGCATCGAGCGTATCGGAAATGCGCCACCCGTCATGGTCGATGTAACGACGATAGTCGCCCGACGTAGATACGGCGTAGCCCTTCAGCGGAAATACCTTTTGCGTGACATTGCCATCATCGAGCGGCGCATCGAGCGTCACTCTCCAGGGCGAGCCGTCAGGCTTGAGCCCGCTGACTTTCAGTTCACCCGTAGCCTGCACCAGATAATCGTGCAAGCCGAGCGCGTCCATCCGCTCGCTGATGCGATCTACCGCATAGCCGGCGGCGATGCTGTTGAGGTCCACTTGCACGGCAGCACTCTTGCACAACCGGTCGCCGACGATGCGCAGGTTGCGATAGCCGACCAGCGCCTGAGTCCGGGCCAGTTGCCGCACCAGCGGCATCTGCTCGAACAGCATATGAGGCCCCAATCCCCACAGGTCCATCAGCGGCTTGATCGTCAGATCGAAGGCACCGTCGCTCTCCTGCGATAGCTGTTCGCCCACACCGATCATCTTCAAGACCGATTCCGGCATCGCCTGGCAGCTATTGGCAGGCAATGCATTGAAGCGTTCGATATCAGAATCAGTGCGCCAGAGCGACATCTGCTGATCGACCTCGTCCAGAATCGCTTCAACCTCGGGACGCACAGCCGCAGGCTCTGGCTGCCCGGAAGCGCGCGCATACACCACGGAATAATGGCTGCCCATGGTCGGCCCGCCAAAGCTTTCCAGCTTGCGTTCCTGGCCACAACCACCGCACACCAGCAACACGAGGCACCCTGCAACCTTGCCAAACCTACGCAAACCCATGCCCCGCACTATAAAAACCTTCAAAGTGACTTGCCGCCATCAGCGAACAAGACAGAAAAGCGTCCATAAACCCGCCCTGACACCCCGTGAACAACCCCAATACAAGGCCAACCGGCATATTGAGTGGTCGAAGGCGACTTATGATCCCTGCATGACATGCCTGTTCATCAGGTTTCATCAAAATGACACGCCGCAAGATCTCAATTGTCTTGACCTGTCAAGCGTCAGTTAACCGATAGCAAATCGCCGAAACGGTTGTCTTTGAGCCCTGTTACACATACTGTTACAAGTGCGCATCGCCAGTTGCACACACGAACTGACGATGCGAACGGGATAAAAACGACAACGGACTCCAAGCCGACGAGCCTGAGCGAGTAACTAAATGGCCTCCACAACAAGTAAGGGCAAAGCGATCTTTCGCGTTGTCAGCGGTAACTTCCTCGAGATGTTCGATTTCATGGTCTATGGCTTCTACGCCACAGCCATCGCAAAAACCTTCTTCCCTTCCGACAGCGCTTTCGCTTCGTTGATGCTGTCGCTGGCGACCTTCGGCGCAGGCTTCCTCATGCGTCCTCTGGGCGCGATTTTTCTCGGTGCTTACATCGATCGTCACGGGCGTCGCAAAGGGCTGATTATCACCCTTGCGATGATGGCAATGGGCACTCTGTTGATTGCCTGCGTGCCGGGCTACGCCACACTGGGTGTCATCGCACCCTTGCTGGTGCTGCTCGGTCGTTTGCTGCAAGGTTTCTCGGCGGGTGTGGAACTGGGTGGCGTTTCGGTGTATCTGGCTGAAATCTCGACACCGGGCCGCAAAGGCTTCTTCGTCAGCTGGCAGTCCGCCAGCCAACAGGCCGCCGTGGTCTTCGCCGGCTTGCTGGGCGTGGGTCTAAACCACTGGCTGAGCCCTGAGCAGATGGGCGAATGGGGCTGGCGCGTGCCGTTCCTGATCGGCTGCCTGATCGTGCCGGCGATCTTCATCATCCGTCGCTCGCTGGAAGAGTCCCCGGAGTTCGAAGCCCGTACCCATCGCCCAACGCTGCGTGAAGTGGTGCGCTCCATCAGCCAGAACTTCGGCCTGGTGCTGGGCGGCATGGCATTGGTGGTGATGACCACCGTGTCGTTCTACCTGATCACCGCCTACACTCCGACCTTCGGCAAGAACGAACTGAACCTGACCGACCTGGAAAGCCTGCTGGTGACGGTCTGCGTGGGTGTGTCCAACTTCATCTGGCTGCCGATCATGGGTTCGTTCTCCGATCGCATCGGCCGCAAGCCGCTGCTGATTGCCGCGACCGTGCTGGCCATCGCCACTGCTTACCCTGCCCTGTCGTGGCTGGTCGCACACCCAAGCTTCGGCAATCTGCTGATGGTCGAGTTGTGGTTCTCGTTCCTGTACGGCTCCTACAACGGCGCGATGGTCGTGGCGCTGACCGAGATCATGCCGGTCGAAGTCCGCACCACGGGTTTCTCGCTGGCCTACAGCCTGGCGACCGCGACCTTCGGCGGCTTCACCCCGGCGGCCTGTACTTACCTGATTCACGAATTGGGCAACAAGGCAGCGCCAGGCATCTGGCTGACCGGCGCAGCAGTGCTGGGCTTGATAGCCACGCTGGTGCTGTTCCGCAAGGGCGGGCAAAAGCTTGAAGCGCCTGTGGCGGCTTCCGCCAGCTGATCGATCGCTGCATCGCAAAAGAAAACCCCGGCTCGAGAGACTCTCGGCCGGGGTTTTGCGTTTCAGGCCCTGCGTTTCCAGGGACGGAAGCTGAGCCAGAGCAGCACGCCAGGCAATTGCAGGGCAATCATGAGGCCCAACGACCACTGGTAAGCCTCGAACGAGTGACCGGCACCCTGAGATGCTGGCCATAGATTAAGGACAGCGCCCATCAGCCACTGGAGGAAAAACGCCAGCACGAATACCACCAGATTGAATGAAGAACTCACCCTGCCCGCCAGTTCCGGTGATACCGATTGCGCCACAATGGCGTAGTTCATGGTCGTCGAGGTGCCGAAGAAGCTGAAGCCCATGGCAATCAGGTAAGGCGATACCGGCAAGCCGCTGGCCATCAGCACCTGAAAACCGATAAAGATCACCGTACCGGTGCCACAGATCATGATTGGCTGCACACCGAACCTGCGCAGATAATCGGTGATCGCGCCGAACGTCAGAGATCCCGCCACCATCGCGATAGCTCCGAACAACAGCACATTGGCCATCCCGGAATCGCTCAAGCCCGCCATATCACGTAACCACGGCCCCATCCACAGAGACAGGACCGACATGTAGATGGCGTGCGCGAACACCGAGTACAGCGCCAGACGCCAAAACTTCCACGACGAGTACAGTTTGCCGACCGCGGCAAACATATCGCTGTATCGCGTGTTTTTACTTTCGTAGGCTTTGGGGACGCTGAGGTGTATGACCACCGCCACACAAAAGGTCAGCAGCGCCAGAACAAGAAATGCTTCTCGCCAGGTCAACCAGCTCAGCAGCACATGCAAAGGCGTAGTCGACGCCATCGCGCCCAGCCCGCCAATCGACAGCAGACAGGCGGTACTCAGTGGCAAACGCTCGACCGGCAACCAGATGGCACACGCCTTGATGGCGCTCATCAGCGAACCCGCCACCCCCAGGCCGATCAGACCACGCCCGATCAACAACCCGGTTTCGGTGCTGGAAATACTGAAGATGACCGAACCGGCAACCGCGAACAACAGCATCGGCGCCTGAACGCTGCGTGGCCCATAGCGGTCCAGCATGACGCCGAGCGGAATCTGCGCGGCGGCGAAGGTCAGAAAGTACACGCCGGTCAGCAAACCCAGACTGCTGGCGGGCAAGCTCAGGTCAGTTTGCAGATCGACGTAGATCACCGCATTGACGGTACGAAACAGGTAGGAAACGAAATGCCCCAGCCCGAAGGGGATGAAGATCGTCAGAAACAGCAGGAAGAAGCTGCTGTTGAGGGGGTGTTGCGAACCGTCCAGGGCCGAACTGCTCATCCTTGATACTCCATCGTCCAGAAAATCTGCGCGTGACAGATTCTCATGGTCAGCCATAAAACAAAACGGGCCGAAGCCTGCTTGCGCAGGGATCGGCCCGTTTATCTGCTGCCCCGGTCAGACCGGGCAGCTCAAGCGTTCAACGTTTACTGCGGGAATGCTGGCGGATTGACGTCTGCCATGTCTTCCATCACGCGAACTACCTGATGGCTGTAACCGAATTCGTTGTCGTACCAGACGTACAGCACAACGCGGTTGTCATTGACGATGGTCGCTTCGGCGTCCACCACACCGGCGTGACGCGAGCCGACGAAGTCAGTGGAGACCACTTCCTGCGAGTTCACGAAGTCGATCTGCTTGTGCAGGTCCGAGTGCAGCGCCATGTAGCGCAGGTACTCGTTCATTTCTTCGCGAGTGGTCTGCTTCTCGAGGTTGAGGTTGAGAATGGCCATGGACACGTTCGGCGTCGGAACGCGAATAGCGTTGCCGGTCAGCTTGCCGGCCAGCTCAGGCAATGCCTTGGCAGCAGCGGTAGCGGCACCGGTTTCGGTGATGACCATGTTCAATGCAGCGCTACGGCCACGACGGTCGCCCTTGTGGAAGTTGTCGATCAGGTTCTGGTCGTTGGTGTACGAGTGAACCGTTTCGACGTGACCGTTGGTGATGCCGAACTTGTCGTTGACCGCCTTGAGCACCGGCACGATGGCGTTGGTGGTGCAGGATGCCGCCGAGACGATCTTGTCGTCCGCAGTGATTTCACCGTGGTTGATACCGTGCACGATGTTCTTCAGCTTGCCCTTGCCCGGCGCGGTCAGGACCACGCGGTCGATGCCCGGGCAGGCCAGATGCTGACCCAGACCGTCGGCATCACGCCATACACCGGTGTTGTCCACCAGCAGAGCGTCCTTGATACCGTACTGGGTGTAATCCACCTCGGACGGGTTCTTGGCGTAGATCACCTGAATCAGGTTGCCGTTGGCGGTGAGCGTGCTGTTGGCTTCGTCGATGGTGATGGTGCCATCGAACGGACCGTGAACCGAGTCACGGCGCAGCAGGCTGGCGCGCTTGACCAGATCGTTTTCCGCGCCCTTGCGGACCACGATGGCGCGCAGACGCAGGCCGTCGCCACCACCGGTCTTCTCGATCAGGATCCGCGCCAGCAGGCGGCCGATACGACCGAAACCATACAGCACGACATCGGTGCCCTTGCGTGGGCTGGTGCCCTGCTGACCCACTACACTGGCCAGTTCTTCGCGAACAAACTGCTCTGGCGTGCGGCCATTGCCTTCGGTCTTGAACTTCACGGCCAGCTTGCCCAGGTCCACCGAAGCGGCACCCAGCTTGAGCTCGCTCATCGCCTTGATCAGCGGGAACGTCTCGTGTACGGACAACTCAACCGCATCGGACTGACGATGACGCGCAAAGCGGTGAGCTTTGAGAATCGCGATGACTGAACGGTTGATCAGGCTACGGCCATAGATCGAGCTCACCACATTATTATTGCGGTAGAGCTGACCGATGAGCGGGATCATCGCTTCGGCGAGAGCTTCACGATCAATCCATTCACCAAGACACTGGTCGGGCTTCTGAGTCACGGGAACCTTCCACATGTAGGGGCTGAAAAAAGGGGCTACATTATGACCGCGCCTTTGTTTATGAGCAATGCACGGCTGTCATATCGACGCGCACTACATAATTTTCGCCCGTAAACACTCGGTAATACTCCGGAAAACTGACAGCCACCACCTTCCCCCGTTACAATCGCCGCCCCTGTTGCAACGCCTGGAGCCCGACCTTCCCGTGCCAGTTCTGCGTCTACCGCATCTTTCTGCCGCTGCAGGCAAACAACACTGGGGCAATCTTCCCGGTGCCACACTGAGCCTGGCCATTGCCGAAGCCGCCAGCGCGGCGAAGCGCTTCACCCTGCTCCTGACCGCCGACAGCCAAAGCGCCGAGCGGCTCGAGCAAGAGCTGAAGTTTTTTGCGCCTACGCTGCCGGTTCTGCACTTCCCGGACTGGGAAACCCTGCCCTACGACCTGTTTTCGCCGCACCAGGACATCATTTCCCAGCGCATTGCCAGCCTTTATCGCCTGCCGGAACTGGAGCATGGCGTTTTGGTAGTTCCCATCACCACCGCCCTACACAGACTGGCGCCGACCAAATTCCTGCTCGGCAGCAGCCTGGTACTGGATGTCGGCCAGAAGCTCGACGTGGAAGCCATGCGTACGCGCCTGGAGGCCAGCGGCTACCGGTATGTGGACACGGTCTACGAACACGGCGAGTTCACCGTACGCGGGGCGCTGATCGATCTGTTCCCGATGGGCAGCAAGCTGCCGTTTCGTATCGACCTGTTCGACGATGAGATCGAAACGCTGCGTACCTTCGACCCGGACACCCAGCGCTCCATCGACAAGGTCGAGTCGGTACGCCTGTTGCCCGCCCGTGAATTCCCGCTGCAGAAAGAGGAAGTCACACGCTTCAAGGCGCGCTTTCGCGAACGCTTCGACGTGGACTTCCGGCGCAGCCCGATTTTCCAGGACTTGAGCAGCGGCATCACGCCTGCCGGCATCGAGTACTACATCCCGTTGTTCTTCGAGGAAACCTCGACGCTGTTCGATTATCTGCCGCAGGACACCCAGGTGTTCTCCCTGCCGGGCATCGAACAGGCTGCCGAGAACTTCTGGAACGACGTGCGCAACCGCTATGAAGAACGCCGCGTCGACCCGGCCCGGCCGCTGCTGCCGCCAGCCGAGTTGTTTCTCCCGGTAGAAGACTGCTTCGCGCGCCTGAAAAACTGGCCGCGCGTGGTCGCCAGCCAGCAGGATGTCGACGCCGGTGCCGAACGCGAGCGCTTCCCGGCGCAGTCCCTGCCGGACCTGTCCATCGAAGCCAAGGCCACTCAACCACTGGCGGCCCTGTCGAATTTTCTGGATGACTTCCCCGGTCGCGTGCTGTTCACCGCGGAGTCCGCCGGGCGCCGGGAAGTGCTGCTGGAACTGCTCGAACGCCTCAAGCTGCGACCCAAGACCGTCGACAGCTGGCTGGATTTCGTCGACGGCAAGGACCGGCTGGCAATCACTATCGCGCCGCTTGACGAAGGCCTGCTGCTGGAACAACCAGCCCTGGCGCTGATCGCAGAAAGCCCGCTGTTCGGCCAGCGCGTCATGCAGCGCCGTCGCCGCGAAAAGCGCACCGACGGCGGCAATAACGATGCAGTCATCAAGAACCTCACCGAGCTGCGCGAAGGCGCGCCGGTGGTGCACATCGATCATGGCGTGGGCCGTTATCTCGGGCTCGCGACCCTGGAAGTCGAAAACCAGGTCGCCGAATTCCTGATGCTGGCCTACGCCGAAGACGCCAAGCTGTACGTCCCGGTCGCCAACCTGCACCTGATTGCCCGCTACACCGGCAGCGACGACGAAACCGCGCCGCTGCACCGCCTGGGCTCGGAAACCTGGCAGAAAGCCAAGCGCAAGGCTGCCGAGCAGGTCCGTGACGTGGCCGCCGAACTGCTGGATATCTACGCGCGTCGCGCAGCCCGCGAAGGCTATGCGTTTGCCGACCCGAAAGCCGATTACGCGACCTTCAGCGCAGGCTTCCCGTTCGAAGAGACACCGGATCAGCAGACCACCATCGATGCCGTGCGCGCCGACATGCTGGCGCCCAAGCCGATGGATCGGCTGGTCTGTGGCGACGTGGGTTTCGGCAAGACCGAAGTGGCCATGCGTGCCGCCTTCATCGCCGTGCATGGCGGGCGTCAGGTGGCCATTCTGGTGCCGACCACCCTGCTCGCCCAGCAGCACTACAACAGTTTCCGCGACCGTTTCGCCGACTGGCCGGTGACCGTCGAGGTGATGAGCCGCTTCAAGTCGGCCAAGGAAGTCAGCGCCGCGGTTGCCGATCTGGCCGAGGGCAAGATCGACATCGTTATCGGGACGCACAAGCTGTTGCAGGATGACGTCAAGATCAAGAACCTCGGTCTGGTGATCATCGACGAAGAACACCGGTTTGGCGTGCGCCAGAAAGAACAGCTCAAGGCGCTGCGCAGCGAGGTCGATATTCTGACCCTGACCGCAACGCCGATCCCGCGCACCCTGAACATGGCCGTGTCGGGCATGCGTGACCTGTCGATCATCGCCACGCCACCGGCGCGCAGGCTGTCGGTACGCACTTTCGTGATGGAGCAGAACAAGCCGACCATCAAGGAAGCCCTGCTGCGCGAGCTGTTGCGCGGCGGTCAGGTCTATTACCTGCACAACGACGTCAAGACCATCGAGAAATGCGCCGCCGACCTGGCCGAGCTGGTGCCGGAGGCGCGTATCGGCATCGGCCACGGGCAGATGCGCGAGCGCGAACTCGAACAGGTGATGAGCGACTTCTACCACAAGCGCTTCAATGTGCTGATCGCCTCGACCATCATCGAGACCGGCATCGACGTACCGAGCGCCAACACCATCATCATCGAGCGCGCCGACAAGTTCGGTCTGGCCCAGTTGCACCAGTTGCGCGGTCGCGTCGGGCGCAGTCACCACCAGGCCTATGCCTACCTGCTGACCCCGCCACGCAAACAAATCACCCCGGATGCCGAAAAGCGTCTGGAAGCGATTGCCAACACCCAGGACCTGGGCGCGGGCTTCGTGCTCGCCACCAACGACCTGGAGATCCGTGGCGCAGGCGAACTGCTCGGTGACGGCCAGAGCGGCCAGATCCAGGCGGTGGGCTTCACCCTGTACATGGAAATGCTCGAGCGCGCGGTGAAGTCGATTCGCAAGGGCGAGCAGCCCAATCTCGACCAGCCGCTGGGCGGCGGACCGGAAATCAACCTGCGCGTGCCGGCACTGATCCCCGAAGCCTACCTGCCGGATGTGCATACGCGCCTGATCCTCTACAAGCGCATTGCCAACGCCGCCGACGAAGAGGCCCTCAAGGACCTGCAGGTCGAAATGATCGACCGCTTCGGCCTGCTTCCGGAACCGACCAAGAATCTGGTGCGTATCACGCTGCTCAAACTGCACGCCGAACAGCTGGGCATCCGGAAAATCGACGGTGGCCCGCAAGGTGGCCGTATCGAGTTCGCGGCCGAGACGCCGGTTGACCCACTGACCCTGATCAAGCTGATCCAGAGCCAGCCCAACCGCTACAAGTTCGAAGGTGCCACGCTGTTCAAATTCATGGTTCCCATGGAGCGCCCGGAAGAGCGCTTCAACACGATCGAAGCGCTGCTTGAGCGCCTGACCCCGAAAACTGCTTGAAGGATTCACGCATGCGTCTGTTTCGTTCATTGATCCTGCTGCTGACGCTGATCGCGCCGACCGCGTTCGCCGACGGCCTGTATCAGGTCGAGATTCTGCTGTTTCGCCAGAACGGCGAGCCGGCCTCGACCCGCCAGCTTGTACCGGAAAACTGGGACAAGGGCGCACAGAAGATCGACGCGAACGATGAACGAAGCCCCGCCCTCAATGATCTGGCGAGCAAACTGCAAGGCAGTGGCAACTATGAAGTGCTGATGCAGCGCGCCTGGCAGCAGAGCATCGGCAGCGAACCGGGCAAAGTCGCCATCACCAATGGTGAAGAGCGGCTTGGGCATTTCCCGATCGAAGGTACAGTGAGTCTGGCGATGGCATGCTTCACCGATATTGGTGCACAATTCTGGGTCAACCAGCTGGACCCGCATGGCGTGGTCATCAGCAGTGAACGATTGAAGCAGACTGCCAGGGTAAAGAACGGTGAGCTGACCTATCTGGACAACGGCAACCTCGCGTTGCTGATCAAGGTTTCTCCTCTTTGATCTTTACGTACGCAAGGGACGCCCGGGCGTCCCCTTTCTTTTTGAGCATCGCTGCGGCGTAGGGCTTTTTAAAACTTGTCGTCCATTCTCGAAAAAGTCCTGGCTGCGGCCTGGACAGACCTATTCCACGAGCGAACGCTTGAGCGAGGGCGCGACTACGCCCGGCAAAAACGCATCGTGCTGGAAGACTCCAGCCCGCAGATCATCCGCACCGCCTGTCGAGGCTCGGGCCTGGAAATCTATACCCAGACACTGCTGTTCAAGGACCCCGATCGCTACAAGAATTACCTGACCTGCAAATGCACCTGCCCGGTTCGCAACGATTGCAAACATTGCGTGGCCGCCCTGCTGTTTCTGCAGGACCCGCAAAACCGTCCGTTGCTGCAGGCCGCACTGGCCTCGCACCAGCAAGAGCCGGAAAAGCCCGTCGAGCAAAAACCCAGGCTGCCGGAGCGCCTGATCGATGACCTGCAGCCACGGCCCAGGCTGATTCTGGCCAGCATCGAGTTCAGTGCCTACGAGCCGCGCAACGGGCGCATGCAGCGGCACATTCAGCACCGTGCCGCGCTGGCCTTTGCCTACGGCAAGCATTACGCGGTCGGCACCACCAACGTCAGCATTCTGGTCAGTTCGCTGGGCAGCGATCTGGTGAATCAGAAAAGCGACATCATCGAACACACCGACACCGAAACCCTGCGCATCCGTCGTCAGGGCGAACGGGAGCGGCAGTTGCGTCAGGAACTGGCCGACCTGGGCTTCAAGGTCGCCACCCGGCAAAGCAAGGCGTTGCCCGACAGCGCCGGCGACATGTACGAACTGCCCAACGACAAGGCCTGGCTGCACTTTGTCCTTGATGACCTGCCGCGCCTGCGCGAGCAAGGCTGGGAAATCGACATTCAGGACGAGTTCGGTTTCGACGTCACGCCGGTGGAAGACTGGTACGCGGTCATCGACGAAGAGAACGAACGCGACTGGTTCGACCTGGAACTGGGCATCATCGTCAACGGCGAGCGCCTGAGCCTGCTGCCGATTCTGATCAACCTGATCCGCAGCCATCCCGAACTGATGAGCCCGTCGGCCGTGACCAAGCGCGGGGACGAAGAACAATTGCTGGTGCAGCTCAACCACTTCACGCAAAGCGGCGGCAGCCCGGTACAGATCGCCCTGCCCTATGGCCGACTCAAGCCGGTACTGGCGACGCTGGGGGACTTCTACTGGCGTCAGGAGGGCAACAACGCGCTGCGCATGAGTAAAGCCGATGCGGCGCGCCTTACCCAGCTCGAAGACCTGCCGCTGACCTGGCAGGGCGGCGACCGCCTGCGTCACTTTGCCGAACGCCTGATCAACATCAAGGACGCGCCGGTCAGCCTGCCCGATGGCCTGAACGCCACGCTGCGCCCGTATCAGCTGGAAGGCCTGAGCTGGATGCAGTCGCTGCGCGAGCTGGAAGTCGGCGGTGTGCTGGCCGACGACATGGGCCTGGGCAAGACCCTGCAGACCCTCGCTCATCTGCTGATGGAAAAACAGGCCGGACGCCTCGACCGCCCGGCGCTGGCGGTCATGCCGACCAGCCTGATACCCAACTGGCTGGACGAGTCCGAGCACTTCACCCCGGATTTGAAAGTGCTGGCTCTGTACGGCGCCAATCGCCACCAGGACGCCGGCAATCTTCAGGATTACGACCTGATCCTGACCACCTACGCGCTGTTGCCACGGGACCTGGAACTGCTCGAAAAACAGCCCTTCCACGTGCTGATTCTCGATGAAGCGCAGTACATCAAGAACCCCAACAGCAAGGCCGCCCAGGCCGCACGCAACCTCAACGCCCGCCAGCGCCTGTGCCTGAGCGGTACGCCACTGGAAAACCACCTGGGCGAGCTGTGGTCGCTGCTTCACTTCCTGATGCCCGGTTGGCTGGGCAACAGCAAGGAATTCAACAGCAATTACCGCACGGCGATCGAAAAGCACGGCAACCAGGACCGCTTGCATCACCTCAATGCGCGCATCAAGCCGTTCCTGCTGCGTCGCACCAAGGAACAGGTCGCGACCGAACTGCCACCCAAGACCGAGATCATCCACTGGGTAGACCTCAACGACGCGCAGCGCGATGTGTACGAAACCGTGCGCCTGGCGATGGATAAAAAGGTCAGGGACGAAATCACCCGCAAAGGCGTGGCACGCAGCCAGATCATCATTCTCGAAGCGCTGCTCAAGCTGCGTCAGGTGTGCTGCGACCTGCGTCTGGTCAATAAGGACATGCCGGTCAACAGCAAACAGGGCACCTCGGGCAAGCTCAACAGCCTGATGGAGATGTTCGAAGAACTGCTGGCCGAAGGTCGCAAGATTCTGTTGTTCTCGCAGTTCACTTCGATGCTCAGCCTGATCGAGGAAGAGCTCAAGCAACGCGGTATCGCCTACGCCCTGCTGACCGGGTCGACCCGCGATCGCCGCACACCGATCCATGATTTCCAGAGTGGCAAGCTGCCGATCTTCCTGATCAGCCTCAAAGCAGGCGGCACCGGCCTCAACCTGACCGCCGCCGATACGGTGATCCACTACGACCCGTGGTGGAATCCGGCAGCGGAAAATCAGGCGACCGACCGCGCGTACCGTATCGGCCAGGACAAGCCGGTGTTCGTCTACAAGATGATCGCGCGCGGCACCGTGGAAGAGAAAATCCAGCGCCTGCAACGGGAAAAATCAGCGCTGGCCTCGGGTGTGCTTGACGGTCGCACCAGCGGCGACTGGAAATTGCGCGACGAAGATTTGCAGGCACTGTTCGCCCCGCTTCCCGCAGCCCCGAAGAAAACCCGCAAGTAAACCCGTCCGGCGCTTATTCGACAGCAACCTGCTGGAGAATTTGCGCCGTGGACAGGACCGTGGCGTATTCACCGTGCAGGTTGGCCAGCGACATTGCATGCACGTCCTCGGCACTGCGCGGCGTGCCGAAGAAGTCCTGTTGATCGAAGGTAAAGCAGGCATCGTGCGCGACCAGCACATCAAACCCCAGATTGCCGCCACTGCGCGCGGTGGACTCGACCGAATTGTTGGTGATCACGCCGACAATCACCACCTGCCCAATCCCGTCCGAACGTAACCACATCTCCAGAAACGATCCGCAAAACGCGTCAGGCACCTGCTTGCTCAATTCCCGCTCATCGGCGTGCGGCAAGAACGCTGGCTGGTACTCGACCCCCGACTGCTCCGGCCAGAACACTGATTGCGGCGACGTCGAGAAATGCCGGACATGAATCACCGGCCGCCCGGATTGTCGCCAGGCACTCAGCAGCGCGCCGATATTCGCCTCGGCCTGCGGATTGTTACGCCGCCCCAGCTTGGGGTGATTGATGCCCTGCTGCATGTCGATCAGGATCAGCGCGCTGTTGCCTTGAATATCCATGATGAATCAGTCCGAACTTTTGGTTCAGCAAGACTATCGCAATCAAGGTCTATTCTGGTCGCAATCGTCGATAGGCTCAGGCCTGTCCGAGACCTGCCCCCAAGGAGAACATCATGATCGAACACCTTAAACTCGCCGGCAAAGTAGCGCTCGTGCAGGGCGGCTCACGCGGTATCGGCGCGGCCATCGTCCAGCGCCTGGCCAAAGAAGGCGCCGCCGTGGCATTTACCTACGTCAGCTCCGAGGTCAACGCTCTGGAGATTCAAGACAGCATCGTCGCCAATGGTGGTCGGGCACTGGCCATTCGCGCAGACAGTGCCGATGAGAAGGCAATTCGCCAGGCCGTGCAGAACACCGCTGAAACCCTTGGCAGGCTGGACATTCTGGTCAACAACGCCGGCATTCTGGCGATCGCACCACTCAATGAATTCAGCATGCAGGACTTCGACAAAACCCTGGCGATCAACGTGCGTAGCGTGTTCATCGCCAGCCAGGAAGCCGCCCGGCACATGGAAGAAGGCGGCCGCATCATCAACATCGGTAGCACCAACGCCGACCGCATGCCCTTTGCGGGCGGTGCCACGTACGCCATGAGCAAGTCGGCGCTGATCGGCCTGACCAAAGGCATGGCCCGCGACCTCGGCCCGCAGGGCATCACCGTCAACAACGTCCAGCCCGGCCCGGTGGACACCGACATGAACCCGGCGCAGGGCGAATTCGCCGAAACCCTGAAAGCACTGATGGCCCTGCCCCGTTACGGCACCAGCGAAGAAATTGCCAGCTTCGTTGCCTACCTCGCTGGGCCTGAAGCGAGCTACATCACCGGTGCCAGCCTGACCATCGATGGCGGCTTTAGCGCCTGAACTTCACGAGACGAGCGGCGCTGCGCCTCAGCGTCGCACCGCCTTCTTGGGCTTTTCAGTGGCACATAAGCGTTTATTTGCTTAAGCGCATGAAAAATCTGAAAAAAAGTTTTGCGTTAGGAAAAGGTTTCGACTACATTAGCGCGCCTCGACAGACACAACGTTGTCGTCGAGATACGGTGAGGTGTCCGAGTGGCTTAAGGAGCACGCCTGGAAAGTGTGTATACAAGAAATTGTATCGAGGGTTCGAATCCCTCCTTCACCGCCATATTTGAAACACACAAAACCCCTGAATTCTTCAACGAATTCAGGGGTTTTGTGGTTTCTGGGGTCTAAAAAAATGGCCGTGGAATCAATTATTCAGGGGCACGCCTCACGCGCGCGACAACCCTGCCTCCAATCCGGAACGGCCACCCAAACGCCCTGCAGGCGTTTTGATAGCGCACGCTCATATCAAAAAATAAAGATTGAATCCTCACAGAAAATGTTATTTAAATAACATAAATAAAGCCGTCGAGGCTTCCATCGGCGCTGGTGAGGTCAAAATAACAATGAGCAAGATTGCAGTCATCGGCAGCAACATGGTCGACCTGATTACTTACATCGAACGCATGCCTGCCCAAGGCGAGACGCTCGAAGCACCGCGTTTTGCCATGGGCTGCGGCGGCAAGGGTGCCAATCAGGCCGCTGCCGCAGCGCTGTTGGGCGCGGACGTGCTGATGCTCAGCAAGGTCGGCGACGATGCTTTTGCTGATACCACCCTGGCCAATTTTCAACGGCTGGGCATTGATACACGCTTCGTCGAACGGGTGCCGGGCGTGTCGAGCGGCGTCGCGCCGATCTTCGTCCAGGAGAACTCCCATAACAGCATCCTCATCGTCAAAGGTGCCAATGCTCACCTGAGCCCGGCCGATATCGACCGCGCCGAGGCGCAGCTGCGCGATTGCGCGTTGATTGTGCTGCAACTGGAAGTCGAGCTGGCGACCGTTTACCACGCCATCGCCTTCGCTCATCGGCATGCCATCCCGGTGCTGCTCAATCCGGCACCGGCCTTGGCCGGCCTGAGCCGCGAGCACTTGGCGCAGCTGGATTTCCTGATCCCCAACGAGAGCGAGCTGGCATTGATCAGCGGCCAGCCGGTGACGTGCGCCGAAGAGGCGGCTCAGGCGGCACGGCAATTGGTCAAGCTGGGTGTACGCCACGTCATCGTCACCCTGGGCGAACAAGGGGCGCTGTACGTCGGCGCCGAAGGCGAGTGGCAGGTGCCAGGGGTCAAGGTTCAGGCGCGCGACACCACGGGTGCAGGTGACGCCTTCATTGGCTGCTTCGCCCGGCACTGGAGCCAGGACGGCAATATTCGCCAGGCCATGCACCAGGCGGTGGCCTACTCGGCCTGCTCGGTCACCGGCCTCGGCACGCAATCTTCTTACCCCGATGCGCCGACGTTTGCGCGCTTCCTCGATGCATCGGCCAACTGACACTCACCAGCATCTCGCGGAGAACAATAATGAATAAGCCTGCGCTGCAACAAACCCCGGACGGGTTCTACCTGAACCGTACGCCGTGGTTCGCCTTCCTCCTGCTCTGCAGCATCTTCGCCCTGTGGGCGGCGGCCGCGAGCATGAACGACGTGCTGATCGCGCACTTCAAGAAGGCCTTCCTGCTCAGCGACTTCCAGACCGCTTTCGTCCAGTCGGCGTTCTACCTGGGCTACTTTTTCGTCGCCATTCCGGCCGCACTGGTGGTGCGTCGCTTCAGCTACAAGACCACCATCCTCATCGGCCTGATGCTGTACCTGTTCGGCTGCGCCCTGTTCTTTCCAGCGGCGTCGACCGCCAAGTACGGCATGTTCCTGATGGCACTGTTCGTCATCGCCGCCGGCCTGTCGTTTCTCGAGACCGCGTGCAACACCTATTCGACACTGATGGGGCCACGGGAAACCGGCACACGGCGCCTGAACATCTCGCAGACCTTCCACCCGTTCGGCGCAATGACCGGTGTATACGTCGGCAGCTTCGTGATGTTCAAGGACACCGACGCCACCAGCGAACAGTTGGCCCAGATGAGCGCCAGCGAGACAGCAGCGCAGCAATTGCAAATGATCCAGTCGACCCTGCTGCCGTACAAATGGATGATCGCGGTACTCATATTGATGTTCTTCCTGATCGCCATCACCCGCTTCCCCGCGTGCAAGGGCAACGGCACCGTCAGCGAATCGCGTTCGAGCATCGGCCAGAGCCTCGGCCGCCTGCGTCGCAATCCGCGCTTCAGCTTCGGTGTACTGGCGCAGTTTCTCTACGTGGGCGCGCAGGTCGGGGTGTGGAGCTTCACCATTCGCCTGGCCATGCAAATGGGCGGCATGAACGAGCGCAGTGCCTCGTGGTTCCTGCTGACCACCTTTGCCGCCTATTTCATCGGCAAGATGATCGCCAACCTGCTGATGCGCAAAATGCATCCGGCCAAAGTTCTCGCGGTGTATGGCGTGCTGTGCATCGCGCTGCTGGCCTACACCATCCTGGTGCCGAATATCACTGCGGTGTATGCCGCCGTAGGGGTCAGTGTGTTTCTCGGGCCTTGCTGGCCGACCATCTATGGTCTGACCATTGACGGGCTCGGCGAGGACACCGGTGTTGGCGGCTCGTTGCTGGTGATGAGCATCGTCGGCGGTGGCGTGATGCCGATTTTCCAAGGCCTGCTCAGCGACGCCAATGGCGGCAACATGCAGATTGCCTATAGCGTGCCGCTGCTGTGCTTCGTGGCCATCGTGATGTACGCAGTGTACTGCATGCGTCAGCCGCAACCGGTGCTGGGTGGTTCGGCCACGGCGGTGGCGCAATGAGTAGCGAAGCGTTGCGCCTGCCGCTCTACCCCCAGCTCTGGGACCAGACCAGCCGGCTGCTGCTCGAATCCGAGAATTTCAGCGTGCGTGCCTGGACCTACCCCAGCGGGGTCAAGGCGCTGTCACTGGAAAACAGCCGCGGCAAGCTGGTGATCCTGCCCTGGCAGGGGCAAATGATCTGGTCGGCCGAATTCGACGGCGTTGATTTGACCATGCTCAATATGTTCACCCAGCCGCGGCCCAGTGCCAGCGTGATCGGCACCTACGGCTGTTTCATGTTTCACAGCGGCCTGCTGCGCAACGGTTGCCCGGGGCCGGAGGATGATCATGCGCTGCACGGCGAGATGCCCTGCGCGCCGATGGACGATGCCTGGCTGCAGGCAGGTGAAGACGAGCACGGCGCTTATCTGCGCCTCGGCGGCACCTGCGAATACGTGCAGGGCTTCGGCGACCATTACCGGGCCAGTCCGAGCGTGACCCTGCGCCCGGCCAGCGGGCTGTTCGAGATCGGTATGCAGGTGGTCAATCTGGCCGGCAAGCCCATGGACCTGATGTACATGGCGCACATGAACTACGCCTACGTCGACGGCGCCCGCCTCACCCAGCCCCTGGGCTGCGAGCGCACACGGGTGCGTGCCAGCGTGCCGGCCCATGTGCGGCCGACGCCGACCTGGAGCGCCTATATAGCAGAACTGAGCGAGGACCCGACCCGCCTCAAGGTGCTCGACTCGCCCGCGCTGTATGACCCGGAAATCGTCTGCTTCTTCGACGACGTGCGCAGCGACGCTCAGGGGCAGGCGCACTTCTTCCTTGATCATCCCGACGGCGCGGCGTTCTACACCCGCTACAGCCCCCTGCAATTTGAACATGCCGCGCGCTGGATCCTGCATAACACCGATCAGCAGGTGGCGGCCTTCATCTTGCCGGCTACCTGTGAACCGGAGGGCTACCGCGCCGAACTCGCCAAAGGCAACGTGCGCAGCCTCGCGCCCGGTGCCAGCGCCGAGTTCAGCCTGACCACCGGTTACCTGAACGCAGCCGAACGCCGGGCGCTGCAACCGTGATGCTTCTAGATTACAAGCTGCGCCCCGCCAGCCTCGATGGCCTCGCGGTAGCTACGCGGGATTTTCTTATCGCTGACCACGCAATGGAAATCGCTCAAGGCACCGAAGTGTGCAGTGCGAACGGCGTCGAATTTGGAGTGATCGGCCAGCAGCAGGCTTTGCCGGGCCTGGCGCATGACCTTCTGCTTGACCTCCACCTCATGGAAATTGAAGCAGGTGACACCGCAGTCCAGGCTGACCCCGGCCGCCGAAACAAAGGCCCAGGTCAGGCGCACGCCATCGAGGATGCTGGTTTCGGCATGGCTCTCGAACACCTGGTTTTTGCGGTGGAACATGCCGCCGCACAGGACGATGCTGCAGTTGGGTTTCTGTTGCAGCTTGAGCAGCACGTTGAGCGAGTTGCACACCGCGGTGAACTCCAGCTCGTCGGGGATGAAATCGACCACGAAGGGGATCGTCGTGCCACAGTCGAAAAACACCGTGTCGCCGGGTCGGATGAAGGTGGCGGCCAGCTTGCCGATGCGGCGCTTCTCCTCGACATGACGGGTGTCCTGCTCGCTGACCCGGTAATCCCCCGGTTCAGGATCATCATGGGCGCGGGTGATGTAGCCGCCCAGCAGCCGTAACTGCTCGGGGTGCCGGCTGAGGTCACGGCGCAAGGTCATTTCGGACACATCGAGCAGCGCCGCCATCTCCCGCAGATGGATGGCTTTCTGATCTTGCAGGGCCTGTTGAATCTGTTTGATGCGGTCGTTTTTCTTGACGTCCATGGGCATCCCGGCAATCCGTTGGAGGTGTCGCTAGAGTAACACCAAGTGTTAATTTTTTAACTTATGGGTATCCACCCAAGTGTTTTTACTGATGACAGGAATCCCTTGATGAATTCACTCGAACCCGCTGCACTGGCCCAGACCATCGATCACACCTTGTTGGCGGCGGATGCCAGCCGAGAGCAGATTGCAACACTTTGCGCCGAAGCCCGGGAGCAAGGTTTCTACTCGGTGTGCGTGAACTCCAGCCAAGTACCTTTTGCCGCTCGACAACTGGCCGGCTCTGCCGTGAAGGTCTGTGCGGTGGTGGGCTTTCCGCTGGGCGCCGGGCTGAGTGCCAGCAAGGCGTCGGAAGCCGCCCTGACGATCGCTGCCGGAGCTCAGGAAATCGACATGGTGCTGAACATCGGCTGGCTAAAGGACGGCCTGTTCGATGAGGTCCGCGACGATATCGCCGCAGTGCTGCAAGCCTGTGGCAAGGTGCCGCTCAAGGTGATCCTGGAAACCTGCCTGCTCGATGAGGCGCAGAAAGTGCGCGCCTGCGAGATCTGCCGCGAGCTGGGCGTGGCATTCGTTAAAACCTCCACAGGCTTCAGCCGCAGTGGCGCGACGCTCGAGGATGTGGCGCTGATGCGCCGGGTGGTCGGCCCTGACATCGGCGTCAAGGCGTCTGGCGGCGTGCGTGACGTAGCCACGGCCAGAGCGATGATTGAAGCCGGCGCAACACGCCTGGGCACCAGTTCCGGGATTGCGATCGTGACAGGCGCAGGCACCGGGGCAGGCTATTGAGTCTGCGGGCTTTGAGCATCAAAGCCCGCTGCACTTAGCTCAGATCGATTACACCGGTCATGGCCGTGAAATGGCTTTGCTTGTGCTGAACCTTGTCGAGAACCTCCGCAGGGGTCGACTCGCGAAAGACCACCATGTGCCCGACGTCCTTGCCGCCTTCGGTCACGCGTTCGATATCGTTGATCATCCAGGTGGTCAGCTCTTCGGCCGTAATGCCCAGTTCGGCCGCTACTCGCTGGTGAAGGCGCTCGGCGTCGTATTGATTGAGTTGATCGCTGTTCATGGGGCTGGCTCCTTCAAGGGGTGTTAAGTTCAGGCCTCGGGAGGGCTTCACAGTTCAGTCGGGTTTGAACGGGCGGATTGGTCATCCGTGGCATCAACGGCACGGGCTCGCGGCGAATCTGTTCATTATCAATGCCTGATTGCTTTACACAATCAGGAACGATTCACATGTCCGGACGGGAGAGGATAATTAGCGTTTTACAGATGCAACACTGAGGCACGATCGTCAGTGAGTATTAACAAGCATTAGCACAGAAATTCAGGGCATTGCAGGCGCTGAATCCAGGTTGATATGAGGGAGTAAATACCGAAGCGCAGTCGAAACAGTGGGTGCATGTACCGCACGGAAAGCCTGTTTTGCGTCTAGACGCCGTCAATGGCTCGCCAAGGGTAGTTTCATTATAAACTCGCTCCCCTTACCTTCTCCCTCACTAGTACCAGTCACCGTACCGCCATGGGCTTCGATCAACTCACGCACGACCGTCAGACCAATGCCCAGGCCTGCACCGTTGAACCCCACCGCGTGAACATCCTGTACAAAGGGCTCGAAAATAAATGGCAGCGCGCCAGCAGTTATACCAATACCGGTATCGAGGATAAGTATTTCCAGGTGTTCGGCTTGAGTTGTCGCGGTCAGAGTGACCGTACCACCGGCAGGAGTATACTTCGCTGCATTGCTCAGCAGATTGCCAAGGATTTGAGCAAGGCGAGCAGAATCGCCCTTAACCATCATCGTGCACTCCTGCAGTTGCGAACTGAAATGCAGGTTATGAGCGATCATGATCGGGGTGCAGATCTCTATTGCCTCATGGATTGTTTGAGCCATATCGACAATGTGGCAATCAAGGCGAAATTTACCGGTGCTGGCGCGGGCGATGTCGAGCAAATCTTCCACCAATCGGGACATCTGCTTCACCTGCCCCTCAATCAACATCTGCATACGGGGTAATTCTTCGCTAGGCACACATACCAGCCTGCCAGCAATCATGCTGATGGGCGTCAGTGGATTTCGGAGTTCGTGGGCCACCTGGTTCAGAAAGTTGCGTTGCTGATCCAGCGCATGTTCCGCTGTAACCTGGAGGTCTCGTGCGCTAAGCGCGGCTATTACCAATTGCTCGTTTGCCTCGCGCATCTCGAGGTACATGTTCTGTTCTGTCTGCGCGCTTTCCGGATTTTCCACATCCGATTGCGCGGCTAGAATTGACAGTACCAACTGCTGGTTGGCCTCGATCAATTGCTCGACGTGGCGATTATCGACGAGTTTGGCATTGGTCTGGTTGAGTTCCTTATGAACCGCTGCCAGCGCCGCACGCGCTGCGACCGTTTTCTGGCCGAGAAGGAACAGTTCGCGTGCTGCGGCCGCCGTGGCTTGCGCATTCTTGCCGTTGCCCTCGCTCATGATATTTCGCTCATCCTTCGAATGTGACCATACGCTGTTGGGTCGGGCGCCCCCCTAGCAAGCCTTCCTTATTCGGCAACATGCCTCCAATCTGCAAGCCATCATCGTCGATACAGTACAACCTTAGTTCATCGGAGTGAGCACTGGCCCGCACCTTGACCACAGCCATGATTCGCAACAAACGGCTCTCAACCTCAATGTAGCGCTGGACAATGATTGCGTCGGTCAGAAATGCCGTACCGTAGGGACTGAAGCGCAGATCGGTGTAACGGTCTTCCAGCTCGGAGGTCATTAATACGCTGACGCCTGCACTGGTGAGCGCCGTGACCATGCGCGACAGCGACTCACGGAAATCCTCGCGGAACGTCGGGGCCAAGGCTAGTTCGAAGCCTGACAGGGAGTCGATCACGACGCGTGTGGCATTTAGTCGGCCGATCTCGTGCAACAGCAACTGAACGATTTCGTCAATGGACAAATCCGGCGCGCGGCTATCGACCAGACTGACTGTTCCATCCTTGATCAAGCCCGCGAGAGTGGCATTCTGGGAGTGGTTGGGGCGTTGCTCGAATACCGCGATCACGCCGGTCTCGCCATTGCGCGCCCCCTCGGCCAGGAACGTCGCAGCGAGAATGCTTTTGCCCGACCCTGATGGGCCTGCCACCAATAGGGAGTAACCACGGGGCAAGCCACCCCCGAGCATCTCGTCAAGTTGTGGCACCCCCATTTTCAGGCGCTGTATCGGAAACGTCACGGGCAGGTCAACATGGCTGATGGGCGCCGGTGCGAAAACCTTTATGCCTGAGGTGGCGATACGAAAGGTGTGCAGTCCCGGCAGCGTCGGCTGGCCGCGCATCTTCATGATTTCCATTTTGCGCACCATGGAGTTGCGCTGCACGCTCTGGCGCAACCAGATCAGACCGTCGGCCACGGTGAAAATCGGGTTGGTGTCAGTTTCGTTGAAGTATTCGCCAATCAGGAAGGTCGTTGCTTGCCAAGTGGTCATCAACATGCCCAGTTGCTGAACGAACTGCGGCAAATTGTTATTGGGGTTGTCCTGGGTCTGGCTCGCCAGCACCACTGAGCGAAACGAGTCGACGAACACCAGCGCCGGAGAGTATGCCTCTACCTCAGCGACGATTCGGCGTAATACTTCATCCAGATCCCCCGCCAGAGTGTCACTGGCCAGGTTGATGTAACGGATCGACTGGTTGATGGCTTCGTCGTCGAAAAAGTCAAATTGCTGTTGATAACGCAGCATCTTCAACGGAGGTTCGCCGAGCACGGTGAAGAACAATGCCGGACGCTCGGGCGTTGCCAGGGCGAACATCATTTGGTGCGCCAGAGTGGTTTTGCCACAGCCAGGCGGGCCGGCGATAAGATTGAACGAAAACTCCGGCAATCCCCCGCCCAGTACCTCGTCCAGTCCTGGCACCCCAGTGGCCAAGCGGTTGATAGTCACTTTGGTGTTCATGGCGAATTTTCCTGCGCAGATGTGTCGCTCAAAGAAGGTTTCCACACGTCACGAAGCAAACGTGCGGTGAGCGAGGGCCCGATCAGCGTAGTGAGCAGTTCGTAGAAGGTGGTCAGCATCACTTCACCAAACAACAAGGCGTCTGCTTCGCTTTCTGTAACGAGTTCAGAATTAAGCGTGTTCAGATCCGGCGCGGTTTGCACACGATCGGATATGTGGGCCAGGTGCGGCTGGCGGGAGGCGCAGAGATGAAGGCTGCGTCGATGAAGCGCCGCGACCCCCTGCTGACCAATGATGGGGGTAAGTGCTGCGTGCATAGCCTCCAAAATCGAGACCGTCGCTTGCGCGATGCTTGCAGTATCAGCATTCGGGCCAACCCGGTACGCCAGAGCAGCTACGATCTGGCGGCTCTCTTCGTTTAGCGCGGACATGGCTAGCTGATTTCTGATGGGTAGTCTTCGATAGTACACCCTGTAACGAATCACAGAGTCCTATTGGCCAGAGAATCTTCTTCACTGTCTGTCATGGATCGGACCTCAGGAGCACAGGCCCGCTGGCTCACAAAAGCTCACCACCGACGCCCGACTCGACGACCCGGGGATTCAAGAGGCGTCGGGCGGAGTATTCTGGAGTTATCGTGTCGTCGGTCATACCGCGACCCAACGGCAATCTGATCCCTAAAACCTTGAAAGAGAACGGCATGAAAGTGCCTCCGCATGCTTGGACGATCAAGAACTTTCGTGATCTGAATGAATATAGGGTTGAGATCATCAGAAGATCGAAGCAAGCATGCGCGGAACGACGATACCCAAGGAGTGGCTTATCGGTACATTGAATGATCCCGAGATTCATAGACAGCTCGGTGATCGGCCTTCCTTGCACCTGACCTTTACGGCTATTGAAACCACCAAGATACGCCTGTAGGGAATATCAATATTCAGGGACGGGTCGGACGAATACACGACATGCGTCGAAGCCGAGCTCAATGAATGAGCAGTGAGTCCTGTTGGGCATTCGGTCGGAGTGACTGCCTATGCATTTGCCCACCGCTACCCACTGCGAGTAAAGAGCCTTGTCAGGGTTGAAGGTAACTTCACCCTGAAAGATGCTTTCTGGTCATCACTGATACAACGCAATCAACATACGAGCCCAGCCCCTACGCCATCCGCCTCAGGGACAAATCCATCAACCCCATCAGGTCTCGTTGTTCTCTCAGCGAAAGCACCAGCCGTGCGATGGATCGGCTGCTGTCTACCTCGGACAGGGACAGCCCCGTTACGTAGGGCTGGATATCACCTGACTCGGGATGGAGAAGCTTCACCGAGAAGGTTTCATTTGGCGCTACGACGCACTCGCACTTTGAAGGCAGAAAAGCTGTCTCAAGAACGCGCTGAATGTCGGGTTTTGAAAACATGGTGCGTCCTCTGATAGGGGCCAAATCGTGATTTGAAGTGTAGACGAGTTTCAGGTGAATAGCTTTCCGAGTTGCGCAACGCATGCATACGGCGCAGCGGGCTTTTTGTGGCGGCTGCCTGGGGCTGTTTTTTCCTGATCGAGGTAACTGCCTGCAACACCTCACGCGCTCTGGTCTAAAGTACCCTCTTCTGAACTCATCGAGCGTCGACCGACATGAATGAACGCGCACGTGAACTGGCGTCTCGTCTGATTCGCAATTTCAACGAGGCTCCCCTCGCACATGAAGTTCGTGAACCGCTCTATGAAAGCTCGGCAGCCCGCCTGGGCACAGGCACGGCGGCACAAAAGCTCGGGGCCTCGATTGATGTCGTCGCGCCGGGCAAGCGCTCGTGCCCTTATCATTTTCATCATGCGCAGGAAGAGATGTTCGTGATCATCGAGGGCGAAGGCAGTTTGCGTGTTGCGGGCGAGATGCTGCCGATCAGAACGGGTGACATCGTATTTATCCCCGCGGGTGCCGATTACCCGCACCAGATCATCAATACCTCACAGGCGCCGCTGAAGTACCTGTCGATCAGCACCCGGGAAACGCCCGAAGTGTGTGAGTACCCGGACTCGGGCAAGTACCAGGCGATGGTTTCGGTTCAAGGGACCCGAGTGTTCACCGCCAACCAGCGGACCACGGAAAACCTCGATTACTGGGACGGCGAGCCGTGATTTGAATTGTTTGTAAATTGTATCTGGCAGTTCACGCTTTTTTCACGTTCGCGGGTTTATTGTTAACTCAATTCCCAGCAAGACCTTAAGCCCGCTACCCCCCATCGCGGGCTTTTCTTTGTCTGCGATTTGAGCATGCAGCGTCTGGCATGGGTCAAGAGACATAAGGGACACGACTGCTCAAGCAAGCGTCGGGCAGACAGGGAACATCATGCAGAAAACGATTTCCAAGCCCTACCTGCCGGATAAAACCCTGCAATCATGAAAAACACCCTGAAAAAACTGCTCCTCGCCGTTGCGTGTCTCGCGGCTGCTCCCGCGTTCGCTGCGTGTCAGATGACGCCGGTGGCGTATGACATGCCTTCGCAACGTCTGGACGAGGCCTTGCAGCAACTGGCGCACCGATCTGGCTGCCCGGTGAAGGTCGATCTGGGCGCGGACAGCAGCAGAAAGGTCAAGAAATTCAAGGGCACGTTTACCCCGGATCAAGCGTTGTGGCTGGTTTTGAAAAAAACCGGGCTGGAAGGTTATGTCGAAAATGACGGGCTCACGGTTGACCGCCGAGGCCAGGATTTTGTAAACCAGCGGGCAACAGAGCTACGCACAGCTATCGATGAGGCAGGCACGCGAATGGAAGCCAGAAAGAAAAAGCGCTTTCTTCACCAGTTGGAGACCATCGAAGCCGGAGCGAAGAAACTGGTTCTTGAGCAGAGCTTTGTCAGCGCAGCCGAGATGGCGAGTTACAAGCGTGACTTCGACGAACTGTCGAGCCAGATACCGGCCAGCAAGTGATCCCGCGATAATTGCGCTAACATTTGCCACTTTTGAGCAAAAGGCCGAACGCGCTGTGGATGACCGATGAAAAAAACCGCATTACTCCTGTTGGCACTGGCCCTACCTGCGCTTGCTCAAGGCGCGGGCGATGCAGAGGCCGGGAAAGCAGTCTTCACCCGCCTCTGCTCGGGCTGTCACAAGATCGGCCCTTCTGCACGCAGCGCATTTGGCCCGCCCCTCAACGGCATCATTGGTCGTCAGGCGGGGCAACAGGAAGGCTACGTTTACACCGACGCGATGAAGAACTCGGGGCTGGTATGGACGCGCGAAGAGTTGCGCACGTATATCAAGGACCCGAGCGAAGTTGTCCCCGGCACTCGCATGAAACTGTGGTGGATGGGTAACGATGAGCGAATGGAAGATCTGCTGGAATACCTTGATGCCAACAAGTAGTACGAGGGGGTAAAGCGAGGTTCGGCTATAAATCGCCCCCGGTACTCACCGAGGGCAATCTGTTAGTTACTTGTCCGGGGTGTAAGGCGGGTAATCATCCTTGCTGCCTTTTTCGGTCGCAGGAGTCTTTGCAGGCTCGGTAGGGTCGATCTGCGGGTCTTTGGCGTCCGGCGACTTCTCGTCGAAACCCTGATCGTTGTTGTTTCCGTTGCTGCTGCCTGGCTGGGTGCCGGTCATGTGCGCCTCCGTTTGTTAAATTCAGGACCTGATAGTCAGAGAGCCTGTGACCACAGCCGTGCGATGTGTCTGACGAACGGACCTGGCAGAGGGATATGGCAGCGGCAAAGAGCAAATGGTAGCCTTGCGCCATGCTTGCGTCTGCCGGGAGTACATCATGAAAAGGCTTTCAATAACGCTGTCGATGTTCGCTTTGCTGGGCACCTCCCTCACAATCACGCCGTCTTGCCGGGCTATTCCAAGAGACAGCCTGGCTATCGAAACGTTTGAGGAAAAACCACATGAATACGCTTGAGTGGAACGAGGCCGCGCTGGCGAAATACCTCGCGACCCATCCGACCCTGAAGGATGAGATCAGCGCGTTGAGCCCCAAGGAGCAAAAGCAGCAAGTGCAGTGGGCGTTCGAAGACGAGGCCGAGAGCCAGGGTCTCGAAACCTGGGAGCTGGCGCTGGAACTGATTGCCGAGTCGCCCGAACAGTTGCAGAGCATGCGTCTGGAAGCACACCGCCAGGTCGCCGAAGCGCTGGGGATGGACTGGGAAGAATATTGCGGATTCAACGATATCCAGCCATGACGCAGAGCGCAGTCGGCGCTGAATCCGCCATTGATCGGCACGCCATTCAGTGACCCGGCAGTCAGCGCTTTACCTGCTCCCTATGGATGAGTAACGTCTGCTCACTTCAATAAAGGAATCACGTCATGAGTGATCTGGTCTCATACCATCTGGACGACGGTGTCGCCACGCTGACCCTGAACAACGGCAAGGTCAATGCCATTTCCCCGGACGTGATCGTTGCGTTCAACGCCGCGCTGGACCAGGCCGAAAAGGATAGGGCCATCGTTATTCTCACCGGCCAGCCGGGCATTCTGTCGGGCGGTTACGACCTCAAGGTCATGACCTCCAGCCCCGAGGCCGCGATCGAGCTGGTCGCACAGGGCTCGACGCTGGCGCGGCGCATGCTGTCGCACCCCTTCCCGATCATCGTCGCCTGCCCCGGCCACGCGGTTGCCAAGGGCGCTTTTCTGCTGCTGTCCGCCGATTATCGAATCGGCGTCGCCGGGCCATTCAGTATCGGTCTGAACGAAGTGCAGATCGGCATGACCATGCACCATGCCGGTATAGAGCTGGCGCGCGATCGCCTGCGCAAATCGGCGTTCAATCGCTCAGTGATCAACGCCGAGATGTTCGACCCTGAAGCAGCGATGGCCGCCGGCTTCCTCGACCGCGTGGTCAGCGTCGAGGAGCTGCAGAGCACCGCGCTGGCCGTCGCCGGGCAATTGAAGAAGATCAACATGAGCGCGCACAGGAAGACCAAACTCAAGGTCAGAAAGGCCTTGCTCGACACGCTGGAGGCAGCGATCGAACAGGATCGGCAGCACATGCTCTGATGCTCGACCGAAGCCCGCGCCAACGGGCTTTCGTTTATCGGCGAACTCATACGCATTTGATCAATCTGATCAGCGACCGCGCATGTTTTTGCGCCACTGACAAATTGAAGAAGCGATAGCACCATGGGTCGAGTTGTTGCAGCAGCGGTGTACAGCAAGGGTAAAAAAGTCCGTGATATCACCCTCGATGAGGGCGCCGCCTGGGCAGCCAAGCCCGATCACTTCGTCTGGATAGGACTGGAGCAGCCCACCAACGCGGAGCTGACCAGCCTCAAGGAGCAGTTCAATCTGCATGAGCTGGCCCTTGAAGACGCGCTGGAGGTGCATAGCCGTCCGAAGCTGGAAACCTTTGGCGATGCACTGTTCATCGTGACTTACGCCCCCGTACGCGACAACGGCAAGCTGCTGTTCATCGAAACCCATATCTTCGCCGGCAAGGGCTACGTCATCACCTCGCGCAACGGCCACTCCAAGTCCTACGGACTGGTGCGTCAGCGTTGCGAGGCCAGACCACTGCTGCTGGAGCACGGCGAAGACTTCGTGCTCTACGCGCTTCTGGACTTCGTGACCGAGAACTATCAGCCGGTGACCGAAGCCATTCACGCCGAGCTCGAGCAACTGGAGCAGAGCGTCATCGGTGGCTCGTTGCGCGAGTCCGACATCCAGCACATTCATGCCCTGCGCCGCGACCTGTTACGCATGCGTCGCTACGTGGCACCCATGGTGGAAGTGGGCGAAGAATTGCAGAGACTGAGTTTTCCGTTCATCGACAAGAACATGCGCCCCTACTTTCGCGATGTCGAAATTCACGTCAAGCGCCAGATGGAAGACCTGGGCAACCTGTGTGACATCGCCAGCCAGACGATCGAAATCGGCCTGCTGCTGGAGTCTTCGCGGCAGAGCATCGTGCAACGCAAGTTCGCCGGTTGGGCAGCGATTCTGGCGTTCCCGACAGCGATTGCAGGTATCTACGGCATGAATTTCGAGAACATGCCTGAACTCAAGTGGGAATACGGCTACTTCATCGTGCTGGGCGTCATTCTGGGCGGGTGTACGGCACTGTTCGCCAGCTTCAAGCGCTCCGGCTGGCTATAAACCCGCCACTGCAACCTCATTCAAACAGTCCGGCGAACGCATGACGATGGGCCATGCGCCGGGTCAGACTGACTGTTTTTCCGGTTTGTGCGCCACAAAGCGCATCATCCATTCCGCCACTGTCGCGCCATGATGGTCGTGGTCCAGGCTAGCCACACCCTGCTTGTAAATCTGCTCGCCCAGCGCTTCCTGACGAAGGTCAAGCAAGGTGCGTGAAAAATCATGGATGAACTCGGGATGCCCCTGGAAACACAGCACCTGATCATTGATATGGTAAGCCGCAAACGGGCAGAACTCGCTGGACGCAATGACCGTGGCGTTCTCGGGCAGCGCGGTGACCTGATCCTGATGACTGATCAGCAGCGTGAGCGTGTCCATCGCCGGTGTCATCCACGGCCTGGCGGGGGCCAGTTGATAATGGTGAATCCCGACGCCCCACCCCTGCACGGCACGCTCGGTCCTGCCGCCCAGCAGCAAGGCCAGCAACTGGTGACCGAAGCAGATGCCCAGCAGTTTTTCGCCGCGCTGATACAGTTCCAGCAGATAGACCTTCAAGGTCTGAATCCAAGGGTCGGTGCCAAATGAGTCGGCCTTGCTGCCGGTCACCAGGTAAGCATCGAACTGCTCGTCTGCAGGTGGATAGTCGCCCTGCACAACGTTGTAAACCGTCAGCTCTGCGGCGATGGGCTGGCGAGCGAAGAGTAATTCGAACATCCGCCCATACCCGTGATATTGCTCGACCAGTTCAGGTCGCAGATTGTCGGTTTCCAGAATACAGATGCGTAAAGACATAAAAGGGACCCTGAAGCAGTAATGAGGCAGTAGCGCACCGGCAGAGCCTGCCTTGAAGACCTCGGCAAATCAAGCAGCGCCCCGGCCCGTTTCAGACGTTTATTCCATGTAGGAAAAATCTGTCCCGGACGAACGGTGCAAAGCTGACGGGCAAAGACGAAGCGTCTAGAAAAGGCCTGTTGATTCAGCGCCCCTTCCGATAATAGCCTTCGCTTCTAGATAAGCAATTTTAGATTCCCAACAGTTCTAAACTCCAGGGCACCTCGGCTCTATGGTTAGATCTGTAACAGGAAGCGCGCAAAATCCTTTCAGCGCTCGGGCCAGCGGTCGAATGACCGGACCCACCTGTTCAATGCGCAACCTTGCCAGCAGTCGATGATCTGTTTTGCGGATCGGCCTGCTTCTGTCGCTCAGGAATAACAACAAAAGGCGGTCAGCCATGTTCAAGTTCAAGCACTCCAAAGTACGTCAGGCGGGATTGATCCTCTTTACCACTGCGCTGTTATTGATCGTGCCTAACCTGAATCGATTGTTTGGCTGATCCACGCGCTTTCGAACTATGTTCAACTGTGCCACTCTTTCCATTCGCACTGAGGGAGGTGGGTTTATGCGCCAATGGATTGCTGTTTGGGCACTTGTCAGCAGCTTCGCAGCACACGCGGGGATGGTCGATCAGGCTGCGGCCGTGGCAGCGTTGAAGGAAGGCAAACTGGCAATGGATGTACGTAGCCAGACCGACTATGACGCAGGCACGGTACTGAACGCCGTACGCGTCGATGACCGACGGTTGGTCAATCAGATGAAACAGGTGCTCAACGACCGCAATGCCGTGTTCGTCATTTTCAGCAGCACGGACAGCAAGGCCGACAAGGCTCAGGAACAGCTCAGGGCTGCGGGCTACTTCAGCGTCATCAATGGCGGCAACTATGAAGAGCTGCACAACGCGCTCTACGACATCACCGACGACCCTGCCGAATGAACAATGGCCGGGTAGTTGAGCCCGGCCATTTCATGATGCGCAGACCCGCTGCGGGTTACTGATGCTGCGTCTGGACCTGCACGCGGGTTTTCACTTTCGGCGTGCCGGTCATGGGCGACACCACGACCTTGGCGTGCATCTGCTCGGATCCGCCGCCGCGCCGCATGCCGCGCACCGGACAGGCGTCCAGATAATCCAAGCCTACCGCCAGTTTCAAATGGCGCTCGGGGATCGCCAACTGATTGGTGACATCGAAACTGTACCAGGCGTCGTCTATCCAGGCCTCGGCCCAGGCGTGGCTGGACAGATGCTCGCTGTCTTCGCTGCACAGATAACCGGAAACATAACGGGCCGGCACCCCAAGGCTGCGGGCACAGGCCAGAAACGCGTGAGTATGGTCCTGACAGACGCCAGAGCGTCCGGCGAAGGCCTGCGCGGCACTGGTGTCCACTTCGGTCGCGCCCTGGGTGTAGGTCATGTGCTGGTTGAGCGCCTGCATCAGGTCGATCAACCCTGTGCGGTCAGCCCGCTTGCGACACTCCATGGCCGCAAAACTGCGAATCGCTTCGTCAGGCTCGGTCAGTCGCGTCACGCGCAAAAACGGTAATGCCGACTGGCTTTCGTGCTCGGCCTCGCGGGTTTCATCGATTTCCACTTGCCCGCGCGCGCCGATGATGATTGCTTCGTGCGGCTCTTCCAGGCTCAGGACGTGCAGGATATTGCCAAAGGGGTCGATCTGCGCACGCACCGGACGTGGCAACGTCAGCTGCCAGCTGAGCACTTGCTGGCGCTCACTGTCGTGAGGCGTCAGGCGCAGATACTGGATACTCGAGCGCACCTGGTCATCGTAGTGATAGGTGGTCTCATGGCTTATCGAAAGTCTCATGCAGCCTCCAGGTACGAAGTGTGAATGGCATCACCCAGTTGGGCCAGCAGCGGAATGAATTCGTTCAACCACTCGTGCAGGCCTTCAGCCAGGATCTCGTCGATGCTGGTGTAGCGCAATCTGGCATCCATCTCGGCAGCCATGCGCTGTGCGGGACGCCCGTTGACGCCCGGCAGGCTGGCCAGAATGACGTCCATCTCCTCCAGACACGCGCGTAGCGAGCGTGGAATGTCAGCACGCAGCAACAACAGTTCAGCAACCTGACGCGCGCCTGGCGCATCCCGATAGACTTCAGTGTAAGCCTCGAACGAGGACAGTGCGCGCAGCAAGGCGCTCCACTGGTAATAACCGGCCGCCGAGTTGTCTGCCGCAGCATTGGCCTGTGGCCCACGCAATTCAAGCATTTCATAGCGGGCATCGAGCATGCGCATGGTGTTGTCGGCGCGCTCGATGAACGTACCCAGACGGATGAAACGGAACGCATCGTTACGCATGATGGTGCCGTAGGTCGCGCCACGGAACAGATGCGAACGCTCCTTGACCCATTCACAGAAACGGCTCATGCCGTAGCGGGTCAGCCCCTGCTGGGCGATGCCGCGAATCTCCAGCCAGGTGGAGTTGATGTTCTCCCACATGTCTGCGGTGATACGCCCGCGCACCGCGTGCGCACTGGCCCTCGCTGCGCCCAGGCAGCTGTAGATGCTGGCCGGGTTGGTGGCGTCCAGGGCAAAGAAATGCAGCATGCGCTCGGCATGCAGCTCGCCATGACGCTCGATATAGGTTTCCAGCGTTCCGGTGATCAGCAACGGCATGGCTATTTCATCCAGCCCGTCGCCCCGCCCGTCCTGCGGCATCAGCGACAGCGAATAGCTCACGTCCAGCATGCGGGCGAGGTTCTCCGCTCGCTCCAGGTAACGCGACATCCAGAAAAGATCAGAGGCAGTTCTACTTAACATTGGCAGGCATCCTTAATCCTCGACCACCCAGGTGTCTTTGGTTCCGCCACCCTGTGACGAATTGACCACCAGCGAGCCTTCACGCAAGGCCACTCGGGTAAGCCCGCCAGGCACAACGCGGGTTTCGCGACCGGACAGAACGAACGGGCGCAAATCGATATGTCGCGGGGCTATGCCGTTCTCGACAAAGGTCGGACAGGTCGACAGGCACAAGGTGGGTTGGGCGATGTACGCATGCGGCTTGGCCTTGAGGCGCGCCCGGAAGGCTTCGATCTCGGCGGCGGTCGCTGCGGGGCCGACCAGCATGCCGTAGCCACCGGAGCCCTGGGTTTCCTTGACGACCAGATCGCCGAGGTTGGCCAACACATGTGACAGCTCTTCCGGCTTGCGGCACTGCCAGGTCGGCACGTTTTTGAGAATCGGCTCTTCGTCCAGATAGAAGCGAATCATGTCGGTGACGTAGGGGTAAACCGACTTGTCATCCGCGACGCCGGTACCGATGGCATTGGCCAGCACCACGTTGCCGGATCGATAGGCAGACAGCAGCCCAGGAACGCCCAGCATCGAATCAGGGTTGAAGGCCAACGGATCTAGGAATGCGTCATCGAGGCGACGATAGATCACGTCAACGGCTTTCGGGCCGTCGGTGGTGCGCATGAACACGCGGTCATCGCGGACAAACAGATCGGCACCTTCCACCAGTTCGACGCCCATCTCGCGAGCCAGAAACGCATGCTCGAAAAAGGCGCTGTTGAAGCGGCCAGGCGTCAGCACCACGACACTTGGGTTGTCCAGATGGCTGGAACTCTTGAGCGTGTCGAGCAACAGGTTCGGGTAGTGGTCGATCGGCGCAATGCGCTGTGCGGAAAACAGCTCCGGAAACAGGCGCATCATCATCTTGCGGTCTTCGAGCATGTAGCTTACGCCGCTCGGAGTGCGCAGGTTGTCTTCCAGCACGTAATAAGTGCCATCACCGTCGCGCACCAGATCGACGCCGGAAATATGCGAGTACAGATCGCGGTGCAGATTCAGGCCCTGCATTGCCAACTGGTACTGCTCGTTGGCCAGCACCTGTTCGGCGGGAATGATCCCGGCCTTGATAATCCGCTGGTCGTGATACAGATCCGCGAGAAACATGTTCAGCGCCTTGACGCGCTGAATGCAGCCACGCTCGACAACCCGCCATTCGCTGGCCGGGATGCTGCGCGGGATGGTATCGAAAGGGATAAGCCGCTCGGTGCCCTGCTCATCACCATAGAGTGTGAACGTGATCCCGGCACGGTGAAACAGCAGATCGGCTTCGCGCCTGCGTTGAGCCAAAAGCTCGGGAGGCGTATCACCCAGCCAGCGGGCGAACTCCCGATAGTGCGGACGGACTACGCCGCCCGCATCGTACATCTCGTCATAAAAGGTGCGGATCATGCCGTACTCCTTGTCACCATGGACACCAAGACCATCGCAAAGCCCGTGCCACCGGCATAAACGCTTTAATTTCAAAAGGTTAGGTAAACACTCGACGTTCTACGCACCATTCCTGTGCACTAAACGCCCAAGCCAATTCTTTCGCGCCTCATTCGGAAGCGTCATTCAACCGTGAAATCTATGATCAGCATAGTCAGAGTTGATTTCCGCCAACAGCATTAGTTCGCCACACTCCACAGCAACCGAGCAAACAGGGCACCAAACGCTGTTTTTGCCGCAACCGATATTTTGTCCAGCAGATGAAGAACGCCTGCGGATTTTAAACAGACTTCCCTTTGCGCCACTCGTTTGAGTGGCTTTTTTTTGACCACTGTTTATGAACGCGGGCCGAAAACAGAACCGGCCGATCCGGAACGTGTCCCGAATCAGCCGGTGGTGTATGCCTGACAATCCGCAGCCATCAAGCGTGCAGTCTTCTGATCTCCTGAGTAACGCCCCATCCCTCGACTTCGCCGTCCATAGGTGAAATGACCGTCTGGAAGTCCTGCTCGAAGTCACCAATGCCGTGATAAGTCGCGTACATGACTTTGCTCAATTGCAGGTGCCAATGGCCGTCATCACGTACGTTTACCTGGGTGTTGAGGGATTCGCCGCGAAATTGCTCTGCGGCCTGCCGTGCCCGTTCCTCATCCGGGAAGATGGCGTAGAACTCGATGGGATAGATTCGCGCGAAGTCAAAACCGCCTTCTTTCATGCGGCGCAGTACGTTACTGCTGATGTCCTCTTGATAGGCTGTGCTCATGAAACGTCCTCCTATGCAACGATAGATAGAGTTTCAACTCTTCCAGAGCGACCGCCGAGTCCTCGGGGGCCGCCTCACGACAGATAATCCGGCGTGGGGAATCAAGCATGTAGCTGACCGGACCAGGCTTGGCGCCGGTCGGGTATCGAGATGTCAGAGGCCGTCTGAACAGCCTCATCTGCAGAGTAGCCCCATCGTGGGCCGGATGCCAAGTGGTTGCCACGAAAAGGTTTTTGAATCAGCGCAGATCAGGCAACTTCTGTAATGGAAATAATCTGCACACTGTTATGGTCCTTGAGCGTCTTCACGGTAGGCTCCTCAGTACGCCCGTCAAGATCATTGAGATCCAGCTCGTCGGTCATTGGGTAAAGGTCCTTGCGCAGGAAACGCGCAGCCTCTTCCTCACTGGGACGCTCATCAAAACCAGCCTCGCGGCGCTGCTGCACACCATCCTTGTCCAGATATAAAATGGCCCACTGTTTCATCAATGCCTCCCATACGAAGCCAGGCACTCTGGCTTATGTGATCTGGACCTTTTGGCCCACGCATTCGTTCAACCGATTACGCCGCAGGGCCACCCATGACGGGCAAAAAAAAGACCCTCGCAGTCAATGCCGAGGGCCCTTGTCGCCAGACTGATCCGACTCGCCGGTCAGCCGGACGAGTCAGTTGTCATCAGTTGCGGTTTTTGCTGGCTTCTACACCGGCCGTGTTGTCCAGAAGGCTCTTGGTGGCCGTCTGCAGGAAGCTTTCCAGCTTGCGCTTGAGCTCCTGCGTGTCCGGCGCATCAGGCACTTCTTCGGCATGCGGCTTGGCACCGAGCGTGTAGGTCAACAGCTTGGCAGGCATCTCGGTCGGTTCGATCAGGATGCGATTGCCGCTGATGATAGCGACCACCTGCTCACTGCCCGACGGCTTGATCACACCGAAGCCCTTGTCACCCTCAGGCAGGTTCAGCAGATCGCGGCCCCAGCACTGGTTGCGGTTCAGGCCACCCAGACGCCCCATGATGGTCGGCACTACGTCAACCTGCGTACCCACAATGCTGCTGCGCTGGCCGAACTTCTCCTGCACACCAGGGCCGATCAGCAGCAGAGGCACGTTGAAACGGCCCAGGTCCATTTCAGTCAGTTGCTTATCGTTACCGAAACCATGGTCGCCCAGCACCACGAACAACGTGTTCTTGTAGTAAGGCTCTTTTTTGGCCTTCTCGAAGAACTGGCCGAGCGCCCAGTCGGCATAACGCATGGCGGTCAAATGCTCGTCCAGCGAGCCGTGCCCGGTGACGCGCTCGACCGGCAGAGGATCCGGCAGCGCATACGGCGTGTGGTTGGACAGGGTCTGCAACAAGGCATAGAACGGCTTGCCGTCCTGACGGGCCTTGAGCTCCTGCGCACCACGGTCGAACATGTCCTGGTCGGAAACACCCCAGGTCGGATCGGAGAACACCGGATTGACGAAGTCCTCGCGGCCGACGAAGTTGGTCATGCCCTGGTTGCTGAAGAAACCCGACTGGTTGTCCCAGGCAAAGTTGCCGTTATAGACGTAGACGTCGTCGTAGTTGCGGCCCGTACTCAGCAATTGCGGAAGACCCGACAGCTTGTGGCTGCCTTCCGGCGTCTGCATCAGGTACTCGAAGCCCGGCAGGTTCGGGAAGCACGCCATGGTGGCGAACATGCCCTGGTGGGTGTGGGTACCGTTGGAGAAGAAGTGATCGAACAACAGGCCTTCCTTGGACAACTTGTCGAAGTACGGCGTAATGTTGGCATCGTTGCCCAGGGCGCCTACCGAGTGACCGGCGAAGCTTTCCATCAGGATCACGACCACGTTGCGGATCGGCAAGGTGGTCTCTGCCGGTGGCGTGAAGTCGCGACGCACAGCGGCAATATCCGGCTCGACCAGCTTGTCATTCGGGGTCAGCAGCATGTCGCGCACGGTCTGCTGGGCCTCGTTCTGTGGCAGCGTGGCTTTCCAGATGTTGTCGCGATCTTCGGACATACGGCTCTTGGCCGCCGTGATCAGCGTCAGAGTGCCATTGAGGCCCAACTGGTTGGCGAAATTGGACTCGGTGGTGTAGGCGTCGCCCCAGCGCAAAGGCGGGCCCTGGCGCAAGGTGCCACGGATGCAGACCACCATGACCAGCAACACCAGCACGAACACACCGGCGCGCACATACCAAGGCGCAATGGAACGAGTGGCCTCCGGACTGGTTTTTGCAGCAACACGTGGACGGGTTGCACGGTCGATACCCTTGAACACCAGACTCAGCAGCCAGGTCACCACGGCCCATGCCAGCAGGTAGCGGACCACCGGGAAACCGTACCAGAGCATGCTCAGGACAGTCTTCGGGTCTTCCTTGACGTACTGAAACACCAGGCCGTTCAGGCGCTGGTGAAACTCACGGTAGAAGTCCATTTCCATCAAGCCGAAGAACAGCGTGATGCTGCCGACCAGGGTCAGCCAGAAACGGAAGAACCCGCGTGCCGCCATGGCGCGTGCGCTGAACAGCGACAGCACCAGCGGAATCAACAGGTACATGGTCAGGCGCAGGTCGAAGCGCGTGCCGTTGAACAGTGCTTCAAGGAACGTCGAGGCAGGCGTGTCGCCAATCATCTCGCGGTTGTAGACCAGCAGACCGATACGCAACAGCGTGTACATCACCATCAGGGCGAAGCCACTGAGCAGGATGTAAGCCAGATGCGATTTGACAGTGGGATTTTGCAGGCGGGCTTGCCGATGAATCTGGGCGTCCGTTTTGGCCATGGTTGTCAGGATCCGGTGGATTCAGGGGTAGGTTCAGGGTGCAGCGCCGCCTTGCTCTTGAGGCAGACGGCGCGCGACAGGGCGCAGATATTACTTGATTGCGGGTCGCAGGGGCCAGGTCAGCCCATGAAGACGCGTGCCTGTTCAGCTTCGCGCGCAATTCTGTGACAGAACGTGTGAAATTTCTGTCGCGAATTAAGCGCTTATAAAGCCTTGCAGGCGACGCTCGAGAGAATCCGGCTCGAGAAGCCGGACCGACTCATCAGTCGTTGCTGGCCTTGCCCACGGCCTGCAGAACGTACTGCGGCAAGGCGAACGCACCGATGTGGACTTCCGGATTGTAATAACGCGTAACAATACCGCTGCCCGAGAAACGCTGACGCAGGGTTTCCAGCGGCAATTTGCGATAGCTCTTGTCGGTCGAGCCCCAGGCGAAGGTCATCGCTCCGCCGATGTAGGTCGGGATGGCAGCGTGATAGAAATGCCAGTCGGCAAACAGACCGTTCATACGCCCGGCCGTGGTCTGCACACCGCTCAACTGCATGAAGGGCGTGCCGTTCTGGGTGACCAGAATGCCGCCTTCGTTGAGGCAGCGATGGCAGGCCTGATAAAAGTTTTCCGAGAACAGGACTTCACCCGGGCCGATCGGATCGGTGGAGTCGGAGATGATCACGTCGAACTTTTCTTCGGTGGTCGCGACGAAGCGCATGCCGTCGTCGATGACCAGGTTCAGACGCGAATCGTCAAAGGCGCCGCTGGAATGATTGGGCAGATATCCCTTGCACATCTCGACCACGGTCGCATCGATCTCGACCATGGTGATGTGTTCGACGCTCATGTGCTTGGCGACTTCACGCAGCATACCGCCGTCGCCGCCGCCGATGATCAGCACACGCTTGGCTGCACCGTGCGCCAGAATCGGCACATGGGTGAGCATTTCGTGGTAGATGAACTCGTCGGCTTCGGTGGTCTGAATGACGCCGTCCAGCGCCATGACACGGCCCATGCGCGGGTTCTGGAAGATCACCAGGTGCTGGTGATCGGTACGTACTTCGTGAAGCATTTTTTCCATACGAAAGCGCTGGCCGTAGCCTTCGTATAACGTTTCCTGATAATCGCTCATGGGTAAGCTCCCGCTGGGTACTGATGACAGGACGGCCGACCGCCCACAACAAAGGCGCGCATTCTACGTCGAGGAACATGACAGGTCGAACCTCTATGCAGCCTGGCGTGCCATTGCCGCTGCGAATGCCCGGCGCATGAAACGAAAAACGCCTGATTACCCAAAGTAATCAAGCGTTGTGTTGCCCAGCGTGTGGACGTATCACATGCGTACGTTGCCACGCGGTCCGAGGATTGCCCAGATGATCAGGCCTACCACAGGAAGCAGTACGATCAGCAATACCCAGAGGATTTTCTTGCCGGTCTCGGCACCGCTTTTCAAGACGTTGATGATGGCCCAGATATCGAGCGCCAGAATGATCAAGCCGACCAGGCCGTTGAAGCTAGAACCCATGGTGTTGCCCCTAAATTGAATGCTTACCCTCCTAGGATAGTAGCGCCGTTCGGGGGTTCCGTTGAACCAACCTTATATTCTCGGTCTCCCAGACGGGGTCGACTTTGTATTTCAGTCACCATCGCTCCCCCTTTATCAAAGGTAGCCTGTCAATGCCTACGCCCGCACAACCCCAAACGCCCTGGGCGGCCTGGTTAAACCAGTTCCAGGGCAGCCCACTGGTGAGCCTGGGCTTTGCCCTCGCCCTGCTGATCGTCGTCGGCCTCGTTGGCATCAGTCTTTATAACGCCTTCCATGGCACCAGTGAGGTCAACTTCAATCACGCCCTGCTGGGCGGCATGGCGGGTTTTCTGGCCACGGCGCTAGGCGCCGTGATGGCGGTTGCCCTGCGCAATGTTTCGCAACGCGCTCAGGACATCATGCTCGGCTTTGCCGCTGGAATGATGCTGGCGGCCAGTTCGTTCTCGCTGATTCTTCCAGGCCTGGAAGCCGCCCGGGACATTACCGACAGCGGCCCATGGGCCGCTGCGACGGTTGTCGCCGGTCTGGGACTGGGTGTGCTGCTGATGCTGGGACTGGACAAATTCACCCCGCACGAGCATGAAAGCGTAGGCCGCCAGGGACCTCATTCGGAGCGAATCAGTCGGGTCTGGCTGTTCGTGCTGGCGATCACCCTGCATAACCTGCCTGAGGGCATGGCGATTGGCGTCAGTTTCGCCAGCGGCGACATGAATGTCGGCCTGCCATTGACCACCGCCATCGCCATTCAGGACATTCCCGAAGGTCTGGCCATTGCGCTGGCCCTGCGCGCCACCGGCCTGTCAGCCTTCAAGGCGATGCTGGTGGCCATCGGTTCCGGCCTCATGGAGCCACTGGGCTCACTGGTGGGCCTGGGTATCTCCAGCGGCTTTGCCATCGCCTATCCGCTGAGCATGGGGCTGGCAGCAGGCGCGATGATCTTCGTGGTGTCCCATGAAGTCATCCCGGAAACCCACCGCAATGGCCATCAGACCTCGGCAACCCTGGGCCTTATGGGCGGCTTTGCGGTGATGATGTTTCTCGATACGGCGCTGGGTTAACCGCGCAATGCCTGCAGTGCAGGTGCGGCATGGATGCCTGCCGATGCTGCCAGCTCGACTACGCGCGCTTCGTCACGGCCGTACACCAGCACCGCTTGCAACTCGTCATCCAGTGGCTGGCTGAAGTTCATCAGCACATAGCCGCCCATCTCCTTGTTCATGCTGCTCAACTGAATCTGAATGCGATTGAGCGCGACCAGCGGCTCGACCTTGGCCAGCTGCCTGGGCTTGATGTTGAAGGTCACGTCCTTGCCAAACGACTGAACGATCTGCTCGAACAGGTCCATGTAGCTGTCGGCCTGGAACAGAACGGTTTCCGGCAGACTGCCCACCACGACCCACTCGCCCAGCGGGATCGGGAATGTATCGTCGTAGTTGATATCAGGGTTGGCGGCCAGAAATGCCTGCGGATCGGCATACGCCTGCGCGGCCTCATCGGCGATATGCACGATTTCATCGTCGCCCATGCAGCCGGAGCTGACTTTGCTGATTAATTCGACCAGTGAGTCTTTCATGGGGGGCGATCCTGATAGCGGGCAAAAAAAGAGGCGCGAAGGATAACGGTAAATCCATCGCGCCTCTATGTGTTCATGCCTTGCTGTCACTGCACTCGCTGTCAGGACCGGGCTGGCTGCACGCCCATTCTGGTCAACTGCTCAATGGTGACGGTCGCACCCATTGCCTGAGCGGCGCCCAGTGCAGTGATGCCCTTGGCGTCAGTGGCATGCGGGTCCGCGCCCTGACTGATCAGGTAATCGACTATTTCGTTGCGATTGAACATCGCCGCCATCATCAATGCGGTACGGCCATCAGCAGAGGCACCGTCTATGTCGGCACCCGCCTCGACCAGCAACCTGACCACCGCCAGATCGCCCTTGAACGCTGCACCGGCGATGGGGCTTTGGCCGTTATCGTTGCGGATTTCAGGATCAGCCTTGTGGTTCAGCAGCACACGGACCGCATCCGCATGGCAGTGATAGCTGGCCAGCATCAGCAGCGTATCGCCTTTGTGGTTGCGCAGATCTGCAGGCAGGCCCTTTTCAAGCAGGCGCTCCAGCATGACTGCATTTCCCTGGCGAGCCACATCGAATACCTGCTCGGCGAACTCGGCGGCTTCGTCTTCAGTCATGGTTTTCGAAGCGCTGATATCTGTATCGGTCATTAACTACTCCTTGGCGCACGGTACTCCGGGCATGCGTTGACCCGGCGTCGATACACACACTGACCTCAAGTCTCGCCAGCTGTTCGATCAGCATCGACGCGGATGCGCAATGCCTGCTCCTGATCGCCGCTATCCATGCAATCCCCCTTCTGCCCGATCCTCATCGTGCAGGAAACGGCAAAATGCAGGGCGCACGACGGGTGTTCATGCAAAATGCACGAAGACTAAAATTAGGGGTTATTTCAAGTGATTGATTTTAAAGGATTTATTTTAAGAGAAAGACTGGCACAGACACTGCAATAGTACTTGCAAGCTTGTTATCCCATGAGCAATGGAGCCGCCTCACATGACTTTTATTCAAGAAAAATTCGCTTCCGTATTCTCCGACTACACCGTTACTACCCAGCCGCGCCCAGATGGTGGTGTTCTGTTGTCACTGCGTACCCAGGATGGTAAGCAGATCCGTCGCTCAGTCTCTTATGCTCAGTTGCACACACCAGTTCAACTGGAATGGGTAATCAGCGCCATCCGCCGCGACCTGGCTGCACAAGCCAGCGAGCTGCCAGCTATCTCGATGCTGCAAAGCCAGCACCGTTTTGATCTGCCGACGTACCACACACGTTGATTTTGCCCGCCACCCTCTTGGGTGGCACCCGCTGTACGCTCTCTCATCCCTTGTTTGCCGCGATTACACTTTGTTCTCGCGGCTTTTTTTGCCTGCGTTTTGTCGGCCGACTATCTGATCAGACCACGACAAAGTGCTTCGCCCACCGCCTGTGCCCTGTTGGCAACGCCCAGCTTGGAGTAGATGGTCTTGAGGTGATACTTCACCGTCGATTCCGATACGTCGCGGATCATCGAGATCTCCCAGGCCGTTTTCCCGTCTCTGGCCCACTGCAACACTTCCAGTTCGCGATGAGTCAGACCGCGTGAACAGAACTTCAGACCACGCGCGACACTGTGCAGCACTGGCATGAGACTGCTCATGAGGTACTTTTGTTCAGCGCTGATGGGACGCTCAACTTCGCCCAGGGTACAGACCGATGTCACGCTGTCGGCACCACGGCAATGATTGGTGTAGCCGTAGGAGATGGCCGGAAGCAGTTCGCAGGCATCGACGAGCTCGTCATAAAAGGCGGAGACCGGGTATTGCCTGAAAGCATCCTGCCAGTTCAGGAAGCCCAGTTGATTGCGATAACAACGGATCACCGGGTCCTGCGTGATCAAATCGTGCTGGCGGTAGGCCTCGCCCCAGGCATCGTCGACGCTGGACGTGATGAATGTCAGCAACACCGGGCCCTTGAACTGAAAGAACATCGCGCGCTCACTGCTGCATTCGCGCCGTAACCACTCGAGTGCGTTTTCGATGGCAGTCTGCCCATCAAGCTCGGTAATCGTGCTCACCATCTGCTGTATCAATAAATCCCTGGTTGCGCTTTCTGTCATGGCACTGCCCATCGCTGCCGCTCCTTCTTCGCCCGGCAGTCGGTACAGGTGTTGTCCGTGCCCCCGGTGACGATGGCGCAGAACTTACACGAATAATCACGTTGAAAAACCGCGAACAGAACAAACAGATTCAACGCACTTTCGACCAGGCAACAGCTCACTCGATAACAGGAAAAGCCCTACAAAAGTAATGTGTGAGCCTTGTGGCAGGCATATTTCAATGCAGCGGCATCAGGGCGATGCCGCGCACAGCAGGCGGGAGTTTTCTAGAAGGACGCTGGATCGATAAGCGCAAAACTGGCCACATGTCGGTGCCCGGCAAGTGCCCCGCCATCACGCGCAAGACCACAGGTGGCCATGCCGGCGGCCTGTGCGGCATCGAGTTCTTCGACGATATCCGACAGGAACAGAATCTCCCCGGCAGGACAGTCCATTGCCTGCGCTATCGCCCGGTAGGACTGCGCTTCGCGTTTGGGGCCGGACGTCGTATCGAAGTAACCGCTGAACAGGCCGGACAGGTCGCCCGCCTCGGAGCAGCCGAAAATCAATTGTTGAGCCTGAATCGAGCCCGAGGAATAAACGTAAAGCCGGTAACCCTGTTGATGCCAGTGTTTCAAGGCCTCGACAGCATCCGGATAAACATGGCCCTTGAGCTGTCCGGCGCTGTAGCCCTGCTCCCAGACCATGCCCTGCAGGGCCTTGAGCGGCGTGGCCTTGCGGTCCTCGGCGATCCACTCCAGCAGAAGCGCAATGACGCGCTCGACATCAGCGTCCGGTTCAGCGGCCTGCTCGCGTACCGCCTGCAGCTGCTGCGCCACGGCCGGTTGCTCGGCATTTTCGCGAACGAATGCGGGCAAGTGCTTTCTGGCGAACGGAAACAACACGTCGAACACGAAACTCACTGCACTGGTGGTGCCTTCGATATCCGTGAGGATAGCTTTGATGGGCATCAGAATCGGGCTCCTCTCAGTCTTCCAGCCGTGGAAAACGGCCGGCAATGTCTTCACCGGTAAAATTGGCCACCCAGCCTTCAGGGTTGTTGAACAGGCGGATGGCAACGAAGTGCGGGTTTTCGCCCATATCGAACCAGTGCCGCGTGCCGGCCGGTACGGAAATCAAGTCGTTCTTTTCACACAACACGGCGTACACATAGTCGTCGATGTGCAGGGTGAACAAGCCGCGCCCGGCGACAAAAAAGCGTACTTCGTCTTCACCGTGGCGGTGCTCTTCAAGAAATTTGGCGCGCAATTCGGCTTTTTGCGGATGATCGCTGTTGAGACTGATGACGTCCACGGTGACATAACCGCGCTCGGTCATCAGCTTGTCGATCTGGGTGCGATAGGCGCTGATCACCTCTTCCTGGCTGGCACCGGGGGTGATCGGCGTCGCGGCCTCCCAACGGTCGAACGCCACACCGTGCTCGGCCAGCGTCGACGCGATGTCTTCCAGATGGGTCAGCACCTTGTTGGGCATATCAGGGCTTGAAACGTGATAAACGGACAGGCTGCTCATGCGTGAAATCCTCGGTTTGGTGCAACACCTTCCGGCTTTTACAGGCCGGTCAGGCTTAAAAGCTGGTTTGGGCGGGATACGATCAGCGGTTCAATACCGCGCGCATTTTCAGTTCGCACTCGAACAGGAACTCGAACGCTTCGATCTGGCGCAAGGCGTCGCTCATTTTAGCGCCCCAGGTGTAGAGGCCATGACCGCGGATCAGGTAGCCGGCGCACTCGGGATGGGCGTCCAGCCAAGGCTGCACCTTTGCCGCGAGGCGGGCAATATCCTGATCGTTGTCGAAAATCGGCACCACGACCTGCGACTCATGAGTCACCACGCCGCTAAAGGCCTTTTGCAGTTCGTAATCCTCGAACACCAGATGATCGGCCGTGGTCAGCCTCGACAACACGGTCGCGTTGACCGAGTGGGTGTGCAGCACGGCGCCGACCTGCGGCCTGCAGCTGTACAACTGGGTATGCAGCAAGGTCTCGGCAGACGGTTTTTTACCGGGTTCCAGGCTGTTGCCAGCCAGATCGGTGGCCAACACATCGTCAGGGCCCAACTGGCCCTTGTGCTTGCCGGACACGGTCAACAGCGCCTCGCTGGCAGAAAGACGCGCAGAGTAATTGCTGCTGGTGGCAGGCGACCAGCCACGGCCGTACAGAAAACGCCCGGCCTCGATGATTTCCAGGCTCAATTGTTCGCGGCTCATACACCTTCCTCTTTCTTGGGTGTGACAATCATGACGGCAGCGGCCAAGGCTGCAAGGCTGGCGATGGCAAAGGTCCAGACCGGGCCCAGTGCGTTCCAGCTGTAACCGGAATACAGAGCACCCAACGCCCCGCCGACGCCGGACAAGGCGGCATAAAGCGCCTGCCCTTGACCTTGCTGACGCGGACCGAAGCTACTTTGCACGAAGTGAATGGCAGCGGCGTGAAAGCTGCCGAATGTCGCGGCGTGCATCACCTGCGCAATCAGCAGCGCGGTGAGGTGATCGGCAAACAGCCCCAGCAGCAGCCAGCGCAATGCGGCCAGCAGAAAGCTGGCGAAGAGTACCTGGCGCACGGTGAAGCGCTGCAGAATCCGACTCATGACCGTGAACATCAGCACTTCGGCCACCACGCCGACCGCCCACAGCAGGCCGATCAGGCCCCGGCTGTAACCAAGCGCTTCGAGGTGCAGGGTCAAAAAGGTGTAATACGGGCCATGGCTGAGCACCATCAGCGCGACACTGAGGTAGAACGCCAATACACCGGGGCGCGTCAGTTGCCTGAGAAAGCCGCCCGGCCCGGTTTCAAGGCTCGACGGTGCTGGATGCGCATTCGGCACCCACCAGCTGCTGACAACGATACCGGACATGATCGCCAGTGCGATGTAGGGGAACAGGTCCAGGCTGAACCATTCGAACACCCGCCCCAGCACCACGACCGCCAGAATGAAACCGATCGAGCCCCACAGGCGGATCTGGCTGTAACGCGAGGTCTGGCCTTGCAGGTGTGCCAGGGTGATGACTTCGAACTGCGGCAGCACGGCGTGCCAGAAGAACGCGTAGAGCGCCATGACCATCGCCAGCCAGGCATAGCTTTTTTCGACCAGGATCAGCGAAAACGCCAGCAACGTGCAGATGGCGCCGGACCGCACAATGGTCAGACGCCAACCGGTGTGATCACCCAGCCACCCCCAGAGACTGGGCGCAACGCAGCGCATCAGCATGGGGATGGCGACCAGTTCGCCGATCCGTGCGCTGGAAAAACCCAGATGATGCAGGTAAAGGGCCATGAAAGGCGCCGACAGGCCCAGCAAGGCGAAATAGCATACGTAGAACCCGGACAGCCGCCAGTAAGGCAGCTGTCCGCCGGCAGGTTGCGCCACGCTAGCAGTCCGCAACCGTAACAGCGTGCATTACACCTGCCCCAGCACAGGCGTGTTGACGCTGACGTCGGCGTTCTGACCGCGATGACGCAGCAGATGATCCAGAAGAACGATGGCCATCATTGCCTCGGCAATCGGTGTGGCACGGATGCCGACACACGGGTCATGCCGACCTTTGGTGATCACGTCGGCGGCGTTGCCATCGACATCGATCGAACGCCCTGGCGTGGTGATGCTGGAGGTCGGCTTGAGCGCCAGATTCGCGATGATCGGCTGGCCGGAGGAAATGCCGCCGAGAATGCCGCCCGCGTGATTGGACAGGAAACCCTGGGGCGTCATCTCGTCGCGGTGCTCGGTGCCGCGCTGGGCAACACAGTCGAAACCGGCACCGATCTCCACACCCTTGACCGCGTTGATGCTCATCAGCGCGTGGGCGAGCTCAGCGTCCAGACGATCGAAGATCGGCTCGCCGAGCCCCGGCATCACGCCTTCTGCGACCACGGTGATTTTCGCACCGACCGAGTCCTGATCACGGCGCAGCTGGTCCATGTAGGCTTCCAGTTCCGGCACCTTGTCAGGGTCGGGGCAGAAAAACGCGTTGTCTTCGACCGAATCCCAGGTCTTGAACGGGATCGGGATCGGGCCAAGCTGGCTCATGTAGCCGCGAATGACGATGCCCTGGCTTGCCAGATACTTCTTGGCAATGGCCCCTGCGGCCACACGCATGGCGGTTTCCCTTGCCGAACTGCGGCCACCACCACGGTAATCGCGGATGCCGTACTTGTGGTGATAGGTGTAATCGGCGTGGGCCGGGCGGAACAGGTCCTTGATCGCCGAATAGTCCTTGGACTTCTGATCGGTGTTGCGGATCAGCAGGCCGATGGACGCACCTGTGGTCTTGCCCTCGAAGACACCCGAGAGAATCTCGACCTCATCGGCCTCCTGACGCTGCGTGGTATGGCGGCTGGTGCCCGGCTTGCGCCGATCCAGGTCGCGCTGCAGGTCTTGCAGGTCCAGCTCCAGCCCCGGCGGGCAGCCGTCGACGATAGCGACCAGCGCCGGGCCGTGGCTTTCGCCGGCGGTGGTGACAGTGAACAGCTTGCCGAAAGTGTTGCCGGACATGCGGGCGCTCCGAAAAATCAGCCAAAAAACCAGATCGTTAAACCAAGCGCGCCAGTATACGCAGGCTCGCGGTTCAGTTCATCCTCGAACCTTCTGTCACGGCGTGCGTCCAAGCGTGACTCCCCCAATGATGGCCTTGCGATGTTATCCGGTATTTCCCTGCTTCGAGTTCCCAACGCGCTGCGTCTGCTGGCCCTGCCGATAACCCTGATCCTGAGTCTGGCCGCCGCGACCGCCAGCGCTGCGGCCCCCGGCACGGTGCAGCGGCCGATAAGCGTGGACACCGAAAACGGCAAGCTGTACGGCACGCTGCTGATGCCGCGTTCCGACAAACCGGTGCCGGTGGTGCTGATCGTCGCCGGTTCCGGCCCCACCGACCGCGACGGCAACAACCCGGAAGGTGGACGCAACGACAGCATGAAACGCCTGGCAGTGATCCTGGCCAGCAACAATATCGCCAGCGTGCGCTACGACAAACGTGGCGTCGCAGCCAGCAAGGCGGTCACACCGGATGAACGCAACCTGAGCGTCGAGCGCTACGTGGCCGATGTCCAGCTCTGGGCCAGAGCACTGAAAGCCAACCCGCGCCTGGGCCAGTTGATTCTGTTGGGCCACAGCGAAGGTGCGCTGGTGGCGACGCTGGCGGCTGAGAAGGTAGGTGCAGCAGCACTGATTTCCGTGGCCGGCACCGGACGCCCGGTGGATCAGGTGCTGCGTGAACAGTTTCAGGAGCGCCTGCCACCGGACCTGCTGCAGCGCAGCGATCAGTTGCTCGACGAACTCAAGGCTGGCAAGACCGATGACAACGTGCCCGCCGAGCTGGAAGTGGTGTTCCGCCCCAGTGTCCAGCCGTACCTGATCTCGCTGTTCCGCCAGGATCCGGCGGCGGCTTTCGGTGCCTTGCACATTCCGGCGCTGATCGTTCAGGGTCGCAACGATATTCAGGTCGGTGTGGGCGACGCGCTGCTGCTGCAGAAAGCCAAACCGGATGCCCAACTGGCCCTGATCGACGGCATGAATCATGTGCTGCGCATCGTCCCGGACGATCTGCAGCAGCAACTGCTCTCCTACCGCAATCCGACCCAGCCGCTGGCCAGTGAAGTGACCGAGCGGATCCTGAGCTTCATCAAGGCACTCCCTGCCCCGGACGCCCCACACGGAAAAAAGATCTGACGCGCACGAGTCAACAGCCCTTCAGTCCTGGCAAATCTGGCCGATAGCAATGTGCTGGCCCTGTGTTCCGGCACCTTAGTGTTTCGGCACCTTTATGCCCCGGCAAACATGCTCCGGGGCAAGGCCCAGGAAAGGACACCCTTATGACAGACGCAACTACCATGACTGAAACCCTCGCAGAACCGGCCAGCGCAGAAGTCGCAGTGCCAGTACCCCCGCAGCCGTGGGAAGACGTTCTGCCCGAAAGCTTTCAGATGCTGCGTCTGTCGCCACTGCCTACCGACCGTGCTACCGGCGGCCGCCCTCTGCGCTTCATACAGTTCGGGCGTGCCGAGCGGCACAGCAAGGCCTTGAGCCTGCTGCGGATCACGGTGCAATTGCCAGGTCAGCGGGTCCGCAAGGAACAGAACCATCTGGATATCTGGGCCGACCATGAAAAGCGCATGGTGCGCTTCGGTCCCGAGTCAGGCTTGCAGATCGAGCCATGGAACCGCGGCATCGGGCGTTTCATGATTGCGCATGCGGTGCATTGGGCGCAGAAAAGATGGTCTTCCTACAAGATTGAAGGCGTGGCGCTGGCCAGCAAGGACGGTCTGAACGAAGACACACGTCTGCGTCGCGATCACTTTCTGCGCACTCTGGGCTTTGAAGTGACGTATGCCGATGCCCAGCACATGAAAGGCGCGATCAAGGATGTACACGTCGGCAACCTGCACAGCACCTGGAACAACGACAAGGTGCAGATCATCGAGATTCTCGAAGCCTCGCAAATGCTGGAAAAGGCCGAGAAAAACCTGATCGAACAGGAGGTGACGATCCGTCAGCATGAAGACCGGGTGAGCAAATACAAGCGTGAGGACAGCGGCCTGCGCTTCACGATTGCCTGCCTGGTGACCTTCGCGGTCTTTCAGGCCGGACTGCTGATCTGGATCGCGACGCACCGATAAAAGACACGCCGATAAAAAAGGGAGGCTGATATCAGCCTCCCTTTGGTCTCAGCCGCTTATCGCGGTTGTTGAGCTCAAACCTTCGACTGGAACAATGCCTGATGGTCGCGGCACTGTTCTGCCGTGAGCATGAACACACCATGCCCGCCCCGCTGGAAGTCCAGCCAGGCGAAATCGACCTCCGGATACAGCGCCTGCACGTGCACCTGGCTATTGCCGACCTCGACAATCAACAGGCCCTTCTCGTTGAGATGATCGGCGGCCTGGGCGAGCATGCGGCGGACCAGGTTCAGGCCATCGCTGCCACAGGCCAGCGCCAGCTCCGGCTCATGCTGATACTCGTCAGGCATATCGGCAAAGTCTTCGGCGTCCACATAGGGCGGGTTGGAAACGATCAGGTCAAAGCGCTGACCCGGCAGGCCGTCGAATCCGTCGCCCTGAACGGTGTAGACCCGGTCCTCCATGCCGTGACGTTCGATGTTCTGGTTGGCCACTTCCAGCGCGTCGTAGGACAGGTCGGCCAAGGCCACCTCGGCGTCCGGGAACACATCGGCACAGGCGATACCGATGCAACCGGAGCCAGTGCACAGGTCGAGAATCCGCGCCGGCTCGTCGGCCAGCCAAGGGGCGAAACGCTCTTCGATCAGCTCGGCAATAGGTGAGCGCGGGATCAGAACGCGGTCATCGACAATGAACGACATGCCACAGAACCAGGCCTCGCCCAGCAGGTACGGGGTCGGCACACGGTCATCGATGCGCCGCTTGATCAAGCGTTGCAGTTCGGATATTTCGTCGACTTCCAGGCGGCAATCCAGGTAGCTGTCGGCAATTTCCCAAGGCAGGTGCAGTGCGCCCAGTACCAGTTGCCGCGCTTCATCCCAGGCATTGTCGGTGCCATGACCGAAAAATACGTCTTCCTCGTGAAAGCGGCTGACGGCCCAGCGTATATGGTCGCGCACGGTACGCAGACGGGAAGTGATCATGGACAAACTCCTTGAAAGGCACGAACTGTTGTAAGACGAGCCTCGGTGAACAGTCTGGTTACGAACAACGTGCATTCTTCGTACCCGATAGGCGGGGAAGTTTCCATGATTCGCGTACCGCCATCAAGGCAAACCGCCATCCACCCCCTCCTCCAACTGCCCTGCAGGCCATAAAAACCGTGGCTTGCGATGGTTGCCATTCCCAGAACGCTTCAGCCAGAGGACAATGTCGCAAAAGCCCCACACCAAGGAGCCCGTGAATGTCCGATTTAAAGACCATGTTTCAACTCAGTGGCCGGGTGCATGCGCCTGCCCATCTGAGTAACGCGACGCTGATCATCATCGACGCGCAAAAAGAATACCTTCGCGGCCCGCTGGCCCTGACCGGCGTCAGGGAAGCGATGGCCAACATCGGCCGACTGGTCGAGAAAGCACGGGCGGTCAAGTGCCCGATTGTTCACATCCGCCATCTGGGCACTGTGGGCGGCCCGTTCGATCCACATGGCGAGCGCGGCGAACTGGTGCCGGAGCTGTTGCCGCAGGGTGATGAACATCTGGTCGAAAAACGCCTGCCCAATGCCTTCAATGGCACCGGACTGCATGAACTGCTGCAGAGCCTGGGGCACCTGGACCTGATCGTCTGCGGCTTCATGAGCCATTCGAGTATCAGTACCACGGTTCGCGCCACCAAGGACTACGGCTATCGCTGCACCCTGGTCGACGATGCCTGCGCAACCCGTGACCTGCCGAGCCCGCACGGTGTGGTCAGCGCTGAGGTCGTGCACAAAACCGAGATGGCAATCATGGCCGACAACTTCGCCACCCTGGCACTGACCAAAGACCTTGTCTGACGCTACACAGGCGAAGGAGCGTGTGACAGCGTTCACATAACCGCCCATCCTTTGCCGTCATGGATCGTCCCGGAGGCGGGAACCACCCCTCCTTCCCCGGGTCAGAGCGCCGATACTCCATTGAGCTGATACCTGTTGAGGAAAAGGCATGAAAACGTCAGATGGTTTCGATGCACGTCGCCTGCGCCCCAGGGGTCAGGGCAACTGGGGCAAACGCATCGGCACGCTGATCGCACTGCTCCTTGTGGTCGCAGGCCTGTTGCTGGCAGTTGCCGGTGCATCCAGCCTCACGGTTCACCCGCAGATGCTGGGCGAACTGAATGCCAGCCCGGGCGGCGCGGCGTTTGTCGCCATCGGCGGATTGCTGGTGCTGTACATGGGCGTCTGGCTATGGCGCCGCTGCCGTCGTCAGCGCAGTGGCGGCGGCTTGAGTATCTCTTCGCATCTGATGAAAAAACACAACTGACCCTCTCGCCTGAGCGGTTAGAATGGCCTCCTTCGCGGAGGCCCCATGCAAGACGACGATTTTTCCCTGTTCAGAAGCGAGACACGCGGCGTCAAGCCGCTCAAGCATGAACACGCCGATGTCGGCAAACCCAAGACCGATCGAAAAATGCTGGCCCGTCTGCGCCAGTCGGCAACCGTGCGTACCGACTCGGTGACCGTCGACGGCTTGTCGGATCAATTCGTGATCGACGTCGGTCCTGAGGATGTCCTGAGCTGGTCGCGTGACGGCGTGCAGGAAGGTCAGATGCGCAAGCTCAAACTCGGGCAGATCAGCTTCGAGGGCAGCCTTGACCTGCATGGCATGAGCGTGGAAGTGGCGCGAGAGACGCTGTGGGAATTTCTGGCTGAAGCGACGCGTCTGGAAATACGCTGCGTACGTGTCACCCATGGCAAGGCGGTACGCCTGGACGGCAAGCGACCGATGATCAAAAGCCACGTCAACACCTGGCTGCGTCAGCATCCGCAGGTACTGGGCTTTTGCTCCTGCCTGGCCAAACACGGTGGTGCAGGCGCAGTGTACGTAATCCTCAGGCGCACCATGATGGAAGGGCGCGACGAGTAGAACCCGCCGCGCCCTTCCAGTCAGTCAGACCCTGTACGCCGGGCAGCGAACCGCCGCCCTGCTGGTGAATCAGCGACCCGGGCCAGGGCCGCCAGGACCAGGGCCACCGCCTTCATGGTGACCGCCACCGCCGCCATGTCCGCCCGGGCCAGGCCAGAACGGCCAGCAGCCTGAAACGGACGACAGTACAATCGCGAACAACGCTATTTTTGCTACTCGACTCAACATCCGGGTTTACTCTCTAGACAGGCAATGGATTGATGACCTGCCTACTCAGACCGTGATGGACGGCAGAAGTGGGTAGCGATCTGGTCGCCAACGTGTAAGCGAGAGGATACAAAAGCTGTAAAAGCGGATTTCCAAGGGCAAACAAGATACGGGCCGTCAGACACAAAAAAGCCATACGGCCTTGGCCTGACTCAGGCGATTAACTGCCGTGGCCTAGCTCTCGCAGGCGTTCAGAACCAGACCTTGAATGCAAGCCATGAAAAAACCAGAGCAAATACTGCACCGGATGCAGCAGACACCAGGACGTTTCGTGGTTCATGGGCAGACATATTGCGGACCTCGTTGCCCAACTGCTCAAGGTCTTCGCGCATCCGCTTTATGACTTGATCGTGACTCATACTCATCTTCTCTCGAAATGCCGGTTCATGCGTTATGTGCACACCTGCGCTTGGTCCAGCGACTCTGGAAAGCACCTGGCTATAGCGCAATGCCGGGCAAAGTCTAAAAACCGGAGCTGATTGCGAAAGCATTACGAGGCCACGGCAGTACAACTGCGAGCACACCTACGCTACCATGTGCCCAATCGCCGGGATAAACCCCGCATTCATCGCCAATCAACGAGATCCGCAGGTCACGTATGCGAAATCGCCCAATTCCACTGGAGCGGGATCGGCAAACGGGACACCAGCTCGATTGGTAAAAAATCGGTACAGCCCCAAACGTACCGCTCTGAAACCTATACGGAATCACCCTCTGTGACACTGGAACAGAATTACACCGCCATACTCGGGCAATTGGGCGAGGACGTCTCGCGCGAAGGTCTGCTGGACACCCCCAAGCGCGCCGCCAAGGCCATGCAGTATCTGTGTCGCGGCTACGCGCAGACCCTGGAAGAAGTGACCAACGGCGCGCTGTTCAGCTCCGATGCCAGTGAAATGGTGATGGTCAAGGACATCGAGCTGTACTCACTGTGCGAGCACCATCTGCTGCCGTTCATTGGCAAGGCACACGTGGCCTACATCCCGCAGGGCAAGGTGCTTGGCTTGTCGAAAGTAGCGCGGATCGTCGACATGTATGCCCGCCGTCTGCAGATCCAGGAAAACCTGAGCCGCCAGATCGCCGAGGCCATTCAGCAGGTCACCGGCGCGCTGGGCGTTGCGGTGGTGATCGAAGCCAAGCACATGTGCATGATGATGCGTGGCGTCGAGAAGCAGAACTCGGCCATGATCACCTCGGTGATGCTGGGCGAGTTCCGTGAAAACGCGGCCACCCGCAGCGAGTTTCTCAGCCTGATCAAGTGACCGTTCAGCCTGCGTTCACCTGCCGTGAGGCACGCTGAATGCACGGCTGGCCACGCCACCGCCCGCAAGAGGTATGACCTTGTTCATGAAAGCGTTAAGAGTCGGCCTCGGCCAACTCGTCATCGGCATTGATTTCCTGACTCGCCCGAGCAGGAAAAAACGTGACCCGCAGGCCCAGGCGGCTGTCGCTGAAGCGGCTCAGGACCTGACGCTGTATCAGTTCCATGCCTGCCCGTTCTGCGTGAAGACGCGTCGCGCCCTGCGCCGCCTGAATGTTCCGGTCGCGTTGCGCGATGCGAAAAACAATGAGCTTGATCGCCAGACACTGCTCAACGAGGGCGGCAGGATCAAGGTGCCTTGCCTGCGCATCGAGGAAGGCGACAAAACCGTATGGATGTATGAATCCAAGGTGATCATCGACTATCTGAACCAGCGCTTCGGAGCGATCTGACCGCTGTTTGCCCGGCGCCTCTCAGCGCGGGCAACCTTCCTCGCGGCAAGCCACATAGGCTTGCAGCTGCTTCAGGCGCACATGGGTCTGCTCGGCCAGGCATTGCGATTGCAGCAACGGCCAGACAGAGCCTGAGTCCTCGGGCTTGCCCGCCTGATACAGGCAATCGGCATCACGCAGGGCTATCCACTTTCGTTGTGCGTCCTTGAGTGCCTGCTTTTTCGCCGGGGTCTTCAACCACCCCATTTGCGCGTTGTACTGCTTGTTGAGCTCGGCATCGAGCGCTGCCTGCTGACTGGCAGCGCAGCGGTTCATGCTGGCCTGATTGGCGTCGCAGTCCTCGGCCTGGGCCTGGGCCGAGCAGCCGATACCCAGCGCAATGAAAGCACCCAGAAGTACGATTGAAACGCGCATACATTTCCCTTTGTTCAAATGACGGATGTGTCAGTCCAGCATACCGATATAACCCGGCTGTGCCTTGACCCGATCCAGCCAACGGCGGATCCCGGTATAGGGTGCCAGATCGAAACCACCCTGATGCGCGACGTGGGTGTAGGCATACAAGGCAATGTCGGCGATGGAGAAATTCTCGCCGACCAGAAACGGCGTACGGTCGAGCTGCTGCTCCATGACCGCCAGTGCGCGATAGCCGGCTTTCTGCATGGCGCGATACTCGGTCATGCGTTCAGCCGGCAAGCCCAGGTAGAACTGGATGAAACGGGCCACCGCGACCGACGGCTCATGGCTGTACTGTTCGAAGAACTGCCATTGCAGCACCTGGGTGCGCAACCTCGGTTCGCTTGGCAGGTACGAAGAGCCGTCAGCCAGAAAGTTGAGAATCGCGTTGGACTCCCACAGGCAAGTGCCATCCTCCAGCTCCAGCACCGGAATCTTGCCGTTGGGGTTCTTTTCCAGAAACGCCGGGGTCTGTGTTTCGCCGTTGAGAATATCGACCGGCACCCACTCGTACTCGCTGCCCAGCAGATTAAGCATCAGCTTGACCTTGTAGCAGTTGCCCGAGTTGTAATCGCCATAAACCTTGTACATCAGACTGCTCCCTTTCTGCGTCTATGTTGACGTCTTGAATCAGGCGGCTTGCAGAAGGTGTGCTGCGCGGACCACCGACGCCAGACGTTTTATACCCTCATCGAGCCGAGCAGGGTCGATATGGCTGAAATTGAGCCGCAAGTGACCGTGATTGGCGTCCGGATCGGCGAAAAAAGGTTCGCCCGGCATGAACGCCACATCGTGCGCCAGCGCTGCATCCAGCAAGGTGCGCGTATCCAGCGGCTGCTTCAGCGTCAACCAGAAGAACAGTCCGCCTTGCGGGCTGTTCCAGATGGCCAGGTCTGAAAAATGCGTTTGCAAGGCACTCTCGAACGCATCACGACGGCCCCGGTAAAACTCGCACAGCGTCACCAGATGCTCACGATAGTGCTCAGTACCAATCCACTGCAAGGCCTGCCACTGGCCGAGGCGATTGGTATGCAGATCGGCCGACTGCTTCAGACGCAGCAAGTGCGGAAACAGATCGGGGCTGGCGATCAGATAACCCACCCGCAGGCCTGGCAGCAGTGTCTTGGAAACCGTGCCGGTATAAATCCAGCTGGCCGTTTTCAGACTGCTGACAATCGGCCTGGCACTGCCGCCGTCAAAACTCAGTTCACGGTACGGTTCGTCCTCGATCAACGTGACACCGAACTCATCGAGTAAGGCCGCAACGGCATCGCGACTGGCCTGGCTGTAGCGCACCGCCGAGGGGTTCTGGAACGTCGGGATGAGGTAGGCGAAGGCTGGTTTGTGCTGTTCCAGACGCTGACGCATCGCAAGCAGGTCCGGGCCTTCGGCCTGCAACGGCACGGTGATGCAGTCGGCGCCGAACAGCTGGAATATCTGCAACGCCGCCAGATAGGTGGGCGCCTCGAGGAGAATTTCGGTGCCTTTGTCGATATACAGCTTGGCGGCCAGGTCCAGTGTCTGCTGAGAACCACTGACCACCATTACCTGACGGGCGTCGCAGTCGATACCCAGAGCACGGGCATCGGCGCCCAGCGCTTCACGCAGCGCAGGTTCGCCCTCGCTCATGCCGTACTGACCCAGCGCAACGGGCATGTCGGCCCACTCCACTTTGGGCAGCATTGACTCGGCGGGCAGCCCACCGGCGAACGACATCACTTCCGGGCGCTGAGCGGCGGCGAGGATCTCGCGAATCAGAGAACTTTTCAGACGGGAAACGCGTTCGGAGAAAGCCATGGCAGTTACCTGTAGCCGAGACAATTGGAAATACGTCAAACTGGTTGACTCAAATTACGACGATCAACCCGGATACGTCAACATGCTTGACCTTAAAAAACCTGCCAATCAACAAATGGCCATGGAAGCGTTCTTCTTCGGCTATCAGGCATTCACTGCCAAGGCTGATGAAATGCTGGCCAGACGCGGCTTCAGTCGCGTGCACCAGCGCATCGTATTTTTCATCGCCCGTTACCCCGGCCTGAGCGTCAAGGAGCTGCTCACCGTATTGGGCGTCAGCAAACAGGCCCTCAATGCCCCGCTACGTCAGCTGATCGCCATGAATCTGGTGCACAGCGCGGCCCCCGAAAATGACAAGCGCAAACGACTGCTGGGCCTCACCGATGAAGGCGCCCTCTTTGAACAGGGCTTGCGCCGCGAACAGGTCAAACTGCTACAACGGGTGTTCGCCGAAGCAGGTCAGGATGCCGTGGATGGCTGGCTGACGGTCAATCGGGCCTTGGGGCAGACCCTGCAGTCGGGCGCCTGCCCGACCGGGGCTGACACCGAGTAAACGCCACGGCCGTAACTGTGCTGGCGTTTACTCGTGTCGCTGTATTGCAAGGCCGAGCGGCCAGGCGTTTAGGCTTGGCGCCCTTTGCTACCTGCCCGTTTCAAGGAACGCCCAGCATGAACCAATCCCTGAAGGTGCCATTGCGCCCGCTGACAGACTCATCGCCGTCGGCGGTGGTTGCCGGTTTCATCGCCATGATGACCGGCTGCACCAGTTCGCTGGTGTTGATTTTCCAGGCGGGCCAAGCGGCAGGGCTGAGCAGCGTGCAGATTTCATCGTGGCTGTGGGCGCTGTTCATAGGCATGGCGGTGTGCAGCATCGGCCTCTCGCTGCGCTACCGCATGCCAATTACCGTGGCGTGGTCGACACCCGGCGCCGCACTGCTGATCACCAGCCTGGGCGGCGTCAGCTACCCGCAGGCCATTGGCGCGTTCATCACCAGCGCGCTGCTGGTGATTCTGTGCGGGGTGACCGGCAGTTTCGAGCGCATTGTGCGGCGTCTGCCAGCGTCGCTGGCTGCGGCCTTGCTGGCAGGGATTCTGTTCCGGATCGGCAGTGAGATCTTTATTGCCGCACAGCACCACACCAGCCTGGTAATGGGCATGTTTTTCACTTACCTGCTGGTCAAGCGCCTGTCGCCGCGCTACTCGGTGCTGCTCGCGCTGCTGGTCGGTATCGGCATCTCTGGCATGCTGGGTTTGCTGAACTTTGACGGCCTGGCGCTGGAAGTCGCCATACCGGTCTGGACCACCCCGGCGTTTTCATGGGCAGCGACAGTGAGCATTGGCATCCCGCTGTTCGTGGTGGCCATGACCTCGCAGAACATGCCGGGTGTGGCCGTGTTGCGAGCCGACGGCTACTTCCCGCCTGTTTCGCCGCTGATATCGGTGACAGGCTTTGCCTCATTGCTCACTGCACCGTTTGGCTGCCACGGGATCAATCTGGCCGCGATCAGTGCCGCCATCTGTACCAGCCCTCATGCGCACGAGGACAAGTCCAAACGCTATACAGCGGCGATCTGGTGCGGGATTTTCTATGCGATAGCCGGCATTTTCGGTGCCACCCTGGCGGGTCTGTTCAGTGCGTTCCCCAAGGAACTGATGCTCTCGATTGCCGCGCTGGCGCTGCTCGGGTCGATCACCAATGGCCTGACCGTTGCGATGGCCGAACCGAGGGAACGCGAACCCGCCTTGATCACCTTCATGGTAACCGCCTCGGGACTCACGCTGTTTTCCATAGGCTCGGCATTCTGGGGCATCGTCGCGGGTTTGCTGACCTTGCTGATCCTGAACACACGCAAGGCCGATTAGGCCAACCGCTGGCAGCGCGGCAGAGATCAACTACGCGCGGCAGCCGCTACCAGCAGGGTTCCGGCGTCGGCATCGAGTATCGCCTGGGTGCCCAGGGGCACTGCCTGATTGGGATCTCCGTGCCCTACCGGCAGACCGCCGAGCACCGGGATGCCGAGACTGCCCAGCCGCTCCAGCAGCACATCCGCGGGGCTGATGGTGCGGCCAGTGTTTGGAGCAGGGGTAAATTCGCCGACGGCAATGCCGGCCAGAGACGCAAGAATCCCGCAGTTACCCAGGTGGGTGAGCATGCGGTCGACCCGGTAGGCGGGTTCGTTGACCTCTTCGATGAGCAGGATGGCGCCGCTCAAGTCAGGCATGAACGGCGTACCCACAGAGGTATCGAGGATGCACAGGTTGCCGCCCAACAGCAGGCCCTGTGCGCTGCCAGCGGTTCTGACCCTGGCCGTTGGCGAGGCCGGATCAGCCTTGAGCAGGACCGGCTCTGTGCTCATCAACACATGGCGCATACCGCTGACGAACAGACCGCCACGTTCCAGCTGCGAAGCGACCGGTCCATGAATGGTCGCCAGGCGCGCATGGTTCCACAGCGCACCGTGCAGCGCGGTGATGTCAGAAAAGCCAGTCACCAGCTTGGGATCACGACGCACCGCGTCCATATCCACCTGCTGGACAATCCTTTGCACGCCATAGCCACCGCGAGTGCAGATGACCGCGCGGATTTCCGGGTCGGCCAGCGCGGCGTTGAGGTCGGCGAGCCGCTCTTCATCGGTCCCCGAATAGAACGAGTAGTTGCCCAGCGCATGCGGATAGACCCGCGGGCGCAGCCCCCACCCCTCAAGTACCGCCACCGCCGCCTGGATCTTGCCGGGGTCCACAGGGCTTGCCGGAGAGACCAGTGCCACGGCGTCGCCAGCTCGCAGAGCCCGGGGGTGAAGAGTGTTTGAAGAGGTGGTAGGCATCACGGTCGTCCAAGCGTTGATCGAACTAGGAATCTAGGTTCTGTACGAAAAGTCGGCGAGCGAAGGTCAGGCAAGGCAAAAACAGGCGAGGAAGCGGAGTGTACGTGTTGTAAATGAACATTCCGAGCCTGTGTTTAACGTAGCATCACCGAGCGCAGCCACTTTTCGTGCAGAGCCTAGAGCACTGAGGGGGCGCGACTCAAGCCATATCCGTCATCAGCATGGCTCATCCGCAGATCCGTCTGAACGCCAGCGGCGCAATGGACTCCTATCAATCACATGGATCAAACGGCATTCGCTGGGTGATCGCTTCTTGTCCGAATGGCGCGATGAGCGTTTGAATCCATTCTTGAACCCTTTTCAGGAGACCCTGCCATGACCGATCTTTCCAACCGCCAGTTCCTGCTCGCCAAGCGCCCTTCGGGCGATGCGCGCCGTGAAGACTTCACCTATCAGGAAGTCCCGGTCAGCGCACTTGCCGACGGGCAGATTCTGGTCAGGAGCAAATACCTGTCACTGGACCCGGCAATGCGTGGCTGGATGAATGACGGCAAATCCTACATTCCAGCCGTAAAGCTGGGCGAAGTAATGCGTGCCCTCGGCGTGGGTGAAGTAATTGAATCGAAAAACCCCAAGTTCGCCGTAGGTGACCATGTTCAGGGCGCTCTGGGCGTGCAGGACTACTTTGCTGGTGAACCGAAGGGTTTCTACACGGTGGACACGAACCTTGCGCCACTGCCCCTTTATCTGTCAGCACTGGGCATGACCGGCATGACCGCCTACCTGGCGCTGCTGGACGTCGGCCAACCGAAAAGCGGTGACACCGTGGTGATTTCCGGTGCGGCAGGCGCTGTCGGCAGCGTGGCCGGGCAGATCGCCAAGCTCAAGGGATGCCGGGTCGTCGGCATTGCGGGAGGCACGGAAAAATGCCGTCTGCTGACCGAGGAGCTGGGCTTTGACGCCGCCATCGACTACAAATCCGAAGACGTCATGGACGGTCTGAAACGTCACTGCCCGGATGGCGTAAATGTGTACTTCGACAACGTCGGTGGCGACATCCTCGATGCGGCACTCAGCCAACTGGCGGTCGGCGCGCGTGTGGTGATCTGTGGCGCCATCAGCCAGTACAACAGCACCAAGGCGATCAAAGGCCCGGCCAACTACATGTCGCTGCTGGTCAACCGTGCACGTATGGAAGGCTTCATCGTACTGGACCACCCGGAGCGCTTTGCAGAAGCGGGCCAGGTCATGGCCGGCTGGATCAAGGAAGGCAAGCTCAAGAGCAAGGAGCACATCGTGGAAGGCCTCGAGACGTTCCCGGAAACCTTCCAGATGCTGTTCAGCGGTGAGAATCAGGGCAAGCTGATCCTGAAAGTGGAATAAACCCGCAGGGTTTTCGCAGCGTCACAGCCCTTCCCCACGATGCAGGTAAAGAGCCGTGACGCTACGAACCCATCCACTCAAGCCAGCTCGGCAACCACCGCCGCCAGAGCCTTCGCCGGGTCAGCCGCCTGGCTGATCGGGCGGCCGATGACAAGGTAGTCGGAGCCTGCATCCAGTGCCTGACGAGGGGTCAGGATACGACGCTGGTCGTCGTGCGCACTGCCCGCCGGACGAATGCCCGGTGTCACCAGTTGCAATGACGGGTGAGCGGCTTTCAGAGCCTGCGTTTCCAGCGCCGAGCAGACCAGACCATCCATCCCGGCTTTCTCGGCCAGAGCAGCGAGGCGCAGCACCTGCACCTGCGGGTCGATGTCCAGGCCGATACCGGCCAGGTCCTCACGTTCCATGCTGGTCAGAACGGTCACACCGATCAGCAGCGGCTGTGGGCCAGTGCGCTGCTCAAGCACTTCCCGACAGGCCGCCATCATGCGCAGGCCACCCGAGCAGTGCACGTTGACCATCCACACGCCCATCTCGGCCGCCGCCTTGACCGCCATCGCCGTGGTGTTGGGGATGTCGTGGAATTTCAGATCCAGAAACACCTCGAAGCCCCTGTGGCGCAGGGTCTCGACGATGTCGGCCGCGCAACTGGTGAACAGTTCCTTGCCAACTTTGACCCTGCACAGTTTGGGATCAAGCTGATCAGCCAGGCGCAAGGCGGCTTCGCGGGTCGGAAAATCCAGGGCGACGATGACAGGAGTCTGGCAGGCGGACATGAGCGTGGTCTCAGGTAAGTCGAAATCGGCGCGCATTGTAGCTGAACCGGCGCACTGGCGGGACCCGTAGATCGGCATTTGCCCGAACAGCGTCCTGACACCTCTGAATTCCATGCACCCCTGGCGGTCATCGCCGCACCAATCCGGACCAAAGCTTTACAACGAGTTGAATCGATTCACCCTGACGTTCTGTAAACGACCCGTTTTGAAGCATCACGACACCGATGCGTGCACTGGCACGGCCTCTGCAACAGGATGTTTCAACGTTTATCGAATCCCAGGGAGAGAACAATGAGCACACAACTCAAGCCGACGCTCGGCACGATTCATTTATGGGGGATCGCGGTGGGGCTGGTGATTTCCGGCGAATACTTTGGCTGGAGCTACGGCTGGGGCGTCGCGGGTACGTTGGGCTTTTTGGTAACAGCCCTGATGGTTGCAACCATGTACACCTGTTTCATCTTCAGTTTTACCGAGCTCACCACTGCCATCCCCCACGCGGGCGGTCCGTTCGCCTACAGCCGTCGCGCCTTTGGCGAAAAAGGCGGACTGATCGCCGGCATGGCCACGCTGATCGAATTCGTCTTTGCGCCACCGGCGATTGCCATGGCGATCGGTGCGTACCTCAATGTGCAATACCCGGGTCTTGACCCCAAGCATGCGGCAGTCGGCGCCTACATCGTGTTCATGGCGCTCAACATCGTGGGCGTGAAGCTCGCGGCAACCTTCGAGCTGGTGGTGTGCATTCTGGCCGTGGCCGAGTTGCTGGTGTTCATGGGCGTGGTTGCACCTGCTTTCAGCTTCAGCAACTTCGCCCTGAACGGCTGGGCCGGTTCGCAGACTTTCGGACCCGAAGCCATTGCCGGCATGTTCGCTGCCATTCCCTTCGCCATCTGGTTCTTTCTGGCCATCGAAGGCGCTGCAATGGCCGCCGAAGAAGCCAAGGACCCGAAACGTACCATCCCGAAGGCCTACATCAGCGGCATTCTGACCTTGGTGATACTGGCGATCGGCGTCATGCTGTTTGCCGGTGGCGTGGGTGACTGGCGCACCCTGGCCAACATCAACGATCCCCTGCCGCAAGCCATGAAAGCCGTGGTCGGTGACAGCTCCGGCTGGCTGCACATGCTGGTGTGGATCGGCCTGTTCGGCCTGGTCGCCAGCTTCCACGGGATCATCATGGGTTACTCGCGCCAGTTCTTCGCCCTTGCCCGCGCTGGCTACCTGCCCGCCTCGCTGGCCAGGCTCTCGCGCTTCCAGACACCGCACCGGGCAATCATCGCCGGCGGCCTGATCGGCATCGCCGCGATCTACAGCGACGGCCTGATCAACCTGAGCGGCATGACGCTGACCGCTGCGATGATCACCATGGCCGTGTTCGGCGCCATCGTCATGTACATCATGAGCATGCTCAGCCTGTTCAAACTGCGCAAGACCGAGCCTGGCCTGGAGCGCACGTTCCGCGCACCCGGCTATCCAGTGATGCCCGGCATCGCTCTGGCGCTGGCCGTCGTGTGCCTGGTGGCAATGGCCTGGTTCAACGCACTGATCGGCCTGATTTTCCTGGGCCTGATGGCCATCGGCTTTATCTACTTCAGTCTGACCGCCAAATCCCGCGCCGACGCGCCGACCGACGCGATGCTGACCGGGGAGTAATCACCGGAGTTCTTCGGGTTGCGGGCGAATGCTTTCGCACGCAACCCCTTCAAGGCGCATACACTTGAACCATTGGGTAGCCGTGCTGCTCAAACCGGTATCACAACAAGGAGAGCGCTATGCCCTGGTATGCCTGGTTAATTCTGCTCGTAGCCATTGGCTCGGTCGTCGGCGGTCTGATGATGCTGCGCGACACAGCCAAGAAACTGCCCCTCACTGAAGAACAGCTCAAGCGCGTCCACGAGCGCAACGCAGAAATGGATGCCAAGGACGCCAAGGACCGCTAAGTGCCTCCGGGTGGCAGGCGGACACCTGCCACCCGCTACTTGTCAGGCATCTCGGCGTTTATCGGAAGCACCTTGATGTTTAGCGGCTCGAAAATCTTCGCCAACTGCCCATCTGCACGCAACCTCTCCAGTAATTGCCTGAAGTGCGAAACATCAATGTTGCCGTTCGGGCGCAACAACGCATATTGACGGTAGATCTGATCGACACGGTCGGACACCATCAACTGCGCCGCTTCATCCTTGTTATGCGCCATGAAATCAATCAGGTACGAACGGGTAACGGGTGCAATATCGGCGCGGCCGCGCACCACCATCAGCAAGTTGCTGTCGTGGGAGTACGTGGAGGTAATGGTGAAGTGCTCGCTCAGGTACTTCTGATCGGTATTGAAGTTGGCAAATCCATAATGATAGCCACTGAACAATGCCAGACGTTTGTCAGCCAGGGTGTCGAAGTAATCCTGCCCCCGCCCTTCTTCCCGGCGCGCCACATAGACCTCGGCATCCTCGAGCCCCATATCGAGCTGTTCATGTGGAATGTCCTTCCAGCCCCAGTCAGGGTTTTCGAAGACTGCAACATCGAAACGCCCTTCCGTGAAATCACGAAAACGCCGGGGCACCGAGGTCGGGATCATCACGAATTCGTAGTCGTCCTGCTCGCCATTCAGGGCGTCGATCAACCTGGGTAAAAGACCGGCGTCTTCACCTTTTTCAGGGCGCACCATATAAGGGGGGAAGTGCACTGCGGCCACGCGCACGATCTGCGCGGCGAAGACCTGCGGCGTTGCCATCAACGGAATGAAGAGCATGACGCCGGTAACGATCTTGCGCGCCACACCGTCAATTAACACTGCAAGTCTTTTCATAAAACACGACATCAATCAAAGCCGTTCAAACTATGCGGTTTCCATGATTTAAACAACTGTCAAATCGACGGCGTCAGCGCTCTGCGGCATCCTTGCGGTATTCGCCCAGACAAGTGACAGCCGCCTGCGAGGCACCAATGCAATCACCCGTGGTCACTGTAGGGGCAGTTGTTACAACAAGGGTGCCGATGCAAGGCTCAGGGTGTGCGCAACGGGTTAATCTGGCTACGCTCAAGCCATTGACTATCGTAAGGAAGCTTGATGATGCCGCACTGGCTGGTGATTGATCTTGAGGCTACGACCGAAGAAGGTGGGTGGCCGGTCGCAGAAATGGAAGTCATCGAGATAGGCGCGACACTGGTCAATCAGGACGGACGCGAGCTGGACCATTTCGAACGCTTCGTGCGCCCGACGCGCAGGCCGCTGCTGACCCATTTCTGCCGCGAGCTGACCCATATCAACCAGAGCAGCATCGACAGCGCTGCACCGCTGACGACGGTGTGGCCGCAGTTCGAGCGCTGGTTGAGCCATCACCGTGCACGCATCGTGGGCTGGGCCAGCTGGGGGGATTACGATCGTCAGCAACTGGAAGAGGAATGGCGTCAGCATCACCTCGACAGTGCACTGTCCAGCATGCCGCACGTCAATCTCAAACAGCGTTTCGCCCAGGCCCGCCACTTGCAGAAACCGATGGGGCTGAACAGTGCCTTGCAACTGGCAGGCATGCAGTTCAGCGGGCAACAGCACCGCGCCTTGGTCGATGCGCGCAATACTGCCAGGCTGCTGCCGTTGATTCTGCCCAACTGAATGCCGCTGCAGGTCGACGTTTCGTCAGCGTCGATGTGCAAGGGGCGTGACGAGTTTTAACGTGTTGGGCATACTGGCGAGCCATTTTCAGCCCTTTCAAAAGGAATCGCCCATGTTCAAGGTCAACGAGTACTTCGACGGCACCGTCAAATCCATCGCCTTCACCCAGGCCGATGGTGAGGCAACCATCGGTGTCATGGCAGCGGGCGAATATGAGTTCGGTACGGCGCAACGGGAAATCATGCATGTGATCTCCGGCGAATTGAGCGTGAAGCTTCCGGACAGCACTGACTGGGAAACCTTTGCCACCGGCAACCAGTTCAACGTACCGGCCAACAGCAAGTTCCAGCTCAAGGTCAAAGTCGATACCGCCTACCTGTGCGAATATCGCTGAGACTCAGCGAGTGGGAGGCTTGACCTCCCACGTTGCCCACAGGCCCTCCTCGCCCTCTCCTACTCAACCCCGGCATTGAACTGCAACGCCGCCAGTCGCGCATAAAGCGGGTTGCTGGCAATCAACTGCTGATGGGTGCCCACGGCCACCAACCGCCCCTGATCCATGACGGCAATCCGGTCGGCATTCTGCACCGTGGCCAGCCGGTGGGCGATGACCAGCGTCGTACGCCCCTGCATCAGGCTCGGCAGGGCCTGTTGAATCAAGTGCTCACTCTGCGCGTCCAGCGCACTGGTCGCCTCGTCCAGCAACAGAATCGGCGCATCGACCAGCAAGGCACGGGCAATCGCCAGACGCTGACGCTGTCCGCCGGACAATCCCACCCCGCCCTCACCCAGATGCGTACCGTAGCCGTTGGCCATGTCGAGAATGAACTCGTGCGCATGGGCAATACGCGCCGCCGCCTGTACCTGCTCAAGGCTCGCAGTGGCGTTACCGTAACGAATATTGTCCTCGACACTGCCGAAAAACAGGGCGGGCGATTGTGAAACCAGCGCGAAGCAGCGGCGCAGATCATGGGGATCGAGCTGCGCGATCGGTACGCCCTCGATCAGAATGCGCCCTTGAATCGGGTCGTAAAAACGCAACAGCAGATCCAGAATGGTCGACTTGCCCGCGCCGGAGGGCCCGACCAGCGCCAGGGTTTCACCGGGCTCGATGCTCAGGGTCAGGTTATCCAGCGCATTGCGCTCAGGACGCGATGGGTAGGCGAAGGTGACATTCTCCAGCGCCAGACGCCCACTGATGCGCTGCGGCAGGCTCTGCAGATCCGTGGTCGGCACACTGATCTCGCTGCGTGCCTGAAGCAGCTCGCCGATCCTCTCTGCGGCACCGGCGGCGCGCTGCAGATCGCCAATCACCTCGCTCAACGTACCGAACGCCATACCGACCATCAGCGCGTAGAACACGAATGCTGCCAGCTCACCGCTTGAGATGCGGCCGCTGATCACGTCCATACCGCCGACCCACAACATCACCGCCACGGCACCCAGCACCAGAACGATCACCAGCGTGATCAGCCATGAGCGCTGCAGGATACGTTTGCGAGCGGTCTCGAACGCCTGCTCCACCGTATGCGAAAAACGCTGCTTGTCCTGCTGCTGATGGTTGTACGCCTGCACTGTCTTGATCTGCCCCAGGGCTTCGGCCACGTAACTGCCGACATTGGCGACCCGGTCCTGACTTTCGCGCGACAGATTTCGTACCCGCCGCCCGAACATGAGAATGGGTGCGATGATCAGCGGCAACGCCACCACCACGATACTGGTGAGTTTGGGGTTGGTGATGAACAACAACACGATACCGCCAATGACCATCAGCGCGTTGCGCAGGAACATCGACATTGACGAGCCGATGACCGACTGCAACAGCGTGGTGTCGGCGGTCAGTCGCGACTGGATTTCCGAACTGCGATTGTTTTCGTAGAAGCCCGGATGCAGTTCGATCTGGTGATCGAATACTTTCTTGCGCAAGTCGGCAACCACACGCTCGCCGATCCACGACACCAGATAGAAGCGGGCGAAGGTTCCGACGGCGAGGCCGACCGTCAGCAGCATGAAAAACCCGATCGAGCGCTCGAGCAGTTGCGGTGAGCGGGTCATGAAACCCTGATCGACCATCAGTTTGATGCCCTGCCCGATCGACAGGGTAATACCTGCGGTGATGACCAATGCCAACAACGCGCCGAGCGCCTGCCAGCGATACGGCGCGATGAAGCTCGCAGCCAGACGCAAGGCCTGGCGATGACGTCGGGTAATCCGTGAAATCATGAACGATGAACCTGCCTGTGTGCCCGATCTGTCTGAGTTGCAAAGCCTACACCTGTGTGGCCGGGGCGCCGAACATCATTTCGAATGAACTTGCGGCTGGCTTCCAGAGTCAGGTTATGACTGCTTTACAGAGGCCGCTATAAGACATCGATCTAAGCGCCTGCTGGCAGATTTGCATCATATCTGTTGCACTTGCAGCGCGTTTGAGCGGCTGACAGTACCTGTCACGGACCGATCATCAAGCGCGGTTAACTTAACGCCGTTACCTGATGAAAGGAGAAACACCATGAACCCGCAAGAGCGCAGCAATGAAGTTCAGGTTGTTCGAGCCACGCCTAATCTGCCGGTTGGCGGTGCCATTCTTGACCAGCACGGACAAGAAGTCCTGATCACCGAAGAAATGGTTCAGGCTGCCTGCCAGGAATGCGACAAGCACTGGGTAACCCCGGAAAAATAAAACCAAGCCGTACCAGACATTTGAAACCCGACCACTCGGTCGGGTTTTTTATTGCCTGATGACCCGGCTGGCGATCAGATCAGCACTGCACCCAGCGCCCGCACCAGTTGTGCCAATGCCTCGGATTCTCCCTCCAGATGAACCTTCAGCCCTTCGATTTCCCGGCGTGGCGGGTACTGCTTGCGCAATGCATCGAAGGCCAGACGCTGGCTGGCGGTGTCACCGGTCAGGCTGCGGCGGAAATCCGCATCGTCACGTCGCGGGTCATACACGCCGCGGCACAACATGTTAAGCGCCCAGACCGGGTCGCAGGCCGCGTCGAGACTGACCTGCGCCAGCCAGGGTTTTGGCAGCAGATCGTCCAGTTCGATCGTCGCAGGCTGATCAAGAAAGCCACACAACGCCTGATAGATCTGTGCAGTACCGCGCTGCCTGCCATCCAGGCTGTAACCGGCGATATGCGGTGTACCCAGAACGCACAAGTCAGCCAGCGCGACGTTGACCTGCGGCTCGCCCTCCCACACATCCAGTACGGCCTGCAGGTCTTCCCGCTCAAGCAGCACGTCGTGCAACGCCGCGTTATCCACTACGGCGCCTCGGCTGGCATTGATCAGCCAGGCACCCTGGCCGAGCTGACGCAAACGCGCGTCGTTGAGCAAGTGCCAGGTCGGTGACGCCCCGGTTTTGTTCAGAGGCGTGTGCAGGCTGATCACGTCACAGCGCTGCAGGATCTCGTCAAGGCTGACGAAGTCGCCGCCTTCGGCAGCCTGGCGTGGCGGATCGCAGACCAGCACGTTCCAGCCCAGTGCCTTCAATACGCTGATCAGCCGGCCACCCACCTGCCCTGCACCGACCACACCGTAGGTGCGCTGCGCAAGATCGACCCCTTCGATTTCAGCCAGGGTCAGCAGGCTGCCTAGGACATAGTCCACCACGCCGCGCGCATTGCAGCCCGGAGCGCTGGCCCACTGGATACCGGCTTGCTGAAACCAGTCCAGATCCAGGTGATCGGTGCCGATGGTGCAGGTCCCGACAAAACGCACCGGGCTACCCTCAAGCAGTTCGCGGGTCACGGCGGTGACCGAGCGAACCAGCAGGATGTCGGCATCCGCCACAGCGGCTCGGTCCATGGCGCGGCCCGGCAAGCGATGAATCTCACCGAAATGAGCAAAAAAGGCGTCGAGCAGGGGAATATTTTCGTCAGCAACAATGCGCATGGAAGACTCTCTGGGTCTGGCGAACAGGGACCTGCTCGAATCGGGAACAGGTGCGTCGTGAACAGGCGCGGGTTGCAGCGATGTGGTGATCAGTCGGACTTCTTGCGGATCCAGTACAGGAACGTGCCCTCTTCGGCTTGCTCCGCAACCAGCTCATGACCGAGAAAGACACAGAATTTCGGGATATCGCGACGCGTGGACGGATCGGTTGCAATGACCTTGAGTAGACCGCCCGCGGGCAGGTCACGCACCTTCTGGTGCAACATCATCACCGGCTCCGGACAAAATAGCCCGACGGCGTCCAGCTCGGCGTCGACAGTGAGGTTTTCAATGGGCTCAGACATGGGGCACTCCAGAGACGGGGGACGATTGTCGCTCAATTCGGTCGATCAGGCCAAATGCTGATGGTTATACCGGCGCCGAATGGCGGCGCGCGGCCAGACAGCAGACAGAAAAATGCCAGGCACAGGGCCTGGCACTGATCATGACCCGGGCGAACGTCAGAACGGCAGCTTCATACCGGGCGGCAGCTGCATGCCAGCCGTCATGGAAGCCGTCTTGTCCTGGCTGGCCTGCTCGATCTTGCGCACGGCGTCGTTGACGGCGGCGGCGATCAGGTCTTCCAGCACTTCCTTGTCTTCCTGCATCAGGCTGTCATCCAGATTGATGCGCTTGACGTCATGACGACCGGTCATCACCACGCTCACCAGGCCTGCGCCCGATTGACCGGTGACTTCCGCGTTGGCCAGTTCTTCCTGCATCTTGGCCATTTTTTCCTGCATTTGCTGCGCCTGCTTCATCAGGCCAGCCATGCCACCTTTCATCATGGGATATCTCCTCGAAAATGGATGGTTCGTTTGCGTGGCGCCAGCGGCGCCCTGTGTTCAGTTATTGAGCCTGCGCCGCAGGTGTGTCAACGGGCTTGATCGTGTCTTCCCGGATCACAGCGCCAAACTGTTGCAGCATCTGCTGGATGTACGGGTCGGCCTGAATCGAGGCTTCGGCCTGGCGCTGGCGCTCGGCCCGCAGCCGTGAAGCAGCCTGCGCAGGGGTTTCCTGCTCGGGCTTGATCAGCTCGATACTCAGATTGATCGTGCGCCCATGATACTGGTTCAACGCATCGTTCAGGCGCCGCTGCTGGGTCGAGTTGAACAGCGCGCTGTGCGCAGGGTCCAGGTGCAGCAGCCAGTGGTCGCCATCGACCGAAATCAATGTGCAGTTGGCCGCGATGCTGCCGGTCATCCCGGAGATCGGCAGCTTGGGAAACACGTCCAGCCATTCGGCCGCAAGACCGGTGGCCGGTTTGGCGGCAGGACCGGGCTCCGGCTCGACGGCTTCAAGTTCGACAACACTTTCGTGGGCCAGCTCATCCAGATAGCTGTAGGACGCCGGATCTATATCGATGTCCGGCTCGACGTAATCGTCGTCCGCTGGCGGTTCGTCATCACGGCCCATCGGCCCGGAGTCGGAAGACATCGAATCGGTGTGCATGGACAGATACGCAGAGTCCGGGATGGCTTCGAGCATTGCCGGCGTGTCCTGTTGCTCGGCAACCGGCTGCACCGGCTCGGCTTCAGGTGCGGCCGGCACCGGGCTGGCGGGCGCAGGCGTCGGCATGGGCGTCAGGTCGGGCTGCTCGGAAACGGTCTCCAGAACCGGCTCGGCTACTGGCTCGGCAGCGGCTTCGGTATCAGGCGCAGTTTCGGCGGCGGGTTCGGCAGCCGGGGATTTGGGCTCGTTCCACGGCAGGTCGAGGTCTTCAACCGGGGCGGCTTGTGGCTCTGGCTTCGATTCCGGTTGTACCGCGGGCGCTGGCCGGACGGCGGCCGGCATCGGAGCCGCTGCAGGCGGCAGCGCTTCGAAGGCCGGATCAGGTGCAGCCATCACCGGGGCGGTCGACACTGCGGGAGTTGCCGATGCAACAGGTGTCGCATCAGCCACTGCTTTTCGGGAATCAACCGTGGCCTGGCTGATCCCCACTGGCTTTAGCGGCTGCCTCGGCGCGTCCTCGCTGTCGGCAGGACGAAACGCCAGCATGCGCAACAGGACCATCTCGAAGCCACCACGCGGATCAGGGGCCAGCGGCAGGTCACGACGACCAATCAAGCCCATCTGGTAGTAAAACTGTACGTCTTCGGCAGGCAGGGCCTGCGCCAGGGCCAGCACCCGGTCACGATCGCCATGACCGTTGTCGACGCCTTCCGGCAACGCCTGGGCAATCGCAACACGGTGCAGCACGTTGAGAATTTCCGAGAGCACGCCGTTCCAGTCAGGGCCCTGCTCGGCCAAGTGGCGTACCGCCTCCAGCACGCCACGCGCATCGCCTTCCAGCAATGCGGTCAGTACATCGAAGACCTGGCCGTGGTCCAGCGTGCCAAGCATGGCACGTACATCGGCAGCCATGACCTTGCCTTCACCGAAGGCAATGGCCTGATCGGTGAGGCTCATTGCATCACGCATCGAACCGTCGGCGGCGCGCCCGAGCAACCACAGCGCGTCGTCTTCGAACGGTACGTTCTCGACGCCCAGCACATGGGTCAGATGCTCGACCACGCGTTCAGGCGTCATGTTTTTCAGCGAGAACTGCAGGCAACGCGAAAGAATGGTCGCTGGCAGCTTTTGCGGATCGGTGGTGGCAAGGATGAACTTGACGTAGGGCGGCGGCTCTTCAAGCGTCTTGAGCAAGGCGTTGAACGAGTGGCTGGACAGCATGTGCACTTCGTCGATCAGGTAGACCTTGAAGCGACCGCGACTCGGCGCGTACTGCACGTTATCCAGCAGCTCACGCGTATCTTCGACCTTGGTACGGCTGGCGGCGTCGATTTCGATCAGATCGACGAAACGGCCCTCGTCGATCTCCTTGCACACCGAGCAGGTGCCGCAGGGCGTCGAGGTGATGCCGGTTTCACAGTTCAGGCACTTGGCGATGATCCGCGCGATAGTCGTCTTGCCGACGCCCCGTGTGCCGGTAAACAGATAGGCATGGTGCAGGCGCTGGCTGTCCAGCGCGTTGATCAGGGCCTTCAACACATGAGCCTGGCCGACCATTTCGCGGAACGAGCGCGGACGCCATTTACGTGCAAGAACCTGATAACTCATTTAAAACCGTCGCAACTGGTAAGCGGAAGACCGCCAATGCTAGCCGAGCAGGGGCAAAATTGCATCTGGTGTCCGTCTCTATTGTGGCTAAGCTGTGCAAATGACTCTATTGACGCGCTTTATTCGGGCCTTCACCACGCCGCGGCTGCCTCGTGCAGCGGCGGCCTGCCTGCTATTGCTGATGCCGCAAAACGGCAGCGCGGCGCAGAGGACCTTGAGCTTTGCGGTCAATGAAGGCTGGACCATGCCGATGATGCACATCACCGACTTTCGTCCCGAATCCGGCATTCTGTTCGACATCATGCAAAGCCTTGCGCACCACGTGGGCCTCGAGGCCAGTTACCACGTAATGCCGCGCCTGCGCATCCAGTCGGCGCTGGAGCGCGGCGAAGTCGACATGCACTGCTACAGCGCCCAGGCGTGGTACCCGGACTTGTCCGGGGATTATCTATGGAGCCTGCCGATTCTCTATCAGCGCGACTGGCTGGTCGCTTCGGCGGCGACGGCTGCCGGCCCCTACCCCGAGCAGTTCGACAACGAAACCGTCGGCACCGTGCTGGGCTACAACTACCCGGCCCTGGAGCACCTTTTCGAGAATCACAAACTGGTCCGTGAAGACGCGCGCGCGCAGAATCAGACGCTCGGCAAGCTGATGGCCGGGCGCTACAACTACGCGGTGACCAATCAGTTGATCCTCGAATGGACCAACCGGAACCTGCCTGTCGGCAAGAGGCTCAAGCCGATATCACTGGTCGCCGAACAACCAGCCGCCTGCCTGATCCGCAATAACCCCGACCTGCCAGTGGGCAGAATTTTGCGCACGCTGGTGCAGATGCGTCTGTCGGGCGAGATCCAGCAGATCATCGATCACTACACAATGGCCACGGCCCCCTGATCCTTCATCTACGCTGTCGCAATAGCGTCATATTCCATGGTTACGCTCGCGTGAAATCTTTGGTAACACATTAACCAGCGCGAGTATTTGGCGATGAGCGACAGACCAGACGACGAAGATACCAACGAAAACCCCAGCCGCCGTCGTTTTCTGGGCGGGATGGCTGCCTTGGGTGCAGGTGTCACCCTTAGCAGCTACGTTTCCGCCCACGAGAAGCCGCCCGGCGACAACGAACGGCATCATCACCTTGCCGGACCCGCGCTGGATCGCGCCTTGCGCGAAAATGTGAAAACCATTGTGGTGATCTACGCCGAGAACCGCAGCTTCAATAACCTGTTCGGCGATTTCCCCGGTGTCGAAAAGCCGCTCTCCTCGCTCAGGCCTTCCGATTACGAGCAGCGCGACCGCGACGGCACGCGATTGTCCAAACTGCCACCTGCCTGGGGCGGCGTGCTGCAGGTCGGACCGCAAACCGTCGATGGCGTGACTTATCCGGTGGGCGAGCAGTTTCAGCAAGACCTGCCCAACGCGCCGTTCCCGCTCAAGGGACCGAACGGTGAAGACCTGCCGCTGAGCCTGGTGACCCGCGATCTGTGGCACGTGTTTTACCAGAACCAGATGCAGATCAACGACGGCAAGAACGATCGTTTCGTGGCCTGGGCGGATGCAGGCGGCCTGACCATGGGCAACTATGCACAGACTCAGTACTCGCTGCGCCTGTGGGACGTGGCCGAGGAGTTCGTGCTGTGTGACAACTTCTTTCAGGGTGCTTTCGGCGGCTCGTTCCTCAATCACCAGTACCTGATTTCAGCCACCGCGCCTATTTACCCGAACGCCGCCGAATCTCCGGCCAAGTCGCAAATCGCTACCTTGCAGAGTTTCAACCCGCAGGATCCGCGCCTCAAACCGCTCGACAAGTCGCCGGCCAGCGCCATGGACGGACCGCCACAATTTGGCCCCAGCGCCATCACGCCGGACAACTACGCCGTCAACACCATGGCCCCGCCCTACTGGCCAACCTGGCTGCGCGACCCGCAAAACCCTGATTACTCGAAACCGGATCTGCCCAACGTGCTGGTTCCGCAAAGCCACGAGCACATCGGTGACAAGCTGTCGAAAAGGAATGTTGACTGGGCGTGGTACGCCGGTGCCTGGCAAGTGACGCTGGATGAATTCAAGGACTCCACCGGGATCCCGAAAATCCCCAACTTTCAATACCATCACCAGCCGTTCAACTACTTCAAGCAGCAGGGGCCGCAGCACCCTGAAGAGCGCAAGAAGCGCCTGCGTGACGGCGGGCTGGGTGACGAGTCGAGCACCAATCGCTTTCTCGCCGATGCCGAAGCGGGCAAGTTGCCTGCGGTAACCTTCTACAAGCCCCAGGGCAACCTGAACATGCACGCCGGTTACGCCGACGTTGCTTCGGGTGACCGGCACATCGACCGGGTGATCAAGGTGCTGCGCAAGAGCCCACAGTGGGACAACATGGTGATCGTCGTCACCTTCGACGAGAACGGCGGCTGGTGGGACCATGTCGCGCCGCCAAAAGGCGACCGCTTCGGGCCCGGCACGCGCATTCCCGCTCTGGTCATCTCCCCTTTCGCCCGCAAGGGCAAGGTCGACCACACGGTTTACGACACCGCCTCGATCCTGCGCCTGATCACCCGCGTGCATGGCCTGGAAAAACTCGACGGCCTGAAACGCCGTGACGAGGCCATGATCGCGCGTGGCCAGGCGCCGATGGGCGACCTGACCAACGCGCTGCAGTTTCCGGCCTGATCCCGTCAGGTGGTCGCGTCGGCAGCCTCCAGCGCAGTCGGACGAGCGGTTTTCACCGGTGGCAGGGACGCCACGTACACCGTGCGGGACGGGAACGCGAAACGCACGTCCAGTTCGGCAAAGGCTTCCATGATGTCCAGATTGATCGCCTGCTGCACATCCATATAGACGTTGTAGCTGGGGTCGAGCACGATAAAAACGGTCTCGAACTCCAGCGATGTCTCGCCAAACCCCCGAAAATGCGAACGATCGAAACGTGCCAGCTTCTGCGCGTTGATGATCGCTTCGACTTTCTTCGGCACTTCCCTTATCTGATCGACCGAGCAGTCATAGGTCAGCCTGAACTCAAAGACAATCCTTCGTTCCTGCAAGCGTTTGTAGTTCTGGATGGTGTTGTTGATCATGTCGGCGTTGGCCATCACGATCTGCTCGCCACCCAGGCTGCGGATCCGCGTGGTCTTCAGGCCCACGTGCTCGACCGTGCCGGACAACGCACCGACGACGATGAAGTCGCCAACCTCGAAAGGCTTGTCCACGGCGATGGACAGCGAAGCAAACACGTCGCCCAGAATGTTCTGCACCGCGAGTGCGACCGCAATGCCGCCGACCCCGAGGCTGGCGACGAACGCGGTGATATTGACCCCGACGTTCGACAGCATCGCCATGACCACCGTGGCCCACAGCAGCACCTTCGCACCCCACAGACTCAACGTGGCCAGCGCGCTGCCCTGAAAGGTGCCGCCGGCGTTGTGACGCACGAAGTAGCGCTGCAAGGCGAGCGCGATTGCCCGGTTCGCCCACAGCCCGACCTGTAATGCGGCGACCACGAACCACAGACTGCTGACCCGCCCGAGCCAGCGCTCCGGCAGATCGAGCATGCCGATGCCGATCAGAATGGAAGCCAGCAGCAATAACGTATTACTGGTGCCCGACAGCACCTGCACCACGATGTATCGCATATGCGTGCTGGGCGCATCCGCACGCGAGCGCATCTTTCTGAGCACAAAACCGATCACGCCCCTGACCAGAATAAAACTCAGGGTCGAGGCGAAAATAGCCAGTATCCAGTTGGCGAGCGATATGCCCAGAAATTGCGAGTCTGTGAAAAATCTGATGATGTCCTGTTCCATCCGGCCCCCGGCTCCACTGCTGCGAGACGCCTGACCGAAAAGCCCGTGACACCCGCAGCGACTTGAATTGCCCCTTGCCGTAAAACGGTTTCAAGCGACGCGTAAGGAGTTAGGGGGTGTGTGGAAGTGAGGGTTCAGTTGAATTGGCTATTGATCGATCACCTGAACGCACACCGAGTTTTCACTGTTCGTCGAAACTGATCGGACAGCATGGAACCTCTCCTCAATGAGTTGCCACTCACGGCCCCGAGCGACGGGCTACCAAGCCCCAAGCGTTCAAGCGGCCCAAAAGGCCAATTCGTGGTTAACACCACATTCAAGCAGAGGAAAATATCCGTGACCTACGGCATTCGCGGCGGAGTTGGCACATCGGCTTACTACACCCAGCCCCAGCCTTTTGATGAGTTGAAGCTGAAGCCGGAACAGATCCAGGAAAAGACGGCAAAACTCATGGAGAAAGGGTATTTCACCGTTCCCATAGCAGAACCTACAAGACGTTTTTTGCATGAGCAAAGCAGTCTCAGTAACCCCGCCTGGAGACAGGAGACCGTTGGAAAGGTTATTGATTTGAAAGCAACCGACTACGAACGATCAACAACAGCCGTAGCGAAGGACATTGCAACCACTCTTACCGGGAAGCAACAACAATTGAGGCCTCATGAGTTCCAACTGCGAAGGGCCAAAAATCAGGGCGCAGACCAATGGCATCAGGATAAGGGGCCGAAAAAGGTCATCTGCATCGCCACCATCGAGGGTCGCGGCACCGAATACGTGAAGCGCGCAGAATCAGAAGGAATATTTGAAGCGGGGCATTTTGGGAAAATGACGCCTCTGGATGCCAGGGCGGTCGAGCAGAGAACCAGAGAAGCCAAGCAAGACCGCTTCTATTTCTTTGCGGGCAAAGGTATTTGCGAAGACAGCATTCCCAAACTGGTACACCGCTCGCCCCATCAGAGTGGTCGCTCCATCTTCCTGGCACGATGGCAGTAAGGCAGGCCATGCAGGATTAACCGCCGGCCTGGAGACATCCGGCGGTTATCTCCGTGCCGGGCAGACTGTTTTTACAGACGCACGAAGTTCTCGCCAGCGCAGGGCGCCGTCGAAACAGGAATAGGCTTTCATTTTTACGAGCAGGCCACTTTCAGAAAAGGACCTTGAGATAGGTGGTGCCCCCACCAGCCACACCCCGGCACACAATGTTCCCGCTGTGGCTGCTTCCTTCCGGATCTGACCAGGTTCACGGGTAATCGTTGCGGGGGGACCGATGGGGTCACCATAACGACACTCACCAGTTGGCGAGCCGCGCCATTGTACCGGTCTTGCGCGAGTTTACAACCGTTGCTGCGGATAAAAATTTCGAGGGGGCTCAAGCACTTGTGTGCCGGGGCTGAAAGGCAAATGCGTGCCGGTCATCAGCGTTACAAATCCTCGAAGCGGCCCCGTTCGATCCTGTACCCTGCCCGCCTCAACCATAATCAGCCAGCAGGTTGCTCATGCAGACTCGATTGGTCGACTACCACGACCTCAGCGCCTCTCAACGCCAACAGCTCGGATACCTCGAGGTTACGCAGGAACAGATACAGTTCTCCGGCGACATCTACACCGCGCTCAATACGCTTCTGGTCAGACCCAGCCCGAATATTTGCGGCTTCGCGCTGCTCGGTGACGAGAAGCCGGTGGGGTTCTTCCTGCTCAAGCGCGATGATTGTCTGCCGCACTGGGCTCAGGAGGCTCTGACGGCGACACTGCATGCGTTGCAGATCGATCACCGTGAACAGGGCAAGGGGCTGGGCAAGGCGTGCCTGCAAGCATTGCCTGCGGCGTTGCGCCTGAAATGGCCGGACATCACTCAATTGATGCTGTCGGTGGATGCGGACAACTCGGCCGCCATCGGGCTTTATACCGGCCAGGGCTGGGTCGATACCGGTGAGGCGTATCGCGGGCGGATCGGTTTCGAGCGCAGGCTGACCCTGACGCTTTGAGCCGCTTTTGCACAAAGGCCTGACACGCCGCCGAAGCGTGTCAGGCATGGCCCGCGTTACTGGGCCTGCAAAACCTCATCGGCCTTGCCACCGGCATCCTGAATCACCAGGTGGATGAAGTGCAGCTTGGCGATGACCGCTTGAGGCAGCACGAACGGATAGAAATCCGGCTGCCCCATGCTGCGTGACAACTCGTTGAGCATGCTCGCCAGCTCGATCCAGGCATTGACGAACGACAGGAACGCCGGGCCGCCCGGATGCTGAGGGTCGTAGAGTACTTCCAGCGGAAACGGCTGGTAGTCGAGCTCCATGTCGCGAGCGCTCATGCCAAACCCCAGCGCGGTGTCGACCGCATCCATCATGTGCAGGTAATGCGCCCAGGTTTCGGCCCAGTCTTCCCAAGGATGCATGGTCGCGTAGGCACTGACGAAGCTTTCCTGCCAGTTGTCCGGCGCACCGTTCTGGTAGTGATGATCGAGCGCGTCGGCGTAGCTGGCGCGCTCGTCGCCGAACAGGTTGCGATAACTGTCCTGCCAGTGGGTATTGGCGATGAGCCGATCCCAGTAGTAGTGGCCGACTTCATGACGGAAATGGCCAAGCAAGGTGCGATAGGGTTCGTGCAGCTGCACGCGCATCGCTTCACGGTGTGCGTCGTCGGCTTCTTCGATGTTCAGGGTGATCAGGCCGTTGGCATGGCCTGTGGTTGGCAGGTTGCCCTCCAGATCGACACCGACGAAGTCGAAGGCCAGACCGGTCTCTTCGTCGACAGTCTTGGGAATGACCTGCAGGCCCAGGGAAATCAGCTGCGCGACCAGACGCCGTTTGGCGGTCTCGACCTTGCGCCAGCGCTCGCCGTTTTCAACCACCGACAGGTCGGGAATGGTGTGATTGAGGCTGCACGCAACACAGAATTCGCCGGAATTATGCTCTGGAAAAAGCCAGTTACAGGCTGCCGGGGTGCCGAGGTTGGCGCAACGCCGATACAACCCGGCACCCGGCTCATCGCTCAGGCGCCAGGTAGTAGGCTCAGGCCCCGCTTCGAGCGTAGCGACACGCCCCTGCTCAGGCAGGTAGCCCAGCGCTGCAGAACAGGCCAGGCATTGGGTATTGGGGAAAAACACCGACTGGCCACAGGTGCACTGCCAGACCTTGCTGTTACGTTTGGATTCGCCGACAAATGGGGCGGTGATGCGTGAACTCAGTTGCTCGAAAAAGCGATACATGGCGATCTCCCGTTGACCTTGCATGGACTAGATCATACCGACGCTTCAGGGGTTCAAAATATTATCGAGCGGCATGGATGATGAGGCTTACGGCGTGTTCATGGGCCAAAACGGTGCGTCGCACGGTAGTCGGGATTATCGTTCCTCACGCTCCAGCGTGGGAATGCAGTGCGTGACGCTGCGCGCAAAAGATCTACGCCGCACCATCACACTCAAGACCGGACGCAGAGCGTCCAGAACTGCATGCGACGCGGAGCGTCGCACGATAATCAAGACATGCCTAAGCAGAGCATCGCACGGTAGTTGGGATTATCGTTCCGCACGCTCCAGCGTGGGAATGCCGTGCGTGACGCTCCGCGTCACAGATCTACGCCGCACCATCACACTCAAGACCGGACGCAGAGCGTCCAGAACTGCATACGACGCGGAGCGTCGCACGATAATCAGGGCATACGGAGCGTCGGTCTTCCTCAATCAACCGCCACACCCAGCTCGGCCAAGCGTTTGAGCAGTGCATCTTCGTCCAGAACGGTAAGGCCGAGTTCGTTGGCCTTGGTCAGTTTCGAGCCAGCACCAGGCCCGGCAACCACGGTGTGGGTCTTGGCCGAGACCGAGCCGGACACCTTGGCACCGAGGCTTTCGAGCTTTTCCTTGGCGACATCGCGGCTCATGCGTTCCAGCGAGCCGGTCAGTACCCAGGTCTGGCCAGCCAGCGGCAAACCTTCGACGGTTTTTTTCTCGCTGCGCCAGTGCATGCCGAAGTCCTTGAGCTGGGCTTCGATGGCGCGGGCGCGCTCGGCGTTTGCGCTGTCGTCGAAGAAATCGCGAACCGACCTGGCCTGTTTCTCCGGCAGTGCCTGACGCATGTCCAGCCAGTCGGCACTGATGATGGCCTCCAGCGTACCGAACCGGTCCGCCAGTTTCTGCGCAGCACCCGGCCCTACCGACGGAATGTGCAGTTTGTCGATCATCCCTTCCAGCGTGGTGCTGGCCGCGAACTCGGCGCCCAGCTCGCCCTGGTCCTGCAATTGCAAACCGCATTCACCGAGCAGCGCATCGATGACGCTACGGTTGTGCTCGTCCTCAAAGAAGCTGTGAATCTCGTATGCGACTTCCAGGCCGACATCCGGCAGGTAGGTCAGCACTTCCGGCAAGGCCTGTTGGACACGCTCCAGTGACGCCAGCGAACGCGCCAAGACCTTGGCCGTCTCCTCACCCACATCGGGAATGCCCAAGGCATAGATGAAACGCGCCAGGGTCGGCTGTCGGCTGTCGGCGATGGCCTTGAGCAATTTATTGCTGGAGACTTCCGCGAAACCTTCCAGGTCGATGATCTGTTCGTATTTCAGTTTGTACAGATCGGCAGGCGAGCCGATGAGTTTCTCATCGACCAGTTGCTCGATGGTCTTGTCACCCAGCCCTTCGATGTCCATGGCGCGACGCGATACGTAATGAATGATCGCCTGCTTGAGTTGCGCACCGCAGGCCAGACGCCCGACACAGCGATACACCGCGCCCTCGGTGACGGTTTCCTTGCCTTTGCTGCGTTTGATCAGTTGCGTGCGCTCGACATGCGAGCCGCACACCGGGCAGGTCTGTGGAACCTGCACCGCCCTGGCATCCTCGGGGCGGCGCTCGGCAACCACCTGCACTACCTGCGGAATCACGTCACCGGCACGCCGGATGATCACCGTGTCGCCAATCATCAGGCCGAGCCGCGCCACTTCGTCCATGTTATGCAGCGTGGCGTTGGCGACCATGACGCCTGCCACCTTGACCGGCTTGAGCCGCGCGACCGGCGTTACTGCGCCCGTGCGGCCTACCTGGAACTCGACATCCAGCAGTTCGGTCAGTTCTTCCATGGCGGGGAATTTGTGGGCAATCGCCCAGCGCGGCTCACGGGCGCGAAAGCCCAGTTCGCGCTGCGCTGCCAGGTTGTTGACCTTGAACACCACGCCGTCGATCTCGTAAGTCAGCGCCAGGCGTCGCTCACCGATATCGCGGTAATAGGCCAGACACTCCTCGACGCCATTCGCCAGTTTCAGCTCGCGGCTGACCGGCATGCCCCATTTTTTCAACGTTTCAAGCACGCCAATATGAGTGTCGGCGATTTCCGCCGACGTCTGGCCCAGGCCATAGCAGCAAAACTCCAGCGGCCGGTTGGCCGTGATCTTCGAATCCAGCTGACGCAGGCTGCCTGCCGCTGCGTTGCGCGGGTTGGCGAAGGTCTTGCCGCCGATTTCCAGCTGACTGGCGTTGAGGCGCTCGAAACCGGCCTTGGACATGAACACTTCACCGCGCACTTCCAGCACATCCGGCCAGCCTTTGCCCTGCAGCTTGAGCGGGATGTTGCGCACTGTGCGCACATTGACGCTGATGTCTTCGCCGGTGGTGCCGTCGCCGCGCGTCGCCCCCCGCACCAGCGCGCCGTCGCGATACAGCAGGCTGACTGCCAGACCGTCCAGCTTGGGCTCGCAGCTGTACTGCACCTTGCTGCCTTCGCCAAACAGGTCGCCGGCCGGCAGATCCAGCCCCTCGGTGACCCGGCGATCGAATTCGAGCATGTCGTTTTCTTCGAACGCGTTGCCCAGGCTGAGCATCGGCATTTCGTGGCGCACCTGGGTAAACGCCGACAAGGCCGCGCTTCCGACCCGCTGCGTCGGCGAATCGGGAGTGACCAGATGAGGGTTTTCCGACTCCAGGGCCTTGAGCTCGTGAAACAGGCGGTCGTACTCGACATCCGGAATGCTCGGCTCATCCAGAACGTGGTAGCGGTAGTTGTGCTCATCCAGCTGTGCACGCAGTTCCAGGATTCGGGTTTCGACGGCCTTCATACGGTGTTCTCTCAAAAAGCAAAAAAGCAGCCGAGGCTGCTTAATCTGTTGGCTCTGTTCTGTTCAGGTCAGGCCCCGCCAGAGCGGGCCGCAGCACGCTCATGATCGGAGACCTGCCCAAGGGTTTGCTCAACCGCGACGCTGGGTCAACGCCCGACGCTCGAACTCGACGATGCGCTGGCGATAATGCTCTATGGTCTGCGCGGTCATGACGCTGCGCTGATCATCCTTCAGTTCGCCATCCAGCTCGTGAGCCAGCTTGCGAGCGGCGGCAACCATCACATCGAATGCCTGCTTGGGATGACGAGGGCCTGGCAAGCCGAGGAAGAAGCTCACTGCACGGGTGCTGAAATGGTCGATATCGTCCAGGTCGAACACGCCGGGCTTGACCGCATTGGCCATCGAGAACAGCACTTCGCCGTTGCCAGCCATGCTCTCGTGACGGTGGAAAATATCCATCTCACCGAAACGCAGGCCGCTTTCCAGAATGTTCTGCAACAGCGCCGGGCCCTTGAAACCGCCTTCGCTGCGCGAGATCACGCTGATGACCAGCACTTCCTCTACCGGAGGCAGGTCCTTGTCTTCGGTGATGCGCTGGGCCGGCTTGTCGTCCGGGAAATCGTCGTCGCGTGCGGTAAACAGGCTCGGGCCGTCGAGATCCAGGTTCAGGTCGCCCTGCTGTGGCTCATCCTTGCGCTTCTTGTCACTGCGCTTCTCGCTGTTGCCACGCTTGCCTTCACGCGGGCTGGCGCTCATGGACGGCAGATCGTGCTCGTCGAGCTGCGGCTCCTTGTGGGTATCCAGCACACGAGGCGGCCCGAGCAGTTCGGCAGACGTGGTCTCTTCTTCATCCGGAAGGTTGGAGAAGCTCCGATCCAGTCTGAATTTCAATTTACCCTTGCTGCCGCGCATACGGCGCCAGCCATCAAAGAGAATACCGGCGATGACTATTATGCCGATGACGATCAGCCACTCGCGCAGACCGATTTCCATGTAATCCAGTGCCTCTAATGAAGAAATCTGAAAATAAGGGCCTAAACCCCTTTAATACGTGGTGCCAAGTCTATGTTCTGACTGGCAATTCGCCCACGCGAAAATAAAAAGTGGTCACTAAACTAGCACGACCAAAGGTAACTTTACACCGTCTGTTACGTCTCTTCGCCGCCCAAGTTGCCATCTCATGTACCAGCGTCTCGTTTTCAGGCCTCTGGACAGCCACTTGCCCGCAGAACGAGGCGTCGAATCAGGCATCCACCAGCGCCATCGCCTGCTCCACATCCACCGCCACCAGCCGCGAACAGCCGGGCTCGTGCATCGTTACCCCCATCAGCTGATCAGCCATTTCCATGGCGATCTTGTTGTGGGTGATATAGATGAACTGCACCGTTTGTGACATTTCTTTCACCAAACGTGCATAGCGACCCACGTTGGCGTCATCCAGCGGCGCATCCACCTCGTCAAGCATGCAAAACGGCGCAGGATTGAGTTTGAAAATGGCAAAAACCAGCGCCAGCGCCGTCAGGGCTTTTTCACCACCCGACAGCAAATGAATGGTGCTGTTCTTCTTGCCGGGGGGACGCGCCATGATTGTCACCCCAGTATCGAGTAAATCTTCGCCCGTCAGTTCCAAATAAGCGGAGCCGCCACCGAAAACTTTTGGGAAAAGTGCCTGAATTCCGCTGTTTATCTGATCGAAGGTATCCTTGAAGCGGTTTCGGGTCTCCTTGTCGATCTTGCGAATGACGTTTTCCAGAGTGTCCAGCGCTTCGACCAGATCGGCATCCTGCGCATCCAGATAGCGCTTGCGCTCGGACTGCTGCTGATACTCGTCGATGGCCGCGAGGTTGATCGCGCCCAGGCGCTGAATACGCCCGGCGATGCTTTCCAGTTGCTGCTCGGCAGCCTGTTCGCTGGCTTCCGGCGTCAGTGTGGCAAGCACGCCATGCAGGTCATAGCCGTCTTCATGCAACTGGTCCTGCAAGGCTTTGCGACGCACCGTCAGCGCCTGCCACTCCAGACGCTGTTGTTCCAGCTGGCCACGCAGCAGCTGCGATTGCTGCTCGGCCTGGGTGCGGCGCTTTTCTGCCTCGCGCAATTCGCGGTCAGCGTCTTCGAGTGCGTTCTTGGCGATGCGCATTTCGTCATCGACCACCATGCGCCGCTCCAGCAGTTCTTCAAGCTTGAGGCGCAGTTCTTCGAGCGGTGCCTCGCCCTCCTCCAGATTCAGGCTCAGTTGCTCGCGCTTCTCGGTCAGCCTTTCGGACTGCATGCGCAGGCGCTCCAGCGCCTGACGGGTCGAATCGTATTGCGCCTTGATCGAGCCGAGACGCACCGCCAGCTGATGACTGTGATCCTTGTGCTGCCGCGCATCCTGACGTATCCGGTCCAGACGCTCACGCAGCGCATCACGCTGCGCCTGCAGCACCTCGCGCTGCTCGGTATCCTGCGCCATGCTGTCCAGTGCATCCTGCAATTGCAGGCGCGATTCGCCGAGGTGCTCGTGCTCGACAGCGCGTTGCTCACCCAACTCGGCCAATTCTTCATCAAGACGAGTGCGCCGCAGGGTCAACTGCTCGACTTTTACCCGGACCGCCGACAACTGCGCTTTCAATTCGCTTTGCTGACGGGTTTCGTCCTGCACGCGACGGCGCAACTGCTCACGAGCGTCTTCCTGCTGCGACTGCTGCTCGCGCAAGACCAGCAACTGCTCTTCCAGGGTGGCCAGAGTCGCTTCGCGCTCATCGCGCTCCAGACCCAGCTGCTGCAATTCCTGACCGCGCGCCAGCACCCCGCTCTGCGCTTCGCTGGCGCGGCGTACACGCAAAAAGTGCCGCCCCACCCAGTAGCCGTCACGGCTGATCAGGCTTTGCCCGGCGCTGAGTTGCGCACGCCGCGCCAGCGCCTGGTCCAGGTTCTCCACCGGTATCACCTGGCCCAGCCAGGCGGACAGATCAACCGTGCTGTCGACCTTTTCCAGCAAACTACCGGGCGCGCGAACCGCATCGGCACCCGCGCCGATCAAGCGCAGATCGCCCTGCTGAAAACCGGCCAGATCGAGCCCGTCGAAGTCATCCACCAACACGGCCTGCAAATCCGCACCAAGCACGGTTTCCACGGCCAGTTCCCAGCCGGCTTCGACGCTCAGCCCCTCGGCCAGACGCGGCCGTTCGGCCAGTTGCTGATCCCGCAGCCACTCGGCAGTGCCGGTGTCCGGGTCAAGTGCCGCCTGCTGCAACGCTTCCAGGGACGCTAACCGGCCGTTGAGACGTTGCAGCTCGCCCTGCGCCTGCTGTTGCGCCTGGCTGGCGTGCTGCAACGCCTCGCGCAATTGTTCAAGACGCTCGACCGCCTGCTCCTCGCCCATGTGCAGCTCTTCAAGGGTCATGTCACGGGCGGCGAGGTCTTCGCTCAATTCCAGAATGGCCGCATCTTCCGGGTCAGCGGCCAGCAGTTGACGCTCTTCGGCCAGCCGCCGCTGGCGCTCTGCAAGGCGTTCGATGCTCTGTTCCAGCTGTTGAATGCGTGACTGCTGGACCTGTGCCTGACGCTGCGGCTCGGCGGATTGCTGATTGAAGACGTCCCACTTCTCCTGCCAGCCCTGCATGGCCGCTTCGGCGTCTTCCAGAGCGATGGCCGACTCCTCGGCGGCCGCGCTGGTCATTTCCTGCTCGGGCTCGAGCATCTCCAGCTCTTCGCCGAGGGTGGCGAGCAAGGTGGTGTCGTGCCCAAGGTGCGATTCGGTTTCCTGGCGGGCACGCTCGGCTTCGCGCAGGTCATCCTGCAATTGGCGCAGCCGCTGCTGACCGTGCTGAATGCTCTGCTCGACGCGGGCAATGTCGCCGCCGACCGAATAAAAGCGGCCCTGCACCAGGTTAAAGCGCTCGGACAGATCATGGTGGCCGTCGCGCAGCCTTTCGATACTGGCATCGGCACTGCGCTGATCGGCCACCAGCGCCTCGAAGCCGACCTCCTGATTGCCAATCACCGCCTCGCGCTGCCCCACCAGATCATTCAGCGCCTGCCAGCGCAGGGCCGACAATTGCGCTTTCAACTGACGCTCTTCGGCCTTGTATTCCTGATACTTCTCGGCGGCCTGAGCCTGTCGGTGCAGACGCTCCAGCTGACGCTCGAGCTCTTCACGCAGGTCGGTCAGACGCGCCAGGTTCTCGTGGGTGCGACGAATGCGGTTTTCGGTTTCCCGGCGCCGCTCCTTGTACTTGGAAATCCCTGCGGCCTCTTCGATGAAGTTGCGCAGGTCTTCGGGCTTGGCTTCGATCAGCTTGGAGATCATGCCCTGTTCGATGATCGAATAGCTGCGCGGCCCCAGGCCGGTGCCGAGGAAGATGTCGGTGATGTCGCGACGGCGGCATTTGGTGCCGTTGAGGTAGTAGCTGTTCTGACTGTCGCGGGTCACTTTGCGGCGAATGGAGATTTCCGCATACGCCGCGTACTCGCCGACCAGCGTGCCGTCCGAGTTGTCGAAGACCAGTTCGATGCTGGCCTGGCTGACCGGTTTGCGGCTGGTGGAGCCGTTGAAGATGACGTCGGTCATCGACTCGCCGCGCAGGTTCTTGGCCGAGCTTTCGCCCATCACCCAGCGCACGGCGTCGATGATATTGGATTTGCCACAGCCATTGGGGCCGACGACAGCCGCCATGTTGCTGGGGAAGTTCACCGTGGTGGGGTCGACGAAAGATTTGAACCCCACCAGCTTGATGCACTTCAGGCGCACGGCGTCAACCCTTTGCCAGGGCGGCCAGCACCAACTGGCAGCTGCGCTGACAGTAGCTGACCAGCACGACACGAATCTTCGGTATGTCCCGCGCCACCACTGCGCCAAGCAGTTCGTCGAACAATGCCAGGTAGTCGCCCATATCGGCCTTGCGTTGCTCGAGCGCGAGGAAATAGCTGCGGCTCATGGAAGGCTGCAGGTTCTCGACGGTTTCCTCGAGGTACGGGTTGTTGGCGAACGGATAGGCCGCGCGCATCACATTGAAGCTCTCTTCGACGAATGCGTTGACGTCCTGCTGCTGGAAACTGCCCTGCAGACGCTGTTGTATCTGCAGAAACGGCGCAAGATCGTCCTCGGTCTTCCAGCGCTCGACCACTGCATTGGCCAGCAGAATGTAAAGCTCGCTCATCAGGCAGCACAGGCTGGTGACGTTATGGGCGTTGAGCACCGTGACCTGCGCGCCACGACGCGGCAGGATCACCACCAGGTGGCGCCGCTCCAGAATCAGCAGTGCTTCGCGCACGGAGCCACGGCTGACGTTCAACGCCTGCGTGACTTTCTGCTCCTGAATACGCTCTCCAGGCTTGAGCTCACCGCGAATGATCCGCTCGGCAAGATGATGAGCAATTTGCTCAGCGAGGCTGTCCGGGGCCTTGAACGTCATGACTATCCTTCAGAAAAAACCAGTTCAGCATGCAAGTCGCGGAGTGTATCGCAACCGGCACGGGTGGCGCAGGGCCATAAACACGGAAACTGGCACGAAATACGCAAAACCTTGAATACACCCGGCAGGCGATTCAAGAACCAGAGGCTGTTTGATCGGCAGATCGCCGAAAAACTCAATTTCCTGACTCCGAAGTCAGAAACAAATTGACCCAATAAACAGAGCTGATAGATTCATCGACATGTCTGATGACAATAAACGTGAGGGCTTTGCGCCGTGATTCAGTTCCTTTTGAACCAAGAGCTAAAAACCGAGCGCAGCCTGAATCCGAACATGACCGTGCTAACCTACCTGCGTGAGCAGGCACACAAGCCCGGTACCAAGGAAGGTTGTGCCAGTGGTGACTGCGGTGCCTGCACCGTCGTGGTGGGCGAGTTGCACAGTGACGCTGACGGCGAGCAAACGCTGCGTTATCGCAGCCTCAATTCGTGCCTGACATTTATGGCGTCGCTACACGGCAAGCAATTGATCAGCGTCGAAGACCTCAGGCATCAGGGCCAGTTGCACAGCGTGCAGAAGGCGATGGTCGAGTGTCATGGCTCGCAATGCGGCTTTTGTACCCCGGGCTTTGTGATGTCGCTGTTGGCGCTGCAAAAGAACAGCAGCGAAGCCGATGCCCATCAGGCCCACGAAGCCCTGGCCGGCAACCTGTGTCGCTGCACCGGCTACCGCCCTATTCTGGCCGCTGCCGAGCAGTCTTGCGCGCAGCGCCTGCCGGATCAGTTCGATCAACGCCAGGCGCAGACCGTCGAACGCTTGCGCGCCATCGCTCCGGCCGGCACCGATGAACTGAATGACGGCGAAAAACGCTGCTTCATTCCGCTGACCGTGGCGGATCTGGCGGACCTCTACGACAGCCATCCGCAGGCGCGCCTGCTGGCCGGAGGCACCGATCTGGCTCTGGAAGTCACGCAGTTTCACAAACAGTTGCCGGTGATGATTTACGTCGGACACATCGACGAGATGAAGGGCGTGAAGCGTTTCGACGACCGCCTGGAGATCGGCGCAGCGACTCCGCTGACCGATTGTTATGCCGCACTCAAGGCCGAGTACCCGGACTTTGGCGAGTTACTGCAGCGCTTCGCCTCGTTGCAGATCCGCAATCAGGGCACGCTGGGTGGCAACATCGGCAACGCCTCCCCCATCGGCGATTCCCCGCCGCTGCTGATCGCCCTTGGCGCGCAGGTCGTGCTGCGTAAAGGCAACAGTCAGCGCACTTTGGCGCTGGAAGACTATTTCATCGACTACAAGGTCACGGCCCGCCAGGACAGCGAGTTCATCGAAAAGATCATCGTGCCCACCGCCACATCGCGGCAGATCTTCCGCGCCTATAAAGTCTCCAAGCGGCTGGATGACGACATCTCGGCGGTCTGCGCGGCTTTTCGCCTGACCCTGGAAGATGGCGTGGTCCACGAGGCTCGCGTAGCGTTCGGCGGCATGGCGGCGATTCCGAAACGTGCAGCGGCCTGCGAAGAGGCGCTGATCGGGCAACCATGGAGCCATGCAACCGTCGAACGCGCCTGCACTGCACTGAGCGAGGATTTCACTCCGCTGTCGGATTTCCGTGCAAGCAAGGAATACCGCCTGTTGAGCGCGCAAAACCTGCTGCGCAAGTACTTCATCGAGTTACAGACCCCAGCCGTTCCAACGCGGGTGACTGACTATGTCTGAGCATTCCCCACACCTCACCCAGGCCGAGATGCTTGCAGTATTTCAACAAGGCCTGAACACCGGCGTCGGCCGCAGCGTCAAGCACGACAGTGCCGACAAGCACGTGTCCGGCGAAGCGGTGTACATTGACGATCGTCTGGAATTTCCCAACCAGTTGCACGTGTACGCACGTCTTTCCGAGCGTGCCCATGCGCGTATCGTCAGCATCGATACCTCGCCCTGCTACGCCTTCGAAGGTGTACGCATCGCGATTACCCATCAGGATATTCCGGGGCTCAAGGACATCGGGCCGTTGCTGCCCGGCGACCCGCTGCTGGCCATCGATAAGGTGGAGTTCGTCGGGCAACCGGTGCTCGCCGTGGCGGCTCGTGACCTGGACATTGCACGCCAGGCGGCCATGGCGGCGATCATCGAATACGAAGACCTGGAACCGGTGCTGGATGTGGTCCAGGCCCTGCGCCAGAAACACTTCGTGCTCGACAGCCATACGCACAAGCGTGGCGACTCTGCCGCTGCGCTGGCGAGCGCAACCCACCGCCTGCAGGGCAACCTGCACATTGGCGGCCAGGAACATTTTTACCTGGAAACCCAGATCTCTTCCGTGATGCCGACCGAAGACGGCGGCATGATCGTCTATTGCTCGACCCAGAACCCCACGGAAATCCAGAAGCTGGTGGCCGAGGTGCTGGGCGTGCCAATGAACCGCATCGTGGTCGACATGCGGCGCATGGGCGGTGGTTTTGGCGGCAAGGAAACCCAGGCGGCCAGCCCGGCCTGCCTGTGCGCCGTGATTGCCCGCTTGACCGGCCAGCCCACCAAGATGCGCCTGCAACGCTTCGAAGACATGCAGATGACCGGCAAGCGCCACCCGTTCTACATCGAGTACGACGTGGGTTTCGATGATGACGGTCGCTTGCAGGGCATACAACTGGATCTGGCCGGCAACTGCGGCTATTCGCCGGACCTGTCGGCTTCCATCGTCGACCGCGCCATGTTTCATGCCGACAACGCCTATTACCTCGGTGAAGCCACCGTCAACGGCCACCGCTGCAAGACGCACACCGCCTCCAACACCGCCTACCGGGGCTTTGGCGGCCCGCAGGGCATGGTCGCCATCGAAGAGGTCATGGACTGCATCGCACGCTTCCTGGGCAAGGACCCGCTGCACGTGCGCAAGGCCAACTATTACGGCAAGACCGAGCGTAACGTCACCCACTATTACCAGACGGTCGAACACAACCTGCTGGAAGAGATGACCGCCGACCTCGAGCAAAGCAGCCAGTATGCCGAGCGCCGCGAAGCGATTCGTGCGTTCAACGCCGGCAGCCCGGTGCTGAAAAAAGGCCTGGCGCTGACGCCGGTCAAGTTCGGTATCTCGTTTACCGCCAGTTTTCTCAATCAGGCCGGTGCGCTGATTCATATCTACACCGACGGCAGCATCCACCTGAACCATGGCGGCACCGAAATGGGCCAGGGCTTGAACACCAAGGTTGCGCAAGTCGTGGCCGAGGTGTTCCAGGTGGACATCGAGCGCATCCAGATCACCGCGACCAACACAGACAAGGTGCCCAACACCTCGCCCACTGCCGCTTCGAGCGGTACGGACCTGAACGGCAAGGCGGCACAGAATGCCGCTGAAATCCTCAAGCAAAGGCTGGTGGAGTTTGCCGCCAGGCACTATCAGCTGAGCGAAGCGGACGTCGAGTTCCGCAATGGCCATGTGCGGATCGGCGAGCTGTTCCTGCCGTTCGCCGAACTGGCGCAATTGGCATGGATGGGCCAGGTGTCGCTGTCCAGCACCGGCTATTACAAGACGCCGAAGATTTTTTACGACCGCAGCCAGGCACGTGGCCGGCCGTTCTATTACTACGCCTTTGGCGCAGCCTGCGTGGAAGTCATCGTCGATACGCTGACCGGCGAATACAAGATGTTGCGCACCGACATCCTGCACGACGTCGGCGCGTCGCTGAACCCGGCCATCGATATCGGTCAGGTCGAAGGCGGCTACATTCAAGGCGCCGGCTGGCTGACCACCGAGGAACTGGTGTGGAATGACAAGGGCAAGCTGATGACCAGCGGCCCGGCGTCCTACAAGATCCCGGCAGTGGCGGACATGCCGCTCGATCTGCGCATCAAGCTGGTAGAGAACCGCAAGAACCCGGAAGACACGGTGTTTCATTCCAAGGCCGTCGGCGAGCCGCCGTTCATGCTCGGCATCGCCGCCTGGTGCGCGATCAAGGACGCCGTGGCGAGCCTGGGTGACTACCGTCATCAACCAAACATCGACGCCCCGGCGACGCCGGAAAAAGTGCTGTGGGGCTGTGAACAGATGCGCCAGAACAGCGCCGCGCGTCGCGCATCCAGCGAAGGCGCCGAGCCGATTGTTTCCGCCTCTTCGCGGGCAAGTGAAGCTTCGCCAGGCTCGCCCTTACCTATTCAGGATGCCCCCGTGCGAGCCAGCTTGCTCGCGAAGGCGCCTGGCCTGGATCACTCTGTCCTGGAGCAGAAATGAACAACTGGATCAGCGCCCTGGCCGAGCTGCAGGCCCGTGGTGAACCCGGCATTCTGGTGACGATCATCGAGGAGCTGGGCTCCACGCCGCGCAATGCCGGATCGAAAATGGTGGTCTGCGCCGAGCGCATCCACGACACCATCGGTGGCGGCCACCTGGAATACAAGGCCATGGAGATCGCCCGCGAGATGCTTGCCAGAGGCACACGGCAGACGCGCCTGGAACGTTTCAACCTGGGTGCAAGCCTGGGCCAGTGCTGCGGCGGCGTGAACGTGCTGTTGTTCGAACCGATGGGCGAGCCCGTCGCGCAGATCGCGGTGTTCGGTGCCGGTCATGTCGGCCGCGCGCTGGTGCCGCTGCTGGCCAGCCTGCCCTGCAGGGTGCGCTGGATCGACAGCCGCGAGCATGAATTCCCCGAGTCGATGCCCGATGGCGTGATGAAGATCGTCAATGACGAGCCGGTCGACGAGGTCGCGCAACTGCCTGTGGGCACCTATTGCGTCGTGATGACCCACAACCATCAACTGGATCTGGAACTGACGGCCGCCATCCTCGGGCGTGGTGACTTCGGTTACTTCGGACTGATCGGCTCGAAAACCAAACGGGTCAAGTTCGAACATCGCTTGCGGGAACGCGGTTTCGACGCCAGTCTGCTGCAACGCATGCGTTGCCCGATGGGCCTGGCCGAGGTCAAAGGCAAGCTGCCCATCGAGATCGCGGTGTCGATCGCCGCGGAAATAATCGCCACTTACAATGTCAGCTTTGGCCAACACACCGCCAACGCCGAACCTATCGCCAGACTGCTGCCTGCATCGCGCCGCAGTCAGTCGCAATGAGTCACAACGAGAGTGCCATGAGTTCAGTTTCCCGCCGTAAAGCCTACCGCGCCGCCATCGTTCACAACCTCGCCGACCCGGCCGAAGTGGCGCTGGAGGCATCCTGTGAATACTTTGCCGACGGCTTGCTGCTGGTCGAGGACGGCAAGATCGTTTCGGTGGGTCACGCTGCCGATCTGCTGGAGCGCCTCGACGACGATGTCGAGCTGATCGAGTACCCGGACGCACTCATCACACCGGGGTTCATCGACACCCATATTCACTTGCCGCAAACCGGCATGATCGGCTCCTACGGCGAGCAGTTGCTGGACTGGCTCAACACCTACACCTTCCCCTGCGAAAGCCAGTTCGCCGACCCCGCGCATTCAGCACAGGTGGCCGACATCTTCATCAAGGAACTGCTGCGCAACGGTACAACCACGGCACTGGTGTTCGGCAGCGTGCACAAGGAATCGGTCGAGGCGTTTTTCAGCGCGGCGCAGGCACTTGATCTGCGCATGATCGCCGGCAAGGTGATGATGGACCGCAATGCGCCGGACTACCTGGTCGATACGCCAGAATCCGGGTATGCCGATAGCAAGGCTTTGATCGAGCGCTGGCATGGCAAAGGGCGTTTGAGCTACGCAGTGACACCACGATTCGCGCCAACCAGTAGCCCGGAGCAGTTGAGTCTGGCCGGCCAGTTGCTGACCGAATACCCCGGCCTGTACCTGCAGACCCACATCAGCGAGAACCTTCAGGAGATCGAGTGGGTCAAGGCGCTGTTCCCGGAGCGCAAGCATTACCTGGACGTCTACGATCACTTCAACCTGCTCGGCGAGCGCTCGGTGTTCGCCCATGGCGTGCACCTGTGCGACGAACAATGCGCCCGACTGGCGCAGACCGGTTCGGCGATTGCTTTCTGCCCGACCTCCAACCTGTTTCTGGGCAGCGGCCTGTTCAACTTGCCGATGGCCGAGAAGCACAAGGTGAATGTCGGTCTGGGCACCGACGTGGGCGGCGGCACCAGTTTTTCGATTCTGCAGACCCTGAACGAGGCCTACAAGGTCATGCAGATGCAGGGCGCGCGGCTCAATCCATTCAAGTCGCTGTACCTGGCGACGCTGGGCGGCGCGCGGGCGCTGCGCCTGGAAGACAAGGTCGGCAGCCTGAAGCCAGGCAACGAGGCTGACTTCCTGGTGCTCGACTACAACGCCACCCCGCTGCTGTCGTATCGTTTGAAGCAAGCCAAAGGCATCGAAGAGATTCTGTTCGTGCTGATGACGATTGGTGATGACCGGACTGTGAAGCAGACCTGGTCAGGTGGGCGATTGGTGCATGAGCGGAGTTGAACCTGCTCTCAGGACAACTCTCGCCACTCACGCTCCAGCGCGGGGATGCAGGTCGCGACGCTCTGCGTCGCACGATAATTGTTCATCCACACAGCCTCAACGCCCCGGTTTTTTCCGGCCCATGACGTGCGAGAACACCGCATGCAAATCATCCGTGGCGCTGTCTTCGTCAAGGTTGAGTTTGCTGTCGATGTGGTCCATGTGATGCATCATCAATTCGACGGCCAGTGCCGCATTGCGGGCTTCGATGGCGTCGATCAACTGGTTGTGCTCATCGTAGGAACAGTGCGTGCGATTGCCGGTTTCGTACTGGGCAATGATCAGCGAGGTCTGCGACACCAGGCTGCGCTGGAAGCTGATCAGCGGCGCGTTTCTAGCGGCCACGGCCAACTGAAGATGGAATTCGCCGGACAAACGAATACCGGCACCCCGATCACCGCGGGCGAAGCTGTCGCGCTCGTCGCTGACCATCTGGCGCAGCTCGGCCAGTTGCTCGGCAGTAGCGTGCTCGACCGCCAGTTCAGTGATTGCCTTCTCGACCATACGCCGGGCGAAAAACACCTGCCGCGCCTCTTCAACGCTGGGGCTGGCGACCACCGCGCCACGGTTGGGGCGCAGCAGCACGACGCCCTCATGGCCCAACCGCGAAAGGGCGCGACGAATGATGGTACGGCTCACACCGAAAATCTCGCCCAGCGCCTCTTCACTCAATTTGGTACCCGGCGCCAGCCGCTGTTCCAGAATGGCATCGAAGACATGTTCGTAAACGACATCGTCCTGCGTGACGTTACGGCTTGAGCCAAGGCTGCGCGGCTGTTTCTTGAGGGGCAGGGACTGGTCGTTCATGGGCACTCGTGCGCAGGTGGATGACGGCATCGGGACTGGCGCATTGTACACAGGGCAAAAGCGCAGACACGCGCAAAAAAAAGCCCGCAGTGTGGGCGGGCAAGAGGTATTCAGCTGCCCCTGTACGTCGAGTAGCTGTATGGCGAGATTAACAGCGGCACATGAAAGTGTTCCTGACCTGCATCAATGCCGAAGCGCAGCACCACCTCATCGAGAAAGGCAGGCTCATTCAGGACCACGCCCCGCGCGCGGTAATAATCGCCAGCCTTGAAGTGCAACTGATAGACGCCGGATTGATAGGCCTCACCCTGCAGCAGCGGCGCATCGCAACGCCCGTCGCTATTGGTGAGCGCACTGACAACGTGCAGCAGTTGCTGGCCTTCGACCCGGTACAGCTCGATGCGGATGGCGCTGCCTGGGCAGCCGTGGGCGGCATCCAGTACATGTGTGGTCAATTTTCCCAAAACTTCACTCCTCACATCCGGCCATGGTCAAGCAGTGCACCAATGAAGTGCTCTACATCGTGCGATTGCGACCGATTAAGACACTTTCGGGAAAAGCTGTACACAATAAATTCCTGATCGTTCAACAGCCCGTGGCCAGGACACCGGCTGGGCGCAGGATTGGCCAGACATATAGGAAGCAGAGGAAAAATATCAGGTTTTTTACGATTAGCTGACCAGTCAGGCAGGTTTCTTGCTTGTTTTACGCTTACCGAGACGCTTCGGTGCAGAAACGTACAGGGTTACAAGCTGAAAACAAAATTGTATACAATCTTGACCCAACAGTGCCTTGACCGCTCTTGGCATTGCACCTGACTTAACGCATCCAACGCACCCCATGTAGAAAAAGGAAGCTTGCAGTGAGCGCTGACTACCCACGCGACCTGATCGGTTACGGCAACAACCCGCCTCACCCACGCTGGCCGGGTAATGCGCGCATTGCCTTGTCTTTCGTGCTGAATTACGAGGAAGGTGGCGAGCGCAATATTCTGCATGGCGACAAGGAATCAGAAGCCTTTCTGTCCGAGATGGTTGCCGCGCAGCCACTCCAGGGCCAGCGTAACATGAGCATGGAGTCGCTGTACGAGTACGGCAGCCGCGCCGGTGTGTGGCGCATTCTCAAGCTGTTCAGGCAGTTCGATATCCCCCTGACCATTTTTGCCGTGGCCATGGCCGCGCAGCGTCATCCGGAGGTGATCCGCGCCATGGTCGCCGAAGGTCATGAGATCTGCAGCCACGGCTATCGCTGGATCGACTACCAGAACATGGACGAAGCCCAGGAGCGTGAGCACATGCGCCAGGCGATCCAGATCCTCACCGACATCAGCGGCGAACGGCCGTTGGGCTGGTACACCGGGCGCACCGGCCCCAACACCCGGCGCCTGGTCATGGAGGAAGGCGGGTTTCTCTATGATTGCGACACCTACGACGACGACCTGCCGTACTGGGAGCCGAACAACCCGACTGGTAAGCCTCATCTGGTGATTCCGTACACCCTGGACACCAACGACATGCGTTTCACCCAGGTGCAGGGCTTCAACAATGGCGAGCAGTTCTTTCAGTACCTCAAGGATGCGTTCGACGTGCTGTATGCCGAAGGCGAAGACGCACCGAAGATGCTTTCCATCGGCCTGCATTGCCGCCTGATCGGCCGCCCCGCCCGCCTCGCCGCACTCAAGCGTTTCATCGAGTACGCCAAAGGCCATGAGCAGGTGTGGTTTACCCGTCGTGTCGATATCGCCCGGCACTGGCACACTGAACATCCGTTTACCGGCAAGGCCGAGCAATGAGCACGTTCAAGACACTGACACCTTCAAGCCTGGGCCGGGAGGCGTTCATCGCGGCCTTTGCCGATATCTACGAACACTCACCGTGGGTCGCGCAGCAAGCGTTCGACCAAAGCACAGGCGCGCATCTCGATCAGGTCGAGACCCTTCACGCACGCATGAGCGAGATCCTGCTGGGTGCCACACACGAGCAACAACTGGCACTGATCAATGCTCACCCGGACCTGGCAGGCAAGGCTGCCGTCCAGGGTGAGCTGACTCAGGCCAGTACCGATGAACAGGCCGGCGCCGGTATCCACCACTGCACGCCTGAGGAGTTCCAGCGCTTTACCGAGCTGAACGAGGCTTACAAGGCCCGCTTCGGCTTTCCGTTCATCATGGCGGTCAAGGGCAGCGACAGGCACAAAATTCTGGCAGCGTTCGAACAACGCATCCACCACTCGCCCGAGGCCGAGTTTGCTTGCGCCCTGGCCGAGATCAACAAGATCGCACTGTTTCGTCTACAGGCGCTTTGAGCGTCGCAGTCATAACCGTATTCAGAAGGCAGACAAAGAGCATGAAAGTTTACGCCGCACCGTTCGAGAAGTTCGTGAACCTGGCCGACGCACGTCTGGGCACCAAAATCCTTTCGGTCACCGATGACTGGTTCGCCGACGCCAACCGGCTGTTCCAGCCGACCCCGGCCGTCTGGAAAGAAGGCGTGTTCGACGACAACGGCAAGTGGATGGACGGCTGGGAGTCGCGCCGCAAGCGTTTCGAAGGGTACGACAGCGCAGTGATTCGCCTCGGTGTGGCAGGAACCATCAAGGGTGTGGACATCGACACCTCGTTTTTTACCGGCAACTTCCCGCCTTCCGCGTCGCTGGAGGCGTGCTTCCTGGCGTCGGGCGAGCCCGATGAAAACACTGCCTGGACCGAAGTGCTGCCGTCTGTAGAGCTACAAGGCAACAGCCATCATTACCACGAGATCAGCAACGATCAGGCGTTCAGCCACCTGCGCTTCAACATCTACCCGGATGGCGGCGTCGCGCGTCTGCGCGTGTACGGTGTGCCGCATCGAGACTGGTCGAAAGTCAGCGAGGACGAACAGATCGATCTGGTTGCAGCGCTCAATGGCGGCCGATCGATTGCCTGCTCCGATGAACATTACGGCAGCATGAGCAATATCCTCAACCCTGGGCGCGGTGTGAACATGGGCGACGGCTGGGAAACCGCGCGCCGCCGCACACCCGGCAACGATTGGGTGATTGTGGCACTCGGGCATAAGGGCGAAGTCGAGAAAGTCATCGTCGATACCCTGCACTTCAAAGGTAACTACCCGGACAGCTGCTCGATTCAGGGCGCTCTGGTCAAGGGTGGCACCGACAGCCAGATCGAAACCCAGAGCCTGTTCTGGCGCGAGTTGCTGCCCAGCCAGAAGCTGACCATGCACGCAGAACACGAGTTCGCCGAGCAGATCAAGGCGATCGGCCCGATCACCCACATCCGCCTGAACGTATTCCCGGACGGGGGCGTGAGCCGCCTGCGAGTACTGGGCAAGGTGGCCAGGTAACAACGCGTCGGAAGTCAGCAGAAGGCAACAGGCTATCGTTCCCACGCTCCGCGTGGGAATGCAGTTCCGGACGCTCTGCGTCCAGTCTTGAGTATGTGTGGCGCGGCGTAGAGTTGTGACGCAGAGCGTCACGAAATGCATGCCAACGCAGAGCATTGGCACGATAGTCATCAATACGAATGTGCAAACGACCCACCCTCAAAACCATTGAAGAAGAACCCGCATGCGCAAACTGATAATCGAGCCACTGACCAAGGAAGCCTTTGCGCCATTCGGTGATGTGATCGAAACCGACGGCAGCGATCACTTCATGATCAATAACGGCTCGACCATGCGCTTTCATCGTCTGGCTGATGTGCAGACCGCGCAGCCGGAAGACAAGGCGATCATCAGTATCTTCCGCGCTGAAGCGCTGCCGATGCCGTTGACCATCGGCATGCTGGAGCGTCATCCGCTGGGCAGTCAGGCGTTCGTGCCGTTGCTCGGCAACCCCTTTCTGATCGTGGTCGCGCCGGTTGGCGATGTGCCTGAATCAGAGCTGACCCGCGCCTTCGTGTCGAACGGCAGGCAGGGTGTCAATTACCATCGCGGCGTCTGGCACCATCCGGTGCTGACGATCGAAAAGCGGGATGACTTCCTGGTGGTTGATCGCAGTGGCGAAGGCAACAACTGCGACGAGCATTACTTTGCCGAGAGCCAGTTGCTGGTTCTCGATCCCCACCCACTGGAAGGGTAAACACCGTGCTGGCACATATGATGGAATGGCTGAATCTGGGCGTGCGCTGGATTCACATGATTGTCGGCGTCGCCTGGATCGGCGCATCGTTCTACTTCGTCTGGCTGGAGAACAACCTCAACCGCAGTAACCCGCGTGAAGGCCTGTCGGGTGATCTGTGGGCGATCCACGGCGGCGGCATCTACCACCTGGAGAAGTACAAGCTCGCACCGCCGACCATGCCGGAGAATCTGCACTGGTTCAAATGGGAAGCCTATTCGACCTGGCTGTCAGGGGTCGCGCTGTTGTGCGTGGTGTTCTACGCCAACCCGACGCTGTACCTGCTGGCACCGGGCAGCAGCCTGAGTGGTGCCGAGGGCGTGCACATCGGCCTGGGTTCGTTGTTCGTCGGCTGGTTCATCTACAGCTTTCTGTGTGACTCGCCACTGGGCAAGCGCCCTGCCCTGCTGGGCGTGGTCCTGTTCGTGCTGCTGGTCGCGGCGGCATACGGGTTCAGCAAAGTATTCAGCGGTCGCGGTGCCTATCTGCATGTGGGCGCGATCATGGGCACTATCATGGTCGGCAACGTGTTCCGCATCATCATGCCGGCCCAGCGCGCGCTGGTAGCCGCCATTGCCGAGAACCGCACGCCGGACCCAAGCCTGCCGGCAAAAGGCCTGTTACGTTCACGGCACAACAACTACTTCACTCTGCCTGTGCTGTTCATCATGATCAGCAATCACTTTCCAAGCACCTACGGCAGTGAGTACAACTGGCTGATTCTCGCAGGCATCGCGCTGCTGGCCGTGCTGGTCCGCCACTACTTCAATACACGGCATGACAGCCACCGCTTCGCCTGGACCCTGCCGGTCGCGGCGCTGGGCATGCTGTGCCTGGCGTATGTCACCGGCCCTGCGCAACCACCGGCCAGGATCGTCTATCAGCCACTGCCCGGTACAGCGGTCGGCGGTCATCGGGCTGATGAGCAACCTGCGCAACCCGCCGCTGCGCCTGCCCAGGCAGCGTCTGTCCAGCCCGAACCTGCCAAGGTGGCAGGTGCAGACTTCAACACGGTGCACGACGTCATTCGGCAACGTTGCTCGGTCTGTCACTCGGCCACGCCTACCAGCCAGTTGTTCAGCGTCGCTCCGGCCGGCGTGATGTTCGATACGCCTGAGCAGATCCAGCAACAGGCACCGCGTATCAAGGCGCAGGCGATCACCGCGCCGATCATGCCGCTGGGCAATATTACCCAGATGACCCAGCAGGAACGTGATCTGGTAGGCGCCTGGATCGATCAGGGCGCGCACATCAACTGAAGCACCGGGCATTGCCCTGTTTTCGCTCCAGGCGCCCTGCTCTGGAGCACTTGAGCACGGCGACGCGAGTCAGTATCCTCCGCCGCCGCTACCAACCCGCCCACCACTTTCCCGCTAACTGAACCCGACCGGGCGGCCCATTGGCTGAACGGCACGCAGAACGCTGTGCATTGGAAAAAAAGACCTGAAATCGACATTTAGATATCGGTTTGAAGGGTTACTTAAACTTTTTTTCACTGATTGGCGCAGCTCTTGCTAACAACACAAAGCTGACCAGACAGACAAATTATTGCAACCACCGACAAGGCGTCACGCATAGAGCGCCAGTCCGAAAAAATCACGATCTACATCAAGGGGCTCACCGCATGAACCGTACGATTTCCAGTGCATTACTGGCCAGCAGTCTGCTGGCTGCCGCACCCGCCATGGCAGGGGATATCTTCCAGTGGCAGAGTAATAGCCTGACCTATCTCAATGGACGAGACTTTGCTGTCAACCCGGAAAATCAGCAGACCTTTACCTTTGAGCACGCGGACAGCTGGAAGTACGGCGACAACTTCTTCTTCGTCGACAAGATCTTCTACAACGGTAAGAAAGACGCAACCGCTGGCGATAACACCTATTACGGCGAGTTCTCGCCACGCCTGTCGCTGGGCAAGATCTTCGGCCAGAAGTTCGAGTTCGGCCCGATCAGCGATGTGCTGATTGCCGCAACTTACGAGTTCGGTGAAGGCGATAACGAGTCGTACCTGATCGGTCCGGCGTTCGACCTGAAGATACCGGGTTTCGACTACTTCCAGCTTAACTTCTACCAGCGCCAGACCGAAGGCAATCGCCCGGGCGACGGCGTGTGGCAGATCACTCCGGTGTGGTCCTACACCATCCCGGTGGGCAAATCGGATGTGCTGATCGACGGCTTCATGGACTGGGTGGTCGACAACGACAAGACCTCGCGTGGCACTTACCACTCCAACCTGCACTTCAACCCGCAGATCAAGTATGACCTGGGCAAGGCACTGAATTACCCGGAGCGGCAGCTCTACGTGGGTATTGAGTACGACTACTGGACCAACAAATACGGCATCAAGGACACCAGCTCCTTCGACACCGATCAGAACACCGCGAGTTTGCTGGTGAAGGTGTTCTTCTAAGCACGTTGTTTGACGGTGATGACGCTCACTCCCAAGCTCTACGTTACGTAGGTCTCTGTGGGAGCGAGCTTGCTCGCGAAGGCGGTGTTTCAGACACCCTTCGGTTGGCTGTACCAGCCCCTTCGCGAGCAAGCTAAGCGTCGCCCGGCTCGCGCCCACGGCCCTGGATCAGAAGTGTGGATGACCGCCTCCACTCACTCCTTCGCAGCTTTCCAGACCTTGCCAACCAGCGTCACGACCAGCACCAGCACGGCACCGGCAATGATCCCGGCAACAGCATCGATCAGCGTCGGAACGATCATCGACAGACCGCCAACCGCACCGGCTGCCGCTTCAGTCACGCCTTCGACCCAATGATGAGCGAACGGCAGACCGTGGACCAGGATCCCGCCGCCGACCATGAACATGGCGGCAGTACCGACGATCGACAGCACTTTCATCAACACCGGTGCCAGCCACAGCAGGCCGGCACCGATCTTTTGTGACACCGAAGCTGCGCTTTTCTTCAGGTACAGGCCCAGGTCGTCGAGTTTGACGATACCGGCCACCAGCCCGTAGACCCCCACGGTGATCAGCACTGCGACGATGACCAGCACACCGACCTGATCCATGAAGGGTCTGGCCGAGACCACACCCAGCGCGAGCACGATGATTTCCGCGGAAAGAATGAAGTCCGTGCGAATCGCGCCTTTTACGCGCTCCTTTTCGAACGCCACCATGTCCACGGACGCATCCGTCGACGCCTGCTTGCGCTGCTCATGCTCTTCACCGGTTTCGGGATGCAGCCATTTATGGGCGATTTTCTCGAAGCCCTCGAAGCACAGAAACGCACCGCCGATCATCAGCAACGGCAGAATCGCCCAGGGTGCGAAGGCACTGATCAACAGCGCTGCCGGAACCAGAATGGCCTTGTTGAGCAGCGACCCCTTGGCCACGGCCCAGACAACCGGTAATTCGCGATCCGCTGAAACACCGGTGACCTGCTGGGCATTGAGCGCCAGATCATCACCCAGCACACCCGCCGTCTTCTTCGTGGCCAGCGCCACGTCATCGAGCAACGTCGCAATATCGTCAAGCAGGGTAAGCAAGCTTCCAGCAGCCAAAATGAAAATCCTTGAGCAAGTAAAAAAAGGAAGCGGCGCTGATTGAATCATGCGCCAGAGTCAATCGTGTGGCAGTCAGCAACTCTGACCTTGGTCAGACGTGAACGTTTGACGCTGCATGCAGCAAACAGGCCACGCCGAAACCCGTCAAATGGGCAACTGTGTCGTGGAAACGACCTGACGCAGCCCCATGAACGAACGGATCTGTCTGACACCGGGCAAGTACAGTAACTGTTCGGCGTGCAGGCGGTTGAAGCTCTGACTGTCCTTGGTGCGCAGCAACATGAAGTAGTCGAACTCGCCGGTGACGACATGAAACTCCATACAGCCGGAAACCTTCTGCGCGGCGGCTTCGAATTGAGCAAATGAATCCGGTGTCGAGCGGTCCAGTACGACACCGATCAGCACCACCATGCCTGCGTCCAGAACATCGCCATTGAGCAACGCCACCACGCCCTTGATCACGCCCGCCTCTTTCAGCCGCTCGACGCGCCGCAGGCACGCAGGCGGACTCAGTTTGACCTTCTCGGCAAGTGCCACATTGGAAATGGACGCGTCACGTTGCAGGGTCTTGAGGATGGCGCGGTCAATCCTGTCCAGCAGCGGCGTCATGTCAGCACCGGACTTTTTAGTGCGTTCATTTATTGCTTTCATAATGAAATTCACACAATAAAAGTCTGTTTAGTTGTGTTCAGGCTAACGCTTATTTTGTAGATAAACAATTCTTTGCAACCACGATTATTCGCAGTTTTCCTATGATGGGAGCCATGCCGGGCCGCTCGATAAACACATCGAGTTCCACCTTCAATGCCCGGATCAACTTATCAACGGAGACCCGATATGAACCTGAGCAAGTTCAAGCGCTACCCTCTGACCTTCGGCCCCTCGCCCATTACCCCACTGAAACGCTTGAGTGAGCATCTGGGCGGCAAGGTCGAGCTGTATGCCAAGCGCGAGGATTGCAACAGCGGTCTGGCCTTCGGCGGCAACAAGACCCGCAAACTGGAATACCTGGTGCCGGAAGCCATCGACGGCGGCTACGACACATTGGTGTCGATCGGTGGCATCCAGTCCAACCAGACCCGTCAGGTGGCAGCCGTCGCGGCGCATCTGGGCATGAAGTGCGTGCTGGTTCAGGAGAATTGGGTCAACTATTCCGACGCGTTGTACGACCGGGTCGGCAATATCGAGATGTCGCGCATCATGGGCGCCGATGTGCGCCTGGATTCGGCAGGCTTCGATATCGGCATTCGCCCGAGCTGGGAAAAGGCCATGGCCGACGTCGAGGAAAGCGGCGGCAAACCGTTTCCGATTCCAGCGGGCTGCTCGGAGCACCCTTATGGCGGCCTGGGGTTCGTGCGTTTTGCCGATGAAGTGCGCCAGCAGGAAGAAGAACTGGGCTTCAAGTTCGACTACATCGTGGTCTGCTCGGTAACCGGCAGTACTCACGCAGGCATGCTGGTGGGATTCGCTGCCGATGGCCGGGCACAGCGTGTGATCGGTATCGACGCGTCGGCCAAACCGGAAAAGACCCGCGCTCAGGTTCTGCGTATCGCTCAGAACACCGCAAAACTGGTGGAGCTGGGCCGCGAAATCACCGCCGAAGACGTGGTGCTCGACACCCGCTATGCCTACCCGGAATACGGCCTGCCGAACGATGGCACCCTCGAAGCCATCCGCCTCTGCGCCCGCCTGGAGGGCGTGTTGACCGACCCGGTCTACGAAGGCAAATCCATGCACGGCATGATCGACATGGTGCGCAACGGCGAATTCCCCGAAGGCTCGAAAGTGCTCTACGCCCACCTGGGCGGCGTGCCGGCGTTGAATGCCTACAGCTTTCTGTTCAAGGACGGTTGAGCCGAAAGCGTTCCTGCAGTCGATAACACACTTCGGCTGCAGTGTTCCCGGCTAAACCCGAAAATACTTCTGCAGCGCCTGCGCCAGCAGGCTCACCGCCTCGTCGTTCTGCGACGACAGCGAGCGCAGGAAGACGATTTCGTGCTCGGGTATTTCAGGCAGGTCATCAAGAATCTGCATGGCTTCCGTGACCCCGCTCCGATCGATGAGGCTGATCGCCAGACCCGCTTCCACACAGGCTTTGATCGCCTGGTTGGACGGGCTTTCGAGAACTACACGGGTTTTGCGGCCGTTGTCTTTGAGTGACGCCAGCATGGCTTCACGATAAGGACATTGCGCTGCGTGAATCGCCAGCGGCAACGGGTCCGCAGATGCCAGTGCGGCACTGGCCGGCCCGACCCAGACCGGCTTGGTCGATACCAGAAACTGCGCATCAGCACTCAGCTGCCCTTTGGGTTGCGCGATCACTGCTGTCTGCAACTTGCCACGCGCAACCTGCTCGCGCAGGGCGTAGCTGGGTGCGGATTTCAACTCCAGCACGACATTGGGCCACGCGGCCGCGAACACTGGCAGGATGTCGCGAATGACATGCACGGCGTACTCATCCGGAACCCCCAGCGTGATGCGTCCGGCCAGATGAGTGCCTTGCAGATCCGCCAGCACCCGGTCATGCGTGGACAGCAACTCTGTCGTCGACAACAGCAGGCGCTTGCCCAGTGCCGTCAGCGACACCGCCTGGTTGTCACGGTTGAGCAAGCGCCCGCCCGCCACGGCCTCGAGGCGCTGGATATGCACACTTACTGCTGCCGGGCTTTTATGAAGTTGTTCGGCAGCCGCCGAAAACTTTCCTATCCGCGCCACCGCATGGAAGGTGCGCACCAGTTCGATGTCGAGAATGGCCGTCATGATTCATATTTCCTGAATAAGTCATGCATTTAATTTTGATTTATTAGACTACGCCGTTTTCGTAACCTGCGTCCATGAACCCATACCTGTCGATTGCTCCGAGCGTCTCGCGGCCTGCCTGGCACCAGGCCATTCCCTTGCCCCTGCTTGAAGCTGCGCTGGTTCTGACCTGGAGTTCGGGCTTCGTCGGCGCACGCTTTTCGCTGGAACATGCGCCGCCGCTGCTGGTGGTGTTCTGGCGCTGTGTGGTGGTCACCCTGATCCTGCTGCCTTTTGTCGCCAGGCAACTGAGATCGATCGCGCCGGCCACACTGCTGAAAAACGCAGGTATCGGCCTGCTGGCCATGGCCGGCTACGTCGCCGGTGTCACGCAGGGCATTGCGCTGGGCGTGCCCGCCGGACTCGCCGCACTGTTTGCCGATTTGTTGCCCATGGGCATGGCGCTCCTGGCGGCAGTGGTGCTCGGACAACGGCTGGCCTGGCAAATCTGGGCGGGACTGTTGGTCGGGCTGATCGGTGTAGTGCTGGTGACCTACAGCGCGCTGGCGGTAGGTGACGCACCGTTGTGGGCCTACGGCCTGCCGCTGCTGGGCATGTTGTCACTGGCCATCGCGACGCTGTGGCAGAAACAGTCCAGCACCGCACAGCCTATGGCACTGCTGCCCAACCTGTGGCTGCAATGCGCTGTTTCCAGCATGGCCTTCGCGATTATTCAGGGCACACAGGGCAGCCTAGCGCCTGTAGCCAGTACCGGCTTTGCGCTGAGCGTGCTATGGACGGTGGGGCTGGCAACCCTGGGCGGGTACGGACTGTATTGGGTGTGTCTGCGCCGCGCGACGGCGACCCGCGTCGCCAGCGTGCTGTACCTCAGCCCACCGGTGACGATGCTCTGGGCCTGGGCAATGTTCGACGAACCGCTGTCCTGGCAGATGGCGTCAGGCATGGCGGTGTCAGGTATCGGCGTGTGGATGGTGGTGCGGGCGGAACAACGGCAGTCGGCCTCCTGATGGGGTCAGGAAGCCGACTTTGCTTAGGCTCTGTACGAAAGTGGCTGCGCTCGGTGATGCTTCGTTAAAAACAGGCTTGGGGGCGAGTCCAATCGGAATGCTCATTTACAACACGTAGAGTCGAACGCGACCCCGGCCGTTCCTCGCCTGTTTTTGCCTCGCCTGACCTTCGCTCGCCGACTTTTCGTACAGAGCCTGGCGCAGGTTAAACCTTGAAACGCGCGACCATGCTCTGCAAATCGCTGCCCAGACGGGCCAGCTCGACAGTCGACGCAGCGCTTTGCTCAGTGGCAGAAGCGGACTGATCGGCAATGTCGCGAACGCTGAGTACGCTGCGGTTGATTTCTTCGGTCACAGCGCTCTGTTGCTCGGCCGCGGCGGAAATCTGCTGACTCATCTGTTCGATGGTGCCGATGGACTGGTTGATTTCCACCAGCGCCTGTTCGGCCTGACGAGCCAGCACCACGGTGCCTTCAGTGCGCTGCAGGCTGGCGTCCATCAGGCCCGAGGCGGCGCCTGTACCTTTTTGCAACGCCTGGATCAGCGCTTCGATTTCGGTTGTGGAGTTCTGCGTACGCTGAGCCAGCGAGCGAACTTCGTCAGCCACCACGGCAAAACCGCGACCCTGCTCGCCTGCCCTTGCGGCCTCGATGGCTGCGTTGAGCGCCAGCAGGTTGGTTTGCTCGGCGACCGCCTTGATCACGTCAATCACGCTGCCGATCTTGCCGCTGTCTTCGGTCAGACGCTGCATGGCTTCACCCAATTGCTGCACTTCACCGGCCAATTGCCCGATTTCGCGCGTAGCATGCTGCACCACACTGCTACCGTGAGCAGCGCGCTCGCTGGCCTGTTTGGCGGCTTGCGAAGCGTCTTCGGTGTTGCGCGCCACTTCCTGTACGGTAGAGGCCATTTCGTTCATGGCAGTGGCGACCTGATCGACTTCGTTTTTCTGCAGGGTGACACCCGCGCTGGTCTGCTCGCTGACGGCAGACAATTGTTCGGCCGCCGTGGCGATCTGCGTAACACCGTTGCCGATGCCACCGATCAGGCCGCGCAGCGAAACAGTCATGTGCTGCATGGTGTTCTGCAGCAGGCCCAGTTCGTCCTGGCGGGTGGTGCTGCTGTCATGGGTCAGATCACCGTCGGCAATCCGGCGCGCCGCAATCACGGTGCTGTTCAACGGCACGGTAATCTGACGCGTGATCAGGAACGCAGCAAAGATGCCGACCAGCAGCACGACCAGCGCTACGCTGAGCAATTGCACCACAGCGGTTTGTTGTTCCTTCTTGGCACTGATGACCTGCAGCGCTGCCAGATCATCGGCACGGGCTGCGGTCGCTACGGATTGCTGTTGCAGATCGTTGCGGATCTGCTCGGTCTGCTGAAGCATGTCCGAAATCGACGTCATCAGGACCTTGTACTGTTTCAACGCCACCAGCGCGGCATCCACTGCAGCATTTGCCTCGACAGGCAATTGGCTGCGAGCGGCGTCCACTTGTGCGATCAGGGCGTCGGCGGCCTTATAGGTGGCCTGACGGTTGTCGGCATTCGGAACGCTCAGGTAGCGGCGAAACACCAGACGGAAATTGGTCATGCCGTTACGCAGGTCGCCAGCGATCTTGACCTGCCTGATGCCGGTTTCATTTGGCGAGCGCAAGGTGTCGTCAATGGTCTTGTTCAGCAGATTCTCGAAGGTCGCGCTGACGTCATCGGACACCTTGATGATCGGTTTCAACGCCTCGTCGACTTTCTGATTGATGCCGACCAATTGGTCGAACGTCTGCTTCAGACCGCCCACCTGCTCCTTGATCTCGCGCAGCTTGGCCAGGTTGCTCGAGATCACGAACACCTGCAGGCCCTGATCGACACTGCGGCTCAAGGTATCCAGCGCGCTGGCGTAATTCTGCACACCTGCGGCGGTAGGGCCGGTCGCATAGGCTTGCGCAGCAATCCGGGCATTCAGGACGTCAGCCTTGATCTCGGCGACCTTGCTGCTTTTGCCCATGCGCTCGATCAGCAGGTTGGTGCTGGAGTAGCCGATGACGGTGACGGTCAGTACTCCGAGCAAAATAGCGGCAAAGCCCAGCCCGAGCTTCTTGCTGACTTTCAGATTGTCCAACCATTTTGCGCTCATTGCATGTGTGCCTTTGATTTTTCGGAATACCCGTGAGTCGGCGCTGAAAGATTTAACTTGATAGTTAACGTTATCGGAATCACGCACGCGCCAATCGAAGGCACCCTGAAGCCCATGAATTACGGGGCCGGCGCGCGATGATGAATATTTATTTAAATCGCCTGAGCAGAATTTTTCCGATGATTGGCACCGCGCGAAACCGGAAGATCACGCAATGAAACTGCCTTGATCTTCGCCTGTACGGAGCCATCGGAGATTGGCAACAGCGTCAGACGTTGCGGTCGGTGAAATGAACATCCAGCCGGATGTTTTCCGGCTCGTTGATCGCTGCCAGGTACTCGTCTACGGTGATTTCTCCGACGCAGGCCCGTGCGCCCGGTTGTGGGCGATAGCCACCGGCCATTTTGCTGCTCAGCGCGACGGCAGCACTGCCGGGGATCTCCGGGCCCTTGTCGTTCAGTGCAGTCAATTGCGCACGCATGTGCAACGGCTGGCCGGTGAGGTCGACGCCATCGACATCGATGTACATCGCGCTCTTTCGATCACCCCACTGTTCAAAGCGCGCGCCCCAACGGTACAGGCGCTCGGCCCACGACGCAGGATCGCGCAGCAGCCCATAGCGAATCGCCAGCGCCAGCAGCCAGGTCGCGATGCCGCCGGCCTTGAGCGCGGAGCCGGCCTTGAAGCTCAGATGCTGCGCGGCATAACGTGTCGCGAATACATCCAGGTCCGGGACGTCGACATTGGCCACCAGCCGTGTGCCCATGCCGGGCATCCGGCGCAGGGTCAGGTCCATCCAGCCATGGACTTCGTGGACCTTGCCGTTGCGCAGTTGCCTGATCGGCCGCCCGGCATTGGCCAGTACGCCACGCACGGTCGACAGACCGGGCATTTTCGCTGCCGAGGAGATGCCATGCTCTATCGAATCGATGCGCAGAAAACGCTGGCGATGCTGATCGATGATGGCCGCCGAAAGCGTCGGCACCGAGCTGCAACCGCTCAACACGCTGACACCTGCCTCACGCGCCTGGGCATCGAGGCTGGCGATACCGGCGACAAACGCCCGGCAATCCGCCAGGTCGCAATAATTCACACCCGCCTTAATGCAATGCCGGGCCACGGCATACGACTGTCCCTGAAAAGGCCCCGCCGTGTGGATAAGCAGATCAATGCCCAATTCACCCAGCTCACTGCCCGCGCCGTCCTGCATGATGTCCACGCACCAGCTCTCGCAGAATCTGCCAGCCAGTGTTTGCAGTGCGGCAACCTTTTCCGCCAGCTTGCGCGGGTCGCGACCGGAAATGACCAGTTCGATGTCCGGCATCATCGCCAGATGATTGCAGATAAGGCTGCCGAAGTTGCCGTAGCCGCCGATGACCAATACGCGAAATGCCATTGACTCGTCCCTGACCTGCAGAAGGATGTGACCCTGCCTCGTTGCGCCACGATTGCCGTGAGCAATGGCAATGAAATGCGCGTGCATTATTGATCATTGGCCGCAGGCCGGGTACAAAACCCTGTGCCTTTTTTGATTGTCCCGGGAGCAACGGATGCTGGAACTACACACCGAACGACTTTATCTGCGGACCCTGCTCGCCAGCGACTGGCCGCTGTTTTTCAGGCTGCACTCCGAGCCCGAGACTATGCGCTACGTATTCGGAGAAATCGAAGAAGCGCAGATCCGCAAAGGCTTCGATCATCGCCTCCCCGACTGGACGCCGGAGTCCGATCACTGGCTGTGCCTGGTGGTCACAGACACACAAAACGATGCAGAGCTGGGGGTCAGCGGCTTTCGCATCCTGTCGCCGGGTCATGCCGAAGTGGGCTGTCTGTTACTGCCGGAACATCAAGGCAAGGGCTTCGGCACCGAGTCACGCCGCGCAATCATCGACTACGCAACTGCCATCGGCCTGGATTCACTGGAATCGACCGTGACCGACGGCAACATCGCTTCCTGCAAGGTTCTGGAGAAATGCGGCTTTACCTTCGAGCGCCGTGTCCCGCAGGCCTATCAAATCGGCGATCAGTGGTTCGACGACCTGATATACCACCTGCCACTGCGCTGATGAAGCAACTGACCGGCGTTCGCCGGTCAATCGCAAACACCTTCAGGCCTGGGGCCGCCCTCCGAGAATCGTCACTCGCTCGCCATAGCGCGAGTGCGGGAAGTAATCCCACACCGCGTGATGCTGGGTGCAGCGGTTATCCCAGAACACCAGCGTGTTCGGTTCCCAGCGCACGCGGCAACTGAGGCAGGGTTCGCGGGCGATCAGATCGAACAGCATATTCAGTACGGTGCGGCTCTCGCCGGGCGAGAGTTGCACGATATGCGAGGTGAACCCGGAATTCACGAATAGGCTGCGGCGCCCGGTTTCAGGGTGGCGAACCACCACCGGGTGTTCGCTTTTCGGAAGGTTGGCGGGCGGCTGATAGCCTTTCCACGGAATCTCGCCATCGTGAATGGCTGTCAGCCCGCCGAGAAACTGCTGCATCGCCGGCGAGAGCATTTCAATGGCCAGGTGCATGTTGGCAAACAGTGTGTCGCCGCCGGTGCCGATGGCGGGGGTTTCCTTGACGTACAGCATCGAGCCCATTGACGGCTCCAGATCAGCGGTGCCGTCGGTGTGCCATAGCTCGCCCGCAGCGAAACGCGATTGCGCATTGGCGCGCACCACGACCAGTTCCGGGTCATCGCCATCGATGCTGTCCACCGGCAAGGCGCGCAACGGACCAAACAGTCGGCCGAACGCCTTGTGCTGTTCGACCGTCAGGTGCTGATCGCGAAACACCAGCACATGATTTTCCAGAAAGGCCCGGCGGATTTCCGTCAACTGCTCCGCACTGGGTGGCTGCGACAGATCGACACCGCTGACCTCGGCACCGATGATCGGTGTCAGGCGGTCGACCGTGATGCTCTGATACGGCGCACGCACGGCGCCTGCGATGCCTTCTATGGCCTTGAGTGCCATTTGATCCATGATCCCTCACCTTCAGGTTGTTGGCATGGCCGATCACCATGCCCGTGGTTCGTTTGCGGGGACATAAGCCCCGCCTGAAAAGCCTGCCGCTGACGTTCAGCCCTGCTCCGCCGACAGATCGGCATTGATCATCTCGGCCATCACCTGCGCCCAGGGCGCTGCGACAATGCCGTAGTGATCGGTGTCCAGTGCTTGCCAGCTCAGCAGGTGCGGCAACAGCCCTTGCCAGGCCCGCTGCAGATCGGCCATCCGCCAGGCGCTGCCCATGCCGTAAGGATTGGGCTGCGTGGCAATGAATAGCCGCACGGGGGTGCGCGACAACGCCACGGGCCGGTGGCCCGCCATGCTCGCCATGTTGTTCTGGCAGCAGACAATCAGGCTTTGCAGGTAACGCGATGTGTCTTCACTGGCCGCGCCGGTGGCTGTGTTGAGGCCGCGCCGTGCAGAAAACTCGCGCTGGAAGACCTGCTGAATCTGCGCTTCACCGATCTGCGCCAGCTCGTGACCCGCATCCGGCGCGGGGGGATCGATCAGGTACAACAATGGCTGCTCGCAATCCTCCGTCAGCAGGCTGCACATCGCCTGCGTCACCCATGCGCCGAACGACCAGCCAGCCAGACGCCATGCCGTGCCGTCGGGGTGATGGGCCTGCAACGCCTTGAGATACAGCTGCGCGCGCTCATCCACGCTGATGTTCGGCAGTTCGGGCAGGCGCAAGGCCGGATCGGCGATCACCCACACGCCCAGATCAGGGTGCAGCGCCGAGGCCAGCTCGCGATACGCTTGCACGTCGCCACCCACCGGGTGAATCAGATACAGGCGCTCGCGGCCCGCGCCCGCATGCCACTGATCGATCCTCACTGCATCAGCCCACTGGTTTTCGTCCGCAGCCGGTTCGGGCACTGACGCCCGCACCAGCGCCAGCACCTCGGCCAGGCTGACCTTGTGGCTGAACTGCGACAACTGGAAGACCACGCCAGTCGCGGCCTGCAGTTCGTCGATCAGGTCCAGCAAGGTCAGGGAATCAGCACCCAGCTCGTACAGCGAGTCATCCGGATCCAGAGCGCTCACGCCAAGCCATTTGCACAGACAGCCATGCAGGCGCTCTGGCAGACCGGTTTCTGCCGCAACGGCTGGCGTAGCGTCGATCAGCGTCAAGCCAGTACCGCTATGACGAGCCGGGTAAAACTGGCGTGCGGTGTTCAGATCGGTCGTCGAAATCAACAATTGCGGCAGTTGTGCAGTCATGGCGGCGTCGAATACCCGGCAGCCCTCTTGCGCCGACATGCCGACCGCCAGGTGCCGCTGATGCGCTTCATCGCCGACGCCGCTGGCAGCGGCCATACCGGTTTCACTCCAGATGTCCCAGTTGATGCCCAGACGCACACAACCATTTTCGGCGTGTGCACGGTAGTGGGTGAAACCGTCAAGCACGGCACTCGCGGCGGCATAGTCCAGGTGCCCGGTGCCGCCGAACAGTGCCGACATCGAAGAGCTGTACAGCACGAACCCCGGCGTCATCTGCTCGATCAACGCTTCAACCGCCAGCATGCCGCGGGTTTTGCTGGCCATCGCCTCAGACAGCACCTGAGCATCGCGCTGACGGATCAGGCTGCCCGCTCCGGTGCCAGCCGCGTGAATCACGCCGTCAAAGTGCCCATAACGCTCACGCAAGTGTTCCAGCACCGTGGGCCAGCGCGCCAGGTCGGCAATATCCGCAGCGATGCTGTCGATGCGCGAAGCATAGGCGTCCAGTTCTTTCGGGCACCCGCCACCTCGCGACAGCAGCACTACCCGGCGCTGGCTGGATCGCAGCAGGTGTTCACACAAGGTACGACCGATGCCGCCTGTGCCGCCCAGCACCAGGAACGTGCCGTTCGCCGGCAGCAGATTCGAAGCCGCCGTCGGAGCCGCCAGCGGACTGGCCAGCAGCTGTGGCTGCCACAGATAACCATCACGAATGGCCATGCGTCGCGGCAGCGACGCCGGTTCGGCAAGCAGCGCCGCGAGGTGCGGAGCCTGGGTGCTCAACTGCGCCGTGGGCAGGTCCAGCCAGTGACAGCGTATTGGGTACTCCTGCGGCGCCACTTCGGTGATACCGGCCAGCGCCGCCAGTTCCGGACGCATGACCTGGCCGTTCACCGGGCACGCTCGCCAGGACAGCAGCCAGAGCCGCAGGGCGGTCTTCTGTGCGTTCTGCCCCCACGCCTGCAACAACGCGCTGAGCGTATCCAGACAGGCCCATTGCGCGGCCGCCAGGCTTTGCTCGTCAACCGCCCCGCCCACCGACAGCGGCAAGGCATGCAGCCAGTCCAGTTCGGTCGCCGTCTGCCCACTCTGATCGAGCGCAGTGATCAATCGACCCAACGCCACAGGGTCCAGCGGGTCGAGCTCATAACGATTCGGGCCAAGCTGCTGGTAGCCATTGCCGGCCTGCACCTCAATGACGTGCCGATAGACGCTCTCCAGGCTGCCAAGCGTGGTGGCATCCAGACGCTCATGGCTGCACACCACCAGCACTTCACGACCCTCGCCAGTCGGGTTTATACGCAGACGGTTTACCCGCTGCCACTGACGCTGATAAAACCAGTCCGCCAGCGGCTGGCGCTCGACGACTGACGATTTCTGCAGTTCGGTGCGAGCGGCCGCTTTGAAGCGAAAGGTCTGCAGATCGAATGCCGACGGTGGCAAGTCCCAGGGTGGCGGCGCCGAACCGGTCGACCCTACGATACTGGCCCCCGCATACCAGGCGTCCAGCAGGGCCTGCGGCGAATGCTCGCTGGCGTTTACTCGCACGTCAGAAAGCTTCACCTCCTGGATCGACGAGGCTTGCAGGCGCGGCGTCTGCCCGGGCGGGCAGATCATCGCGAAGCGCCAAGGCAACGCGCGTCGACCGTTTTGCAGGTAACGCAGCAACGCGGCCTGCTGCTCGGGAAAGGCGTTGAGCCAGGCTTCAATCGCAAGCATGTCCCGCTCCAGAGCAGTACGGCTGTGCGCTGACAGCAGCAGGCACGCCGGGCAATCCTCGACGCGGTCTGTCTGCTGCGGCGCGGCGCCGACAATCACATGCGCGTTGGTGCCGCCGATGCCGAAACTGCTGACCCCGGCCAGACGCCGACGCCCCTCGGGCCAGGGCCGTGAGGTGCTGGGTATGTAGAACGGCGAGCGCTGCAGATCGATTTGCGGATTGATTCGGGCAAAGCCGAGGTTGGGCGGGATCACTCCGTGGAACACGGCAAGCGTCGCGCGAATCAACCCGACCACGCCGGCAGCCGCGCCCAGATGACCCACCTGGCTTTTCACTGAAGCCAGTGCGCAACTGGCGGCCGGCGCCGCGCCGAACGCCTTGGTCAAGGCAGCCACTTCAATCGGGTCGCCCAACAGTGTGCCGGTACCGTGGGCCTCGATGTAGCCCATGTCGGCGCCACTGACCCCGGCCTTGCGCAACGCCTCGCTGATCACAGCACTCTGCCCCGCCACCGACGGCGCGGTGTAACTCATCTTGGCGCGGCCATCGTTGTTCAGCGCAGAGGCTTCGACCAGTGCGTAGATCCGGTCGCCGTCGGCCTGGGCACGGTCCAGCGGTTTGAGTACTACCACACCATAACCGCTGGCACCGATGGTGCCGCTGGCGTCGTCACTGAACGGGCGACACAGCCCGTCGCGGGAAAAAATGTGCTGTGGACGATAGCGGTAGCCATCGGTCAGAGTCGGGTCGATCAACACCCCGGCGGCCAGCATCACGTCGCTGTCGCCCTGACGCAGCATCGCCGCCGCCAGGTGCACGGCAATCAGTGAGCTGCCGCATGCCGCCTGGACGCTGAGTGCCGGGCCGCCGAGGTCGAGGTGGTAAGCCGTCTTGGTGGCGAGAAAGTCCTTGTCGTGGTGCAGCGCCATCTGAAAGCCGTCCGGCAGATCACCCTCAGCAGTTTCGCGCAGCATTTGCTGGAAATACGTGGTTTCGCCGCAACTGGCGATCAGGCCGATGCGTGGACCGTCGGCTTTGGGCGTGAGCCCGGCATGTTGCAGCGCCTGCACACAGCCCATCAGCAGGTGCCGCTGTTGCGGGTCCATCAACCGTGCTTCCTGCAGGCTGATGCCGAAATACTCGGGATCGAAATCCAGCAGGCCGGTCAGTTGACTGCGCGCTCCGACCAGCCCTTCGGCAGCGTCGAACTGCTCGATGCCCAACCGGTTTCCTTGGACCATCGCCCAGAACTCGGCGAGGTTGCTCGCCCCGGCCACATTCACCGACATGCCGATGATCGCCATGGGTTGTTCGCCAGCCTTGGCACCTCGCTCATTGCCCTCAGCAGCCGCGGGCATTTGCCCTGCTGGTAAGGACAAATGCTGCGCCAGGCGACGCACACTGACATGCTCGAACAACGCTGCCATTGCCACCGGCTGCGGCAGTGCTTCGTTGTAACGGGCGTGCAGGCGCATCAGGCCAAGGCTGGTGGCGCCGGCTTCGAAGAAGGTCTGATCAGGCTCGATGTGGCGACCGATGACCGCCACGAACAACTCGCTCAGTTGCTGTTCAAGTGCGCTCAACGGCGCCGCAGGCAGCCCGGTGCGCTGCCGTTGCAACACCTCGCCCAGATCTCCCAGCGCCCTGCGATCAATCTTGCCGCTCGGCGTGCGCGGCCAGGTGACAACCCGCCGGTACTCGTCGATACGCACATGCGCCGGCAGCTGCAGGCTGATCTGTCGGTCAAACTGCTGTGCATCGGGCAGCGTACCCTCGCTGTGCAACCAGGCCACCAGCCGGGGCGGCTCACCCTGCCTGGCCACCACTGCGTTGCTCACCTGAGCGACCTGCATCAGCGCGGCCTCGATCTGCCCCAGTTCAAGACGCTGGCCACTGATCTTGATCTGCTGATCGTCCCGGCCCTGGTAGTGCAGGCAGGCGTTTTCATCAGCCCGCGCAAGGTCGCCGGTGCGATAGAACAGGGTCATGCCCTCAGGCTGCAGCAACTCGACAAAGCGCGCGGCATTCAGCACCGGGTCAGCGAGGTAGCAGCGCGAAATCATCGGCCCTGCCACCAGCAGATAGCCCTGACTGCCACGCGGCACCGGCCGGTCGTGTTCATCCACCAGCAGCAGACGTGCATTGCTCACTGCACGCCCGATCGGCGCGCGCAGCGGCCAGTCCTGAACCGCCGCAGGCAAGCGCCAGGCGCTGACCACGTGGGTTTCGGTCGGGCCGTAATGATTGAACAGCCGTGCCTGGGGTATGCCGCCGAACCAGTTGCGCAATGCCTCGGTGCACAGCAGTTGCTCGCCCGCCGTGATCACTTCGCGCAACGCCTGCGGATACACGCCCTGGCTGACAGCGGTCTGCGCCAGATGCTGCAAGGCCACGCATGGCAGGAACAACCGCTCGATGCGCGTCTGCACCAGATAGCTCAGCAATGCCTGGGCATCCTGCCGCCAGCGCGGGTTGATCAGGTGATAACAGCCTCCGCCGCAGAGGGTGCTGAAAATCTCCTGAAACGACACATCGAACGACAGCATGGAGAATTGCAGGGTCACTGACTTCGCTGGCAACTGCCCCTCATTGCGCTGCCAGTGCAACAGATTGCAAAGGGTCCGGTCCGGCACCTGAACCCCTTTCGGGGTCCCCGTCGAACCGGACGTGAACAGCGTGTACAACGGTCGTTGCCCCGCGTGACGGCGACGCTCGAACGGTCGTGCCGCAGCGCTCAGGTCGACCCGATGACAGATCTGCCGGTCTGCGTTCAATTGCTCCAGTGCCGCCTCGGTGGCCGCGCTGTACAGCACACAGCCGGGTTGTGCCTGCTGCATGACCTGACGCTGCACCGCCAGCGGATAGCCAGGATCGAGGGGCACAGCCGTCAGGTTGAGCCTGGCCAGCGCCAGCAAGGCCACGATGTGCTCGACCGACGCCTCGAGGTACAGGACCACTTGCAGCGGCGCACCATTTTCCTCCGGCAGCGGACACTGCTCGATCAGGGTGGCCGCCAGCGTGTCGGCCAGTGCATCCAGTTCGGCGTAGCTGATGCACTGCTGATCGGCGACCAGCGCCGGAGCATCCGGCGTGCAACTCACCTGATAGGCGAACCAGTCGGCCACGGTGTTGAACGGCGGCTCAGCGCTGTCGCCCTCACTGGCGGGCGGCAGGCTGAAGCGGTAAGGCGTGAGCAGCGCATCAAGGGTGGCCGACGGCTTCTCCAGCAGCAGATCAAGCCCCTGTTGCAACAGCCGATTGACGGCGATCATTTGTGCCGCATCGAAATAACTGCACTGGTACTCCCACCAGCATTCCAGTTGGGACCCGGCATCGACCACCAGCAAGGTCAGCGGGCACTTGGCCTGCACCGTCTCGTTGAATTCCAGCGTGGCCCGCAGGCCGGTATGGGCCAGCCTGGCATAGTCGGTGTTTTCCAGCACGAACATGAAATCGAACAGCGCACTGCTCGACGACAGCCGCAGGTCTTCCACCAGGTCAGCCAGAGCGACGTCCTGCAAGGCCAGCACCTCACGCACCGTGGCGGTTTGCTGATGCATCTGCTGGTCAAGCGGCTTGTCGCCGTCGAACGCCGTGGGGATCAGCACGGTGTTGGCGAACATCCCGATTGCGTCTTCGAATTCGCTCAGCGGACGGTTGGATACCGGGCTGGCGATGCGTGGCCGCTCGAGGCCGGTCAGGGCGTACACGCTCCAGGCATAGACGCTGAACAGCACCTCATAACGAGTGACACGCTGGCGGCTGCAAAACCGATCCAGTGCAGCACTGCGCGTGGCTCCCAGCGGCTGACGATAGAGCCGTGCCTGCGGGTCTGGCTCACGAACCGGTAGCAGCGCGGGCGAAGGCGCCGGGTGCTGACGGTGCAACCCGGCCAGGGCGCGGCGCTGATCGCGGTAACGCGGGTCGACACGCCATTGCCGTTGCCAGAGTGCGAACTCCAGCGTGCCCAGACCGGGCGAGGTTTCGGCACTCGGCCGCCCCTGCAGCGCATCGTCGTACAGTTGCACCAGATCATCGAACAACAGGTTCATCGACCAGCCGTCGATGGCCACGTGGTGCAGGTTCAGCAGCAAGCGACAGCTGCCATCGGCAAACGGCAGCAGCCAGGCCTTACACAGCGCCGATGTTGCCAGATCGAACGGTGTGTCGAAGACCAGGGCTGCAAAGCTGCGCCAGGTCTGTTCACTGAACGCTCCTGTGGCAAAGGTCTGGCACACCGCGTCCCGTTGGTGAACCTGCTGATGCAGCCCTTCAGCAGCGGACACGAACGCCGTGCGCAGCCCGCTGTGCCGAGTCAGCAGGCGCTGCACGGCGTCGGCCAATGCGTTCAGCTCCACGCCTGCCGCCAGGTGCAGGATGATTGGCACGTTGTAGGCCGTCGCCTGCGGCGCGCGCTGCTGCATCAACCACAGGCGACTTTGCTCGGCAGTGGCCGGCGCACGCCCTGAACGGTTGACGGGCGGCGCGGGCGGATAGGCAGATTCCGCACCCTGATCATCGCCAAGGCGCTCGGCCAGTGCCGAAAACGATTCGCTCAGCAGCGCACCCAGGGTGATTTCCCGGCGCCAGTGTGTGCGGATTGCAGAGCGCAAACGCATGGCCTTGAGCGAGTCGCCGCCGCTGCCCAGCCAGTCATCCTCGCCGTTCAGCTCAGGTTGCGCCAGCAACCTGCGGGCCTGGGTCAGCAGCCAGTCCAGCGTGGGCGAGTGTTGCTCGTCAGGACGTGAACCGGCCTGTGGTCGCCACGGCTTCAAGGGCTGCTCCAGCAGCGCACGCTGATCGATCTTGCCATTGCTGGTCAACGGCAGGCGCTGCAGCACAAACAGTTGATGCGGGCGCATCCATACCGCCAGGTTTTCGCGCAGGTGCTGATCGAAATCGCGATAGTCCAGCGCTTCGCGCGGCACGATGAAGGCCAGCAACTGGTGGTCTTCAGCTGCCTGCCTGCGCGTACAGACATGCACCTGCGCCACCTTCGGGTGCTCCAGAATACGCTGCTCGACCTCGCCCGGCTCGATGCGAAAACCGCGGACCTTCACCTGACGGTCAATCCGCCCCAGGTACTCGATCAGCCCGTCGGCATTGACCCGCACCTGATCGCCGGTTCGGTAATGCAGCACGTCACCGGCCTCGATTGTCGGCAGGCGCAGGAAATGCTGCGCGGTCTCTGCGGGACGGTTGCGATAACCGCGTGCGACCCCGCTGCCGCTCAGGTAAAGCTCACCCGCCTCGCCTTGAGCAACCGGGCGCTGTTGCGGGTCGAGCACTTGCACGCTGGTGTCGGGCAATGGCCGACCGATCGGCACCGCATCACCGGAAAAGTCGCGGGGGATCGGATAGCACACGGCGAAGGTGGTGCATTCAGTGGGTCCGTAGGCGTTGAAAATCCGGCAGCGGCTGTCGGGATTGGCCTGATACCAGGCACGCACCGCCGCGGCGCTGACCTGCTCACCGCCGATCAGCACCTGGCGCAGGCTGGCGAAACAGGTGGGGTTATCTGCGCTCAAGGTGTTGAACAGCGAAACGGTCATGAACAGGCTGTCGACCTGCTGCGTTTCCAGCACGCTGGCCAGCTGTTGCGCGTCCTGCAGGCCTGCGTCGGCAATGATGACGCAGCAACCGCCGTTGAGCAGCGGTGCCCACAGTTCGAAATTACAGGCATCGAACGCCGGGTTGGACAGGCAGGCCACGCGCTCGCCTGCGCGAATGTCGAGGCAGCCGTCGGTCCGGGCCAGACGCAACAGGCCGCGCTCGCCCACCTCCACAGCCTTCGGGGTGCCGGTGGTGCCTGAGGTGTAGAACAGGAAACTCGACGCAGCGAAATCCTCGGGCAGCGGCAGTGCCGGTTGATCGGGGAATTCCAGCAGGGTTTCGACGCTGACGTACCAGCCACGTTGTGGCGCTGCCAGGGTGTCCGCGTCTTCGCCGAGGGTCACCAGCCCGACGCAACCCCCGTCGTCGAGCATCAGCTGTCGACGCCGGGCCGGGCTGGCCCGATCCAGCGGCACCACCACAGCCCCTACTTTCAGCACGGCGATTATCGTGGCGACCCATTGCCAGCCGCGCGGCATGCACAGGGCAATCGGCTTCGCAGGGCCTGCGCCTTGTGCCAGCAGCCCTTTGGCGATGCGTTCGCTGGCGCTGGCCAGTTGCACGTAGGTCAGCCGTACCTGCCGGTCGATCACGGCGAGCCCCTGAGGATTACGGCGTACCTGCTCGGCAAAACGCGACAGCAGGGTCATGGAGTTGCGGGCGATATTCTCCTCGTACCGACTCATCATTGCGCCTCCTGCGTGTCGAAACGTTGCAGCTCTTGCCTGAGCGTCTGCGAGACCCGATGCACCTCGGCACTTTCCAGCATGTCCCAGTGCCCGCCGTGCACCAGCCGGGCTCTGTAACCGTTGCCCGCGCGGCGACGCCAGAAGCTGCGCAGCTCATGCAACTGGGTGCGGCTGAAGCCTTCACGGGCCTGAATCAACACAATGCGTCCGGCGTGTGGCGCACACTCGTAAGCGGCCATAGCCAGACGGTTGTGGTTGTAAAGATGGAAATACCGCTCGACCTGCGCGTCTTCGATGCCGGGGTACATGCCGTTGAAGCGCACCAGCTTGTCGCGGAACTCAGCCATGTCCACCGTCCCGATCTGTTGCCGGAACCCCGGGTCATCCGAGCCCTGGGTATCAAGCAGCACCACCGTCACCTGACGATGGCCGGCAGCCGTCAGACGCCGGGCCATTTCGTACGCCACCAGACCACCGAACGACAGCCCGGTGAGCACCAGCGGTTGTGAGGTCAACGCTGCGATCCGCCGCAGATAGGCGTCGGCCATTGCTTCAACGCTCGGCTCGGTGCTTTCTCCAGGGTTCAACCCCGGCGATTGCACACCGTATACACCGATGCTTTCCGGCAGCTCCTTGGCCAGCGACAGGTAGCAGAACGCCGTGCCGCCCGCCGGGTGAATGCACACCACGTTGCGTTGCCCGGCACCGCGCCGGAATTCGATCAGGTTGTCCTGCGCCGCGGCCAGGCTGGCGCCGGTACGCAGCCAGCCGCCCAGCGCCTCGATGGTCGGGTGGCCGAGGATCACACGCACAGGCACCTCGACGCTGAACGCCCGGCCAATTTCGTAGGCCATCTTGATCGCCGCAATCGATGTCCCGCCGACGTTGAAGAAGTTGTCGCGAATGCCGATCTGCGGCACCAGCAGCAGGTCTTTCCAGATCTGATACAGGGTCAGCTCGATATGGTCTCTGGGGCTGCCGAGGTTGACCTGCCGGTCGGCCAGATCCTGATCGGCCAGTGCCGCCAGGGCGGCACGGTCGATCTTGCCGTTGACCGTCAGCGGCAAGGCGTCCAGCCACAGATAAGCGCTGGGCATGACGGCGCTGGACAGGGTCGTTGCCAGGTGCGCACGCAGTGCGGATTCGTCCACTGCGCTGTCGGTGACGCAGCACGCCACCAGGCGCTGGTTCTGCGCGCTGTCACCGACGATCAACGCCACACTGGTGCGAATACCGGGGAACAGGTCGAGCCGCGCTTCGATTTCACTCAGTTCCAGGCGAATGCCGCGCAACTTGACCTGAAAGTCGTTGCGACCGATAAACTCCAACTGACCGTCCGGACGATAACGCGCCAGATCGCCGCTGCGGTACAACCGGTCACCGGCAACGAACGGGTTATCGATAAACCGTTCGGCAGTGAGCTCGTCCAGCCCCAGATAACCCCGTGCAACGCCGACACCACCAATGTGCAACTGACCGGTGACCCCGGCAGGCACCGGCGCATCACGCTCGTCGAGTACGTAAAAACGGGTGTTTGCGATGGGCCGGCCAATGGGCAATTGGCGCGGCGGAACGTCGGCACCGGGCTCCAGCGTCCAGACACTGCTGATCACTGTGGTTTCGGTCGGACCATAGACGTTATGCAGGCGGGCATGTGGCAGACGCGCCTGAAACAGCCTGGCCACTGCGGGCGACAGCTCCCCGCCGCCACTGAACACATCCTTCAGGGTGTGACAGGCGCTGACCTCTTCGACCTCCAGAAACAGTTGCAACATGGCCGGCACGAACACCATTGCGGTGACGCTTTGTTCGCGTACCACCTGCGCCAGGTAACCGGGCTCGAAATGCCCGCCGGGACGGGCGATGACCAGCCTGCCCCCGGTGAGCAACGGCCAGAAGATCTCCCAGGCCGAAGCGTCGAAACCGAATGGAATCTTGTGCAGCATGCTCCCGCGTTCGCCGCAGAACTGCTGACACCAGAGCAGCAGGTTGCTCAGCCCGCGATGCGTGACCATCGCCCCCTTGGGCAGCCCCGTGGTGCCGGAGGTGTACAGCACATACGCCAGATGGTCGGCGCTCACCGCAACACGCTGCGGCTGCGGATTGTCCGACGGGCACTCGGCCCAGAGCACGGCATCGGCCTGCACGTCGAGGATCGGCACCTCGAAATCCGCACCTTGCAGGGCCTCGCGCAGGATCTTGCGCGTCGGCCCTTGGGCAAGCAGTACTACCGGGGACGTGTCATCGAGAATATGCCGCAGGCGCCCTGACGGATAATCCGGGTCCAGCGGCACATAGGCGCCCCCGGCCTTGAGCACCGCCAGCAACGCCACCGGCAGTTCCAGCGAGCGTTCGATACACACCGCCACGCGCACGTCCGGGCCGACGCCGAGGGTGAGCAAGTGATGCGCCAGGCGGTTGGCCTGACTGTTGAGCTGGCTGTAGCTCAACGAATGACCTTCGAAGATGACCGCGCACTCGGCCTGCCGACGCGTGACCTGAGCTTCGATCAGACGATGCACGCAATCGGCGGGCTGAGCCAGCGGTGCCGGGCTGTTCCACGCATGCAGTATCTGTTCGCGTTCGGCATCGCTGACCAGCGCCAGAGCACCCACAGACTGCTTGGGGTTCAGCGCCACCTGTTCCAGCAGCTGACGATAATGCCCGCTCAGGCGCTCGATGCTGATCTGGTCGAACAGGTCGGTGTTGTATTCCACCAGCAGGCTCAGCACACCGTCGCGCTCGACCCATTCGAACGCCAGGTCGAACTTGGCCGTGGCGCTCCCGGTGCCGTATGGCGTCATGCTCAGGCCCGGCATCTGTGCGGCGTTGCCCGGGGTGTTCTGCAACACCATCATGACCTGAAACAGAGGCGAATACGCGGTATCGCGTTGCGGGTTGACGGCTTCCACCACGCGGTCGAAAGGCACATCCTGATGCGCATGGATATCCAGCAGCGTGGCGCGTACTTCGCGCAACAGCTCGGCAAAGGTCTGCTGCGGATCGAGACGCTGGCGAATCACTTGAGTGTTGACGAAATGGCCGATCAGCGGCTCGATTTCGGGACGGCTGCGGTTGGCGAATGGCGTACCGATGCACAGGTCCCGCTGACCGCTGTGGCGCCAGAGCAGGACCGACAGCGCGCCGATCAGCACGTTGAACAGCGTGCCTTGGGTCTGTCTGGCCAGCGCATTGAGCGCACGCAAGGTGGTGCCGTCGACCGTCGAGCTGAAGGTCGCCCCAACGTAGCGCTGCACGGTCGGACGCGGCCGGTCGGCAGGCATGTCGAGCAGCGGCGGCGCATCGGCCAGCGTGCGCTGCCAAAACTCCAGTTGCCCGGCCAGCGCCTCGTCGCTCAGCCGCTGTTGCTGCCAGCAGGCGTAATCGGCGTACTGCACCGCCAGCGGCGCCAGACTGGACGCCTGACCGCGCAGAAAATCGCCATACACGGTAGTCACTTCCTGAAGGATCACGCCCATCGACCAGCCATCGGCGATGATGTGGTGCACGCTGTACAGCCAGAGGTATTCCTCATCGGCCAGGCGCAGCAGCGAGGCCCGCAGCAACGGGCCGCTGGCCAGGTCAAACGGCGCTTTGGCCTCCTGCTCCACCGCCATGCTGACGTGCGCTTGGCGCGCCGTCGGCGACAGGTTACGCAGATCGACACGTGGCATCACCAGCGGCATCGCCGGGTGCACGATCTGCCGTGGCTCGCCGTCCACGCTGGCAAACGTGGTGCGCAATATTTCATGGCGCGTGATCAATTCGTTCAGCGCCCGCTCCAGCGCCGATACATCCAGCACGCCTTTCAGCCGCACCGCAGTGGGCACGTTATAGAACGCATTGCCCGGTTCCATCTGATCGAGAAACCACAGCTGGCGTTGTGAAAAAGACAGCGGAACAGCCGTTTGCCCGGCGGCACGCCGAGGAATCGCGGCCGGGTCGGTGCCGCTCAGCAAGGCAATCAGCTCTGCCTTGTGCTGCTTGAGCGCCTGCAACATCTCGTCATTCAGAAAGCCGCGCGGCGCCTTGCAACGCAGTTTCTCGCCGTCCACTTCAAGCACCACGGCGTGGCGACCGAACAACTCCAGCAATTGATAGGCATTCATATCTCTATCTCCTCCATGTCGCTGGCGTCGTCCGTTTGATCCGCGGAAGAGGCGAACGCCTCGACCTGCGCGCGGCGTTGTTCGTCGGCCGTGCGCAGGCCGCCCACCATCGAGTAGATCAACTGATGATTCGGTCCCAGGTCGAACAGGGCCGACAATTGCTGCTCTTCGAGCGAGCCCATGCCACACAGGCCAAGGCCCTGCTCCACCGCCATCATGGTCAACAATTGCGCCATGCCCCCGGCTTCGATATGACAGAAGTCGCGACTGCGCTCGCCATACAGCGGCCGGATCGCGGCCATGTCGGCGATGAAGAACAGCGAGAACGCGGCGTTTTCATACACCGGGCGGTTGACGAAATAATCGTAGGTGTCAGGGTCGAGCGGCTCGCTGTCGAGCATCAGCAGGCGGTGTTGAACCGGGTCGTAGTAATAGGCGCCGGCAGCGACGCCGTTTACCCGCTGCGGTTTGACGTACAGGTAGCACTGGATCGGGTACAGGCCGCCTGCGGACGGGAACTGGTATTTGACCTCGCCGTGCAATTGCCCCTGCGCCAGGCTGGCCAGTAACCCGGCAAACGCCTCGGTCGGAATGGGTCGGTCAGCGAATTGGCGTACCGAGCGGTAATCGCTGAAGCGCCGCGCGAACGCCGGATCATCCGGACGCGCAAGATTCAGCGCCGCAACCTCTGGGGTGAACGTCCGCCGACCGCGCTGGTCAGCCTTGAAGCGCGCCCGCTGCTGCGGATCCTCGATCACCTGCTCGGACGAACCCGCGCGCTGCCGAACGCTGTCGACCACACTGCCGTTGGCCAGATTCCGGCGGTACATGCCGAGCAGGTTGAGCAAGGTCGGCTGCGCCAGCAATTGCGCAACGTTGGGACGGAACTGCAGTTCGCCGGACAGCGCATTGCTGATCCTGACAATGTCGATCGAGGTGGCGCCCAGGTTGAGCAAATTGGCGTCGGCAGCGATCGAAGCACGCTTGAGCACGCCCTGCACGATCATCACCAGTTGTTGTTCCTGTGGCCCCTCCACTTCCAGCGCGGGGCCGGCATCCTGAATCTGCGCTGGCTGCGGCAGGCGCTTCTTGTCGACCTTGCCATTGGCCGACAGCGGCCACTCCTGCACGAAGGTAAACGAAGTCGGCACCATGTAGGCCGGCAGTTTGTCTGCCAGGTACTGGGCAAAATCACGGGCCTGCAACGAGGGATCGGCCTTGAGGACATAACCCGCAAGCCGCTTCTCGCCCAGCGCTTCGCCGAGCACCCGCACCACGGCGCTCTGCACGGCGGGATGGCGATTGAGCGCCGCTTCGATCTCGCCCAGCTCGATGCGGTGCCCCTGGACCTTGACCTGGGTGTCTTCCCGCCCGAGAAACTCGATATTGCCGTCGGGCAGCCAGCGCCCCAGATCGCCGGTCCGATACAGACGTTCGCCGGTCAGCGGGTGGGCGAAGAAACTGCCGGCGCTCAGGGCTTCATCACGCCAATAGCCCTTGGCCAGACCAATACCGCCGATATACAACTGACCCGCCACCCAGGTCGGGCGAACCTGCAAGGCGTCATCCAGCACATAGAAGCGCTGGTGATCCAGCGCCTTGCCATAGGGAATACTGCGCCACGCGGGGTCGACCTGCTGCAGCGGATACTGGATCGACCAGATGGACGCTTCGGTCGCGCCGCCAAGGCTGATCAGTTGCAACGCCGGCTGCAGCGCCCAGGCACGCTCGGGCAGCGTCAGGGGAATCCAGTCGCCTGACAGCATCGCCACGCGCAGGCACGACGGCAACGCGCTGCGCTCGCCTTGCACATACTCCAGCAACATGCCGAACAAGGCTGGCACCGAATTCCACAGGCTGACCTGATGCCGCTCGATCAGCTTCAGCCAGTGCGCCGGGTCGAGGGCCTGCTGCGGTTCGAGCAGCACCACCGCCGCGCCAGCGGCCAGCGTGCCGAAGAAGTCATAGACCGACAGGTCGAAACTCAGCGACGAAACCGCCAGCACCCGGTCCGCAGCACCGACGGCAAAGCGCCGGTTGATGTCGAGCAGCGTATTCACCGCACCGCGATGATCGATGACCACGCCCTTGGGCAGGCCGGTCGAACCCGAGGTGTAAATCACATAGGCCAGATCGTCCGGCGTGAGATGCACGGCGTGTAATTCGGACTGATCGCAAAGGCCAGCGTCGGCAATGATCGGGTCGCTCACGCTGATCACCTGGACCTGCGCCGGCCACTCGACACGTTGCAGCAGTGCCGGCTGAGTCAGCGCCAGGCTGGCTTCGGCGCGTTGCAGGATGTGCTCCAGACGCTCGGTCGGCAGTGCCGGGTCGAGCGGCAGGTAGGCCCCGCCAGCGTACTGGATCGCCAGCGTCGCGACGACCTGTTCCCAGCCACGTTCCATGACCACCGCGACCAGTTGATTGGGCACCACGCCGCGACGCTGAAGCAGCGCCGCCAGTTGCCGTGCTTCGGCTCGCAGCTGGCGATAACTCAACTGCCGCTGGGTGCCGATGACCGCCAGCGCATCCGGCGCAGCGAGTGCCTGGCGATCGAACAGTTCGTGTATCAGCGCCGAGTCAACGGGCCCGGCCTCGGGCACCGGCAAGCGTGCCAGCGGTATCAGGTCCACCGTGCCGGCGCTCCAGGCATCGCCCTGCAGCAGGCGATCCAGCAGCGCGTTGTAGGCGACAAACATCTGTTCGATCAGGCCCTGCGGAAACAACTCGTCGATGCTGTCCCAGTTGAACAGCAGGCGCCCTTCCAGCTCCAGCAACGTGTGGTCAAGCCAGACCTGCGGGGTCTGGGTGATGCTGTGTATGTGCTCGGCATTCAGGGCGTCGGCAAGATTGAATTCGGCCAGCTCCGGCGCGGCTTCCGACAGGGTGCTGTTGAACACGATCGGCATGGCGGTCTGCTGCACGCCACGGGCCTGGGACAATTCACGCAGCACGCGCACCCCGCTGACCACCGAATGGTCGATGTCTTGCCACAGCCGTGCCTGCACGGCACGCGCCTTGTCGATGAAGCTCGCGGCCCCGTCGAGATTGACCTCAAGCAAGACCAGCGAGGTGAAGTCACCGATGATTTCATCAACATCCGGGTGCAGCGGCATACGGTTGAACAGCGGCAGGCTCAACGTGAAGCGCGGCTGCCGACTCCACAGCGCCAGCACTTCGCTGAACGCGGTCAGCAGCATCACCGACGGCGTCACGGCAAATTGCCTGGCGAGTTCCTTGAGCCGTGACCACTGCAGCGCTGAAAGCTCGCGGTCGCGGCGGGTAAAGTGCGGCTGGCTGATACTTTCCGGCTGGCACACCAGCGGCAGGTCCGGCGCAGGTGCCAGCGTGGCAACCTTCTCGCGCCAGTAGTCCAGCGCCTGTGCGTAGCGGCTGTCATTGCGCAAGCGCTGCTCGGCCAGCACGTAATCGCGAAAGGTCAGACCCGGTTCGGGCAACTGCAACTGCGGGTCGGCATAAAATGCCATCAGTTCGCGCGCCAGAATCTGCGTACTCGCGGCGTCGACGATCAGGGCATCAAGGCTGATGTGCAGATGGCTGATGCCCTCATCGAGCAACGACAGACTGAACTCGAACAACGGCCAGCGACCGGCGTCCAGGACCTGATGGGACTGACGTTCGCGGGTGTCTTGCAGGGCCTGCTGCGCGGCGTCGGCGGACAGGCCGCGCAGATCGTTGCGTGGCATGTGGTAGGTCGGCACGCTGTCGAGAACCTGCTGCGTGCCGTCGCCGAGGAACACCACGCGCAGCATGTCATGCCGCTGGATCATGCGGTTCAGCGCCTGCTCGAAACATGGCACATCAAGGCCGGGGATGCGCAGCTCTTCATAACCGTGGGCACTGACCCCGCCGAGGCTGACCGACGCTTCGCGGCCAAACCAGTACGCCTGCTGGATGTCGGTCAACGGAAACGGCGCGAAACGTGCGCTGCGATCAGCTTCAATCGGGGCAAAGGGTGTGTCGAGCGAAGGCCCGTCACCCCGCCCGAGCCGCACCTGCTCGGCCAGGTCCATCAGCACCGGCGTCTTGAACAGGCTGCTCAGGGACAGTTGCGCGCCCATGCGCTGGTTGATCATGTAGATCATCCGTGTGGCCAGCAGCGAATGCCCGCCCAGCTCGAAAAAGTTGTCGTGAATACCAACCTGCTGGCACTTGAGCACCTCGGCCCAGATGCACACCATCTGCCGCTCGGTCTCGTCGCGCGGTGCCACATAGGCACTGGCGGCCTGCCGCTCTGGCGCCGGCAGCGCCTGACGGTCGAGCTTGCCGTTGCGGGTCAGCGGCAATTGCGCCAGCGCCACCCAGGCCGTCGGCACCATGTGTTCCGGCAGGTGGCGGTGCAGCTCGGCACGCAACGTTTCGGCGGTTGCAGGCCCCACCACGTAGGCCACCAGACGCTTGTCGCCCGGCACGTCTTCGCGCAGCAGCACCACCGCTTCCTGCACACCGGGTTGCTGGTGCAGAAGGCTGTCGATCTCGCCCAGCTCGACGCGAAAACCGCGCAACTTGACCTGCTGGTCGATGCGCCTCAGGTACTGCACATTGCCGTCGGCCTGGAACCGAGCCAGATCCCCGCTTCGGTACATGCGCGCACCAGGCAGTGGGTTGAACGGGTCAGGCAGGAAGCGTTCAGCGCTCAGGTCCGGACGATTCAGATAACCCCGGGCCAGGCACGCACCGGCGATATACAGCTCGCCTGCCACGCCGACCGGTACCGGGTTCAGGTCGCCGTCCAGCACATACAAACGCGCATTGGCGATGGGCCGGCCAATCGGCGGTGCGTCCGGCCACTGCGTGGCGTCGTCACAGTTCAGGCTGAACTGGCTGACCACGTGGGTTTCGGTCGGGCCGTACTGGTTGTGCAGTTGTGCACCGCCAAGGCCGCAGACAAAGGCACGCAGTTCGTCGTTGACGAGCAACGCCTCGCCAGCGGTGATGATTTCGCAGCCGCCCTTTGGCAAGGGCATCGGCACCGACGCGCCGGTTTCAGTGAAACTGGCCAGTTGCTGAAGCACGGCGAACGGCAGAAACGCCCGTTGTACGCCCTCGGCCATCAGCGTCGGACGCAGCGCAGCGAGGTCCTTGCGGCCGGCTTCGCTCATCAGCACCAGGCTGCCACCCTGGCACAACGTGCTGCAGATTTCCTGAAACGACACGTCGAAATTCAACGATGCGAATTGCAGCACGCGTTGTGGCGCAGGCGTTTGCTCCAGTTGCCAGGCGATCAGGTTATCCAGCGCCATACGACTGTGCGCCACGCCCTTGGGCCGCCCGGTCGAGCCGGAGGTGTAGAGCACGTAAGCCAGGTTGCCGGAGCTGACGGGGACTTGCGGGTTGGCCTCGGAATACCCAGACCAGCGCTGCGCCTCCACGTCGAGGCAGCAGATCGGCAGCGTGTCGGGCAATGGCGGCAGACCGGCACGCAGTGCAGTCTGGGTCAGCAGCAGGCTTGGTGCGGCATCCGCGAACATGAACGTCAGCCGCTCGGCCGGATATGCCGGATCGAACGGCACGTAAGCGGCGCCGGTCTTGAGAATGGCCAGCAGGCCGATGATCATCTGCGGCGAGCGCTCCAGACACAGCCCCACGCGCTGCTCGGGACCCACGCCCTGCTCGATCAGGTAATTCGCCAGGCGGTTGGCAGACAGATTGAGCGCAGCGTAAGTCAGCGCTCGCTCATCGGCCAGCAACGCCACGGCGTCGGGTGTGTGCTGCGCAACGGCTTCGAAGCGCTTGACGCAATCGGGCTGTGCCGAGGTATCGCGCTCGGTGCGGTTCCAGTCGTGGACGATCCGTCGGTGCTGCTCGGCGTTGAGCAGGTCGAGCGTCGCCAGCGGCTGTTCGCTGTCCTCGACCATCTGCATGAGGAGGCGGCGCAGGTAGTCGCCCATCTGCACCACGGTCTCCGGCTCGAACAGCCCCGACGCGTATTCCAGGCCGCCGACGATTTGCCCGTCACGTTCGCTGAGTGCCAGTTGCAGGTCGAATTTGGCCACTGGCTGGACGCTATGCAGCACGCTGACGTCGAGCCCGGACAACTCCAGATCCGAATCCTGATGCTGCTCCCAGGCGAACAGCACCTGAAACACCGGGCTGTAAGCCAGACTGCGCGGCGGGTTGAGCAACTCCACCACTTGATCGAACGGCAAGTCCTGATGTTCCTGAGCGGCAAGCGCTACGTTGCACGCCTGTTGCAGCCAGTTGGCCACCGTCGGGCTGCCGGAGCGGGTCATGCGCAGGGCCAGGGTATTGACGAAGAACCCGATCAACCCTTCCAGCTCCTGCTGGCTGCGGTTCGCCGAGGGCACACCGATGACCACGTCATCCTGACCCGACAGGCGCATCAGCAGCAGCGACCAGGCCGCCAGCAGGTTCATGAACAACGTGGTGCCCTGCTGCGTAGCCAACACTCGGAGCCGTGCTGTCAGCGCGCGGTCAAAGACCAGCGGCACGAAGCCGCCGCGGTAATCCTGGGCCGCCGGACGTTTATGATCGGTGGGCAACTCCAGCAATAGCGGAGCACCGCTCAGGGTTTCACGCCAGTAGCACCGCTGCGCGTCCAGCACCTCACCGGACAGCCACTGGCGTTGCCAGGCCGCGTAATCCACATACTGGACAGGCAACGGCGGCAGTGCCAGGGACTGCCCGAGCGCGGCCGGTTGCTGAATAGCCGCTGCGTAGAGCAGCCCCAACTCGCGGGTCAGCACGCCCATCGACCAGCCATCCGAAACAATGTGGTGCTGGGTCAGTAACAACACGTGATCATCATCGGCCAGTTTGACCAGGCTGACGCGCATCAACGGCCCCACCGCCAGGTCGAACGGCTTGCTGCCCTCTGCGTCGATCAACGCCAGCAGACGCGCCTGGGCATCGTGCTCGCCGCGCAGATCGATGACTGGCAACGGAATGATCGCTCCCGCCGCCGCAACGCGCTGCCGCCCCTCGCCCTCGACCGCGAAAAACGTGGTGCGTAACGCCTCGTGGCGGGCCACCAGTTGATTGAAACTGCGCTCCAGCGCGGCCACTTGCAACGGCCCGCGCAGGCGCAGGTTCAAGGGCATGTGGTAGGCCGCGTTGCCGCCTTCCATCTGCGCCAGAAACCACAGACGCTGCTGAGCAGACGACAACATGTGTGCCCCGCTACGTTCTACAGCCATGATCGGTGGACGAGCGTCGCCCTGCTGAGCGGTGCTCAGTCGTTCGGCGAACTGCTGCAGCACGGGGGCGGTAAACAGGGCTGAGGGTGACACCTCAAGATGCAGCGTCTGCCGAACCTTGGCCAATACGCGCATCACCAGCAGCGAGTGGCCGCCGAGTGCAAAAAAGTGATCCTGGCGACCGACTCGCTCGACGCCCAGCACCTCGGCCCAGATGGCCGCAATATCCATTTCCAGCGCGCCTTGCGCGGCTTCGAAAACATGCCGATCGAACGCGTTATCCCCCGGCTCGGGCAGTGCGATGCGGTCCAGCTTGCCATTGGCGGTCAGCGGCAGCGCGTCCATACGCACGAACGCGGCAGGAATCATGTAGTCCGGCAGGCTGAGCTGCAGATGCTGGCGGAGGCTTTTGGGCGTCAGCGCTGCGCCGTTCTGTTCGCGAAAGTAGGCAATCAGCCTGGGCACGCCCGCGTTGTCCTCGCGCAGCACAACCACGTTGTCACGCACACCGGCAACCTCGGCCAGACGCGCCTCGATTTCACCCAGTTCCAGGCGCAGGCCGCGCAGCTTGGCCTGCGAGTCGTTGCGCCCGAGAAACTCCAGATGGCCGTCAGCCCGATAGCGGGCCAGGTCGCCAGTACGGTACAACCGCTCACCGGCCACGAACGGGCTGTCGATGAAGCGCTCGCGGGTCAGTTCCGGCAAATTCAGGTAGCCGCGCGCTACCCCCGCGCCGCCGATGTACAGTTCGCCGGTCACGCCTTGGGGAACACGCTCGCCAGCGGTATCGAGCAGGTAAATCCGCGTGTTGGCCAACGCCCGTCCGATGGGCAGCACCGCATCGACGTGGCTGTCGGGCTCGAACTCGAAACAGGTGCTGTCGATGCTCGCTTCGGTAACACCGTAGGCCTGGACGATCTGCACCTGCTCGCCACACAACCCACGCAGTTGGCGCGCGCTGTGCGCTGTCCAGATGTCCGAGCCGCAAACCACCGTGTTCATGAACGACAGGTCGCGCCCTGCCTCCTGCGTCCAGGTCAGCAACGGGTTGAGCACCGCAGGCACGAAGTCCGCGAAATCGATGCGCGCCTCGCTCAACAGGCGATACAGCGCAGGTGGGTCCATCAACGTGTCTCGCGGACAGAGCACGAGCGTGCCGCCAAAACCCAGTGCGCGGATCAGGTCGGCGCTGAACACATCGAAGGAAAACCCGGCCATTTGCAGGTGATTGAGGGGCTTGTGCAGCGCGTACAACGGCTCCCAGGCGGCGCTGACCGCGATCAGCCCACGGTGCTCGACCATGACCCCCTTGGGCGTCCCGGTGGAGCCCGAGGTGTAGATCACGTACGCCAGATGGCGGGACGTCAGACCAACCGCGTGTGGGTCAGGGTTGTGCGTCGGCTGCGCTGCCCACAGCCGGCTATCGGCCAGATCGAGCACCTGCGTTGCGACTCCAACCTTCTCCAGCGCCGCCAACAACGCCGCGCGCGCCGGAGCATGGCTCAGCAGTACGCGTGGCGCGCTGTCTGCCAGCATGTGTGCCAGACGGGCTTTCGGGTACGCGGGGTCCAGCGGCACGTAGGCACCGCCCGCCTTGAGTACCGCGAGCACGCCGACCAGCATGTCCAGCGAGCGCTCCAGGCAAATCCCGACACGCACATCCGGCCCGACACCGAGGCTGCGCAGGTAGTGGGCCAAACGGTTGGCACGGGTATTGAGCGTCGCATAGTCAAGCGTGTCCAGCTCGAAGCGTGCCGCGATGGCGTCAGGATTGCGTTGCACCTGTGCCTCGAAAAGGCCGTGCACACACTGGTTTTGGTCAAATGGTTGCTCTGTATCAGGATGAGCGAAGCCCGTCCCGCGCGAGGAAGATTGGTCGACCATCAGAAATCACCGTCCGTGAGCAGATTATTTTTTTATGAGCAGACGGGAGCGCAGAGCAGCAAGCCCGTCAGGCACGGCATGAGAAATGCCGGATGAACATCGAGACTCAGGGAGAAGGTGCGGCGCGGGCTCTCGGGCTCATGTCATGACCTGACATGCAAGCGCTCGGGGGGATCGCAGAGGGATGACAGACGAACGCGGCACGGCGCGACTCGCCTACAGAAAGGGGGGTGGCTGGCTCGTTGACGAGACTGATCGCTCTGCCCTTGGAACTGACGTTTGCATACCGCGTGACCAATTGAAACCTCATCTTCCGTTTGAGGGTCAACGACGGGGAACGGCCTGCGCCGGGGTGTCAGCGCCAGGGTGGACCCGATCGGCTGTGACTGCGGAGTCTGTGAACCCGTGACAGTCATTGGCGCTGGGTTTTTGGCCCTGGGCGCCGGGGATAATAACCACGATTTTCGGCGATGAGGCAAACAAAAAGTTACAAACCGCGAAAGTGTCCGTCAAACGGCACTGCTGTCCAGGCGGGGGAGCGGTTTGAAATTTCAGCGTCCGGCGGCGACTTTTCCCCGCGCGCAATGCAATACTCGAAAACTGACTCACACGAGCCCGGCCTCCATGACCCTCACCTACCGAAGACTGACTCCGGCCGATGCACCTGCCTATCGCGCCTTGATGCTCGAGGCCTATGAACGTCATCCAGACGCCTTTACCTCTGACGTGAAGGAGCGCGAAGTGCTGCCTGCCCAGTGGTGGGAGAAGAGGCTCGATGACAGAGCTGACGCAACCGAAGTAGTGTTTGCCGCCGTTGAAGACGGTCTCTTGCTGGGTGTAGCCGGCCTTTGCGTCGAAACCCGAAAGAAGGCCCGACACAAATCGACCCTGTTCGGCATGTATGTGCCACTGGCGCACAGGAACAGAGGCATCGGCTCTCGATTGGTACGCAGCGTGCTCGACCATGCCCGAACCCGGCCCAAGCTTCTGGTCGTCCAGCTCACTGTCACGCAGGGCAACGCCGAAGCAGTCGGGCTGTACGAGCGCATGGGCTTTGTGACCTTTGGCATCGAACCCCTTGCAGTCGCTGTAGGAACCGGATTCGTCGCCAAGGTGCATATGTGGAAAGACTTGCGCGGGTAACCGGTCCACCCAGGTAACAGGCGCTTCAGCAATCGAGCGCGTCAGCCGCTTCGATCAGGGAATCGACGATCACGTCCCAGTCCTGTTCGGCGGTCAGGTCAGATGTCTGGCCTGGCCCGTGCTCGGCGGGGCGTCGGACGAAAACGGTCTTGAAGCCATTCGCACGTGCGGCAGTCAGGTCGGCGTTATGCGCAGCCACCATGGCGACGCAATGCGGCGCCAGGCCCACTGCTTTTGCAGACTTCAGGTAGGTCTGGGGCATCGGTTTGTAGGTGCCGGCGATCTCCGCGCCGACGATGACGTCCCAGGGCAGTCCGCCGAATTGAGCCAGGTTAAGCATTCCGGCGATGTGTCCGTTCGATAGCGTACCGATCGAGAATCTACGCTTTAATCGGGTCAGGCCTGAGACCGAGTCAGGCCATGGATCGAGCCGCTCCCAGGCCTTGTTCAGCTCGGCGAGCTCGGCCCCGGGGATGCTGCCGAAATCCACCTCGTGGCGCGCCAGCACGGTTTCGAGACTCTCACGGTTGAGCACATCGAGTGTCACGTAGGGGCGCTCACCCGCACGCACGCGCTGCATGGAAGGTTGATACAGGCTCCGCCACTGATCGGCAAAATCAAGGGGATCGATGTCCACGCCATGCCGCTGCAGAAAGGGCGCCGCGGCCCGCGCCACGCCGTTTCGCCAGTCGACAACGGTGCCGAATACATCGAAACCGAGAAACCCTATCTGTTCCAGCCTGGCCATATTGCTCTCCCGAATCGTGCACAGTCGCTTATAGTTCTACAGAATTAGAACTATAGAACCAATCGCGCCAAAGAGAGTTGTTTCGGGCAGGCATTGCCCCATCTGTAAACGCAAAACTGCTCGGCGACTGATCAATCAACGGTAGATGGAGGATTCATGGACTACGTAAAGCTTGGCAACACAGGACTGGATATTTCCAGACTGTGCCTTGGATGCATGACATTCGGCGAGCCCGATGCCGGAACGCACCCTTGGACACTGGGCGAAGAAGCAAGCAGGCCGATCATCAAACACGCCGTCGAGCAAGGCATCAATTTTTTTGACACGGCCAACAGCTACTCGGCAGGCACCTCGGAAACCATCGTTGGTAAATTGCTCAAAGAGTTCACGCGTCGCGACGAGACCGTGATCGCAACGAAGGTGTTCTTTCCGGCGAACATGTGGGAAGGCTCGACCCGCCCTAACGAAAAGGGCCTCTCGCGCAAGGCCATCATGTCCAGTATCGACGCGAGCCTGACGCGACTCGGCACTGACTACGTTGACCTGTACCAGATCCATCGCTGGGACTATGACACGCCCATCGAAGAAACCATGGAAGCCCTGCACGATGTGGTCAAGGCCGGCAAGGCCAGGTACATCGGCGCGTCCTCCATGTACGCATGGCAGTTCGCCAAAGCCCAGCAGGTCGCAACCGCGCATGGCTGGAGCAGGTTCGTCTCGATGCAGAACTACCTGAACCTAGTGTATCGCGAAGAAGAGCGCGAGATGATCCCGCTGTGTATCGATCAGGGTGTCGGCCTGATGCCGTGGAGCCCGATGGCACGCGGCAGGCTGACCAGGCCCCATGGTCAGCAGACCGAGCGGACCAGAACCGACGTTTCCGGCCAGTCGTTTTACGAGGCGACGGAAAAGGAAGACGGTCGAGTGATCGATGCCGTGGAACAGCTTGCCGCAGAGCGCGGGGTACCGATGGCGCAAATCGCACTGGCTTGGGTGTTGGCCAAACGCGGTGTATCAGCGCCCATCGTCGGTGCTTCCAAGGCGACGCAGCTGGACGATGCCATCGCAGCACTGCAACTGGTGCTCAGTGATGAGGACATCAAACGCCTCGAGGCACCGTACGTGCCCCATGCAGTCACCGGTTTCGTCTGACCGGCGCTGCAGAACCCCGGGACCGGCGAATGGCGTGAGCCTCGCCGGTTACCTGTTGGAGACTGCGACCACGAATACCCGTAAAGAACGCACCGCAGCTTTCGTAACTGTCACACCGTTCTGAAATAACACCTGTCTATGTCACTGTACGCAAATATCTATTAGTCAGTCAGTCGACTGGGCGGTATCGTCAGGCCATTCTGAATAAAGGCTCTTTGCCATTATCTAATTCGACCTTTTCTCTTGCCTCTTTCGGGTTCATTTCATGAAAAATCAGGTTTCTCTGGCTACGCGCATCGGCTTGGGATTTGCCGCTGTCGTCTCGCTGCTCATCTTGATCACAGCCGTTGGCATTCAGCGGGTCGGGTTCATCGACAGCACCCTGGAAGACGTAGGCGAAAATGCCGCCAAGGTACAGCGCTATGCGATCAACTTCCGGGGTAGCGTGCACAACCGTGCAATCGCTTTGCGCGATGCCGTGCTGGTCAACAACGATCAGGACCTGGCGCTGCATCTGGCAGAGATGACCCGTCTTGAAAAGGACTATGTCGACTCGGCTGTACCGATGGAGCAGTTGTTCGCCAAGCAGAATATAAGTGCCGAGGAACGCCAATTGCTGCGTGGCATCAAGGAAATCGAACAGCAAACGCTCGGCTCTACCAAGAGCGTGATTGCCTTGCGCCGTGCCGGAGACATCGCCGGTGCCCAGGCCCTTTTGCTGAGCCAGACCTCCGGCGACTACAGCGAATGGCTGAAGCGTATCAACGCGCTCATCGACCATGAGGAAGCCTCGATCAGGGTTCAGCTGGATAATGTGCAGGCGACCGCCAGCCAGTTCCGTGGCCTGATGCTGCTGGCCACTGCGTTCGCTGTACTGCTCAGCATTGCGCTGTCGGCGTTCATCATTCGCTTCGTGAAAAAGACGCTGGGCGCGGAGCCTGTCGACGTTGCGGAGGCCATTCGCCGACTGGCTGCGGGCGATCTGCAGCAAACCATCACCACAGCGTATCCCGACAGCGTCATGGGTGTGCTGAAAACGGCGCTGAGCCGTCTTTCGGAAACCATCACCGAAGTGCGAATGGCCGCTCAGGAGGTCAGCCAGTCCTCTACCGTGCTGTCGGCAGCCTCCTCCGCCAACAACACCCAGATCATGGTGCAGACCCGTGAAGCCGAACAGGTGGCCACTGCGATCAGTGAAATGGCCGCGACGGTCAGTGAAGTCTCGGGCTACGCAGCACAGGCCGCAGATGCTGCGCGCCTGGCTGACAGTGAGGTGGCGAACGGCAACAGCCTCGTCGAAGGTACGACCACCGCCATCGAACAACTGGCGGCCACGCTGACTGAAACCACCAGCACCGTGGAGCAGGTGTCACGGCACGGCGAGCAGATCGAAACGGTGATCGAGGTGATCAACTCGATTGCCTCGCAAACCAACCTGCTGGCGCTCAACGCAGCCATTGAGGCCGCCCGCGCGGGCGAGCATGGCAGAGGTTTTGCGGTCGTGGCCGATGAGGTTCGTTCGCTGGCCAATCGCACCCAGCTGTCGACCCAGGAGATTCAAAACATGATCAGCACGCTGCAGGGTGGTACTGAAACCGCGGCACAAAACATGCGCGACAGCTGTGAACTGGTCAATCGCGCCGTGGAGCAGACACGCAATGCCCAAAGCGCCCTGTCGAGAATCAATCAGGAAGTGAGTGCGATCAATCACATGAACGCGCAGATTGCCAGCGCTTCGGTTCAACAGAGTTCAGTGGCAGAAGACGTTGCGATGAACATCACCAGCATCCACGACTCGACACTCAAATCCGCCAATGGATCGCAGCAGGTGGCTACCGCCAGCGAGGAGCTGGCACAGCTTGCGGATCGCCTGACCCGCAAGGTCGCGTTTTTCAAGGCAGGCTGAGGGTGCAATGAGGTATCGCGACGATGCATTCGGCATCGCCGCGGTATTCCGCTCTCGGCAGATCAGTCTGTGCAACTGACCGGTCTTGAGCTGCGCATCGCCAGCATCACGGTGAGCATGGACAGCGCGGCACACACCGCGCCGATCACGATGGCAGCGGTGAAGCCGGCCCGACCGGACGCCACGCCGCCAATGAACGCCCCGCCGCCAATCGACAGATTCACCACACAGACCAGCAGCGCCTGAACACCTTCCACGCGATCATTGGAGGCTTCGAAACACCAGATCTGCGTGGTGATGGGGATCATCCCGAAAGCGAACCCCCAGACCAGAATCACCGGCCAGAGCAGCCACGGGTTGCCGACGAACATCAGCAGCGCAGTCAGCGAACCCAGCATCAGCAGAGTCATGATCAGCACCGAGGACGGCGCACTTCTGGCCGCCAGGGCTCCACCGGCCAGATTGCCTGCAACCGCCGCCAGGCCGAACGCGAAAAGCAATGCCCCCAGGGCCTGGCCCTGAATATGCGCGAATTCCTGCACGAAGGGCGCGAGGTAAGTGTACGCCGCGAAGTGCCCCACATAGATCAACAGTGCGGCAGCGAACATTCGACGAATGCGCTGCTCGCCAGCCAATGACAGCATCTGGCTGATGCCGGCAGAACGCTCGCCCGGCAACGCAGGCAGGAAGAATGCGATCAACAACCCCACTGCCACCGTGACCACTGCCGCTGCTTCAAATGCCGCCCGCCAGCCGAAGGCTTCACCGATCAACGTACCGGCCGGAATCCCGGCGACGGTGCCGATCGAGACGCCGGCCAGCACATAGGCGGTAGCCTTGACGCCCTCCTTGCCGGGCCTCAAACGAGGCCCGAGCGAACCGGCAATCGTCCAGAATCCGCCCAGCGCGAAGCCGAGCAGGACCCTGCCCGCAAGGGTCAGCCAGAAGTGCGTGGACAGCGCGACGATCAGGTTGGATGCCAGCAATATCGACAACAGCCCGAGCAACAGGCGCTTGCGGTCGACATGACTGAACAGGGCAATACAGGACGGTGCCGAAATGGCCGCGAGGACGCCGGGGACGGCCATCATCAAGCCTGTCTGGCTGATGCTGGTTCCCAGGTCGTGAGCGATATCGGGCAGCAGCCCGACCGGCAGAAATTCAGTGGTGACGGTGGCGAACGACCCAAGCGATACGCTACCAACGGCCCACCATGAAGCGGGTTTTGTTTCTACGTTTCCAGCGGTTTCAAAGCGACTCACAGCGGTTCCAGAATTCGGGAATGTCAGCGACCAGCCACTCAGGCCAGCGCGTGGATGCGGCCAACCCTAACGTGTAAGCCCGTATCGAAGCCACCTTGCGAAAGAATTTTGTGTGGATGACGCGAGGTAAGCCCAGCCAGGACTGGCCATCAGGCCGATGCTCTGCGTCGAGGTTGCATGGTTGACGCAGAGCTTCACGAACGGCGTTCCCAAGCAGAGCTTGGGAACGATCACTCAACAACGACCCCAGGCCATGTGACCTACTTGTTGCGGGTCACTCTCCAGACGGTGTTTGCCAGGTCGTCGGCGATGATGAGTGCGCCTTTCGGATCAACTGTCACGCCCACTGGACGGCCACGAGTCTTGCCGTCAGCTCCGCGGAAACCGGTTGCGAAATCCACAGGCTCGCCGGCAGGACGTCCATTGCTGAACGGCACAAAGATCACCTTGTAACCCACCGGGTTATCACGGTTCCAGCTGCCGTGCTCGCCAACGAACACGCCGTCGGCAAACTTGTCGCCCATGGCCGGGATCGAGAACGACACGCCCAGTGCGGCGACGTGCGAACCAAGGCTGTAATCAGGCTTGATCGCCGCAGCGACTTTGGCCGGATTCTGCGGCTGGGCACGCGTGTCGACATTCTGGCCCCAATAGCTGTAAGGCCAGCCGTAGAACGCGCCCTCCTTCACCGAGGTCAGGTAATCCGGAACCAGATCAGGCCCCAGCTCGTCACGCTCGTTGACCACCGTCCACAACTGCCCGGTGCCCGGTTGAATCGCCAGTGCCGTCGGGTTGCGCAGACCGGTCGCATAAGGCTTGTGCGCACCAGTGGCGGCGTCGATCTGCCAGACCATCGCCCGATCGATCTCGACCTCCATGCCGCGCTCGGTCACGTTGCTGTTCGAGCCGATACCGACATACAGGTAGCGGCCATCAGCGCTTGCCGTCAGCGACTTGGTCCAGTGGTGGTTGATCGCCGCAGGCAAATCGGTGACCTTGGTCGGCTCACCGCTGGCCTTGGTCTGACCTTCCTGATAATCGAAGCTGACCAGCGCATCCTGGTTGGCCACGTACAGCTTGCCGTTCGCGAAGGCCAGGCCATAGGGCGCATTCAGGTTCTCGGCAAAGACCGTTTTCAGCTCATACTTGCCGTCGCCGTCCGCGTCCCGCAACAGTGTCAGACGATTACCGCTCTTGACCTTGGTGTTGCCCTGGGCCTTGATGACGCTGGCAATCACGTCTTTGGGTTTGAGCTTGGCAGCGCTGCCGCCGCGCCCTTCGGCAACGATAATGTCGCCATTGGGCAAAACGATGGACTGACGTGGAATATTCAGATCACTGGCAATCGCCGTGATACTGAAACCCTCAGGCACGGCAGGCTTCTGATCGCCCCAAGCCGTCGGCTCGGCAATCTTCATGCTCGGCAACAGGCCACGTTGCGGGTCCGGCAACTTCGGGTCCGGTCCGCGCGCCTGAGTGCTGTCGGCTTCACCACCGCAGGCGCTCAGCAGCAGCGCCATGCTCAATGCAGTCAATGCGTGGATATTTCTCATTCTGCACCTCCGGAACGCAGGCTGGTGAGCCCGGTCCACGTCGCAACGCAGGCCAGAACAGTAACAATGACCGACAGGATCAAGCCAGACGGCATAACCGCCCAGGCGTCTTTCGCGTGCTCGAAGGCATTGACCAGACCCAGCACCCAGGTAACCAGCAACAACAGGAAGTACACCACGGGACGACCGGCCTTGTGATCGGCGCGAACCAGATTGACCAGCGCAAACAGCAACGCCAGCCCGCAGAACAACAGGCCTCCGGCGATCAGCCAGGCGGCAAAGTTGCTCCACTGAACCTGAAAGGTCTGGTAATAGGCAATATCACTCAGCAAGCCGCCGAGAAACAAAGGCACGGTTCCGGCAAGCAAGGTCGCATGTAGCGGGCCTGGCGTGTAGCGGTAGACGGGATGGGTGGTTACGGTCATGACGGCTCCTTTTCGTTCGGCGACCCTGGATCAAAACTCAGCGCGGATGCGCTGGCAGGTCGGGGTCGCGCTGAATGCGCATAAGGAATGATCGTGCTGACCAAGCGATAGTTCAGCGCTTTTCATTTCGAAATATTTTGAAAACGCTATTGGCTTGCAGTGCGCTTGTTTCGCCGGCAACGCTCAGAGCAATAAAGCACCTCATCCCAGCAACGCGCCCACTTCTTGCGCCAGGTAAACGGCAGCCCGCAGACCGCACAGGTTTTGACCGGCAACTCACTCTTTTTCAAAGCGCCTCTCCGGCATCCAGTCTGGCCAGCAAGTGCTCGCCGCGCTCCCAGAGCGCCTGTTGCTTGGGCTCAGCCATGCGATCAAGGTTTTTATAGATAATCGCCATGCGCTGATTGCGACGTAACAGGTCGCCATGACGCATCAGAAAATGCCAGTAAAGCGCATTGAACGGGCACGCATCCTCAGTGGTGCTTTCAGTGACCTTGTACGCACAGCCGCGGCAGTAGTCAGACATGCGTTTTATGTACTGGCCACTGGCGCAGTAAGGCTTGGAGCCCAGATAGCCGCCATCCGCATGCATGACCATGCCCAGCGTATTGGGCAGCTCGACCCAGTCGAAGGCGTCCATGTAGATCGCCAGGTACCACTCGCAGATCTGCTCCGGCACAATGCCGGCAAGCAGGGCAAAGTTGCCGGTCACCATCAGACGCTGAATATGATGGGCGTAGGCATGCTTCAGGCTCTGGCCAATGGCCTGACTCATGCAGTTCATCTTCGTTTCGCCGGTCCAGTAAAACTCGGGCAGCGGCCGGCTGTTACCGAACAGATTACCGCCCGCGTAATCGGGCATTTTCAACCAATAGACGCCACGCACATACTCACGCCAGCCGATCAGTTGGCGAATGAAACCTTCGGCGGCATTCAGCCCCACCCTGCCCGACCAGTACGCGGATTCAACGTCACTGCACACTTGGCGTAAATCCAGCAGCCCGATGTTCAGCGCCGCGCTGATCCGGGCATGAAACAGAAAAGGCTCACCAGTGGCCATGGCGTCCTGATAATCGCCGAAACCGGCCAGGCCGTAATCGAGGAAGTAGTCCCACAGCGCCTGTGCATCGACATGCGTCACCGGGTAATCGAAATCATCCAGCGAACCGTAGTGACTGGCAAAACGTTCAGCTACCAATGTCAGCACGTCGCGAGTGATCCCGTCTGCCGAGAAGCGCATCGGGTAAGGCGCCGCTACGCCCTTGGGCAGCGCCTTGCGGTTCTCGGCATCAAAGTTCCAGGCACCACCGACCGGCGTACCGTCGCCGTTCAACAGCAGCCTGCTTTTGCGGCGCATCTCCCTATAGAAGAACTCCATGCGCAACTGCTTCTTGCCGTGCGCCCACGACGAGAACTCGTCACGGGAACAGAGAAAGCGCGTATCGGCGTGCCACTGGATGGGCAACCCGCAGTCCTTGATCGACTGCTCCAGACGCCAGTCGCCGCACTCGGTGATGTGCAGCTCTTCTGCTCGCAACAGGGCCTGCCAGCGCTGTAACTCCCCCGGCACCGAGCCTGTGTTCTGCGGATCATCGAGCATGACGTACTGCACCCGAACACCACGCTCACGCAGCGCCTCGGCAAAATGACGCATGGCGCTGAAGATCAGCACGATCTTCTGCGGATGATGCGGCACATGACTCGCCTCTTCCATGACCTCGACCATCAGGACCGTGTCGCGCTCGGGGATCAGCCCCGCCAAGGATGCGAGATCGAAGGAAAGCTGATCGCCGAGGATCAGGTGGAGACGAGAGGCTTGGGTCAATGTAAGAGGCTCCGCAGTCATAAAAACTTGTACCAATGTAATTTCATGTACAAGATTTTCATAGCGCTTCTCGATGGAATACCCATCAGACCCTTAAGACGACACGCGCGCGACCTCAACGTGGAATGTGAAAATTTTGTTAACTATTTGTTCGCAGTGTCTTTTTCTGTGCGAAACAACCTGTCACACTAATACGAACCATTATCAACACTATTATCATTCTGCCATGGAGGGCATCGAGGGAGTGTCGGGTTCATGTCGGGGCAACAATCACAACGCAGTAATCGTTTCACACCGGGTCTGCTGGCCATGGGCATCTGGGCTGCCACCACGCAGGCAGCCTTTGCCGCTGAGGAACAGCCCGCCACGACCATGGAACTGGGCGCCACGCAGATCAGCAGTGATCAACTTGGCTCCACCACCGAAGGCAGTCAGTCCTACACCACCGGCCCGATGCAGACCGCGACCAAGTTGCCGCTGACCATTCGTGAAACGCCGCAGGCCGTGACGGTCGTCACCCGTCAGCGCATGGACGATCAGGCCATGACCAGCATCAATGATGTGGTCAGGTACACGCCCGGTCTGTTCCTTGATCAGTCCAGCGGCCCCGGTCGGCAAACCTACACGTCGCGCGGCTTCGACATCGACAACATCATGTACGACGGCCTGCCCGCCTCGTACTCGGGCTACACGGCAGGCGTTCAACCCAATCTGGCCATGTTCGATCATGTCGAGGTGATCAGGGGTGCGACTGGCCTGGCGACAGGGTCTGGCAATCCTTCGGCAGCGATCAATATGGTGCGCAAGCGCCCTACCGCCGTGCCACAGGTCACCCTCACCGGCACGGTCGGGAGCTGGGACGATTACCGTGGCGTGTTTGACGCGTCCGGCCCACTAAACGACAGCCGCACGGTTCGCGGCCGGATAGTCGGTTCCTACCAGGATGCCAATAGCTTCCGCGACAAGGAAAAGAGCGATCACGGCGTGTTCTACGGGGTGGTCGAAGCCGATCTGAGCGACGCGACGACCGCCACCCTGGGCCTGTCTCGTCAGGAAGATCAGACCAACTACTTCTGGGGCGGCCTGCCCCTCGGCGTCGATGGTCACCACCTGAACCTGCCGCGCTCCACCTATTCCGGCTCGGATTGGGAAAACAAGAAAATCCAGATAGACACCGTGTTCGGTGAGCTGGAGCACCGTTTCGACAATGACTGGAAACTGCGCGTAGCAGGCTCGAGCTCGTCGCTGGAGGGCCTGTTTTCGGGCACCTATCTGTCTCGCTACAACGGCCCGCTGGAAACCACGGCCTACCAGTCGAGGCCGGAAGAGAAGCAGACCGCCTTCGATGTCTATGCCAGTGGACCGGTCGAAGCTTTCGGCCGCACTCATGAAGTGGTGGTCGGCACCAGCCGGCGCGTATACGACCAGACCAGCAAGGAGTACAGCCCTTACGACACTGGTCTGCCCATCGGCGCGCCAAAGCCGGACTTCGTCCGCGATGGCAAGACGCACAGCATCGCCACTCAGGACGCAGTCTATCTCACCACACGCCTGAGCCTGGCCGATCCGCTGACCCTGATCCTCGGCGGCCGTCTGGACTGGTACGACTACGATGACCGCGCCGGCGATGAAGACTACAAAGTCACCCGTAATCTGACGCGCTACGCAGGGCTGATCTATAAGCTGGATGAACACCACTCGCTGTACACCAGCTACACCGATGTCTTTCAGCCGCAGAGCGCACAGGACCTGTCCGGCAAGGTGCTCAAGCCGGTGGTCGGCGAAAACTATGAAGTCGGTATCAAGGGTGAATACTTCAACGGCGCCCTCAATACCTCCCTGGCGGTGTTCCAGATCGACCAGAAAAACCTCAAGACCCAGTCACCGACCCAGGCGGGCTGCGCGGTCCTGACCTGTTACGACGCTGCCGGTCTGGTACGCAGTCAGGGCGTCGAGATGGAAGTGCAAGGCGCGCTGACCGAGAACTGGCAAGTCGGCGCAGGCTACACCTACGCCCGCACCCACTACCTCAAGGACGCCGATCCGACGAAAAAGAACCAGCGTTTCGACACCGACACGCCCGAGCATCTGTTCAAGGTGTCGACGGTCTATCGCCTGCAGGGCGCACTGGAGAAAATGCGTGTCGGCGGCAACGTCTACTGGCAGAGCCGCATGTATAACGACATCGCACTCACCGATGGCAGCTATCGCCTGGAACAGGGCAGCTACGCCGTCGCCGACCTGATGGCGGGGTATCAGGTGAGCAAGAACCTCGACCTGCAACTGAACGCCAACAACATCTTCGACCGCACCTACTACACGGCAATTGGCGCAAGCTCGGTATGGGGCTCCACCGACGTGTACGGCAACCCGCGCAGCTATGCGTTGACGGCCAAGTATAGCTTCTGAACCTGAGCCACGCTGCTACCGGGCATGCTCGGTAGCGGCGTGGTTACGCCTTGCACCCCAAACGCCTTCGCCATCCCGCCCGCCTCTTTGGGCGTCAGCTTCAACGCTCTGGAATCCAGATGGCGGCTTACCCAGCCACGCTTGAGCATCAGTTCCAGCAGCGCCGCCCCCAGAGCGCCACCAATGTGCGGGGTGCGTTCACTCCAGTCCAGGCAGATATAGACGCTCTTCGACAGCGTCCGGACTTTATTCAACGGGCCTGACAGCGACGTGATGATACTGGCACTCACTGCCAGTATTCAGGCGTCAGCACTACTTGCGCTTATCAGCACGCCACCGCATGAAAAGCCAGAGAAAACCAAAAAACAGAGCGACCACTCTGCTTTTTAAAAAGATGATTAATCCCTAAAAAATCAAAAAATACCCAATTATATTGTCGTAGAAGTTATTAATCTGGAATTAAAACAACTTAAACACCAAATATACGATACTAGAATTTAGCACTTCTCGACTATATAAAATTTAATTCGTGTATTTTACCTTTCAGCAATTTTCTGTTTGTCACGCACGCCTTGAATGAACTGTCAGCGGCCCTGAGCTGCCGACTTGCCTGTCTGCCTGTCTGCCTGTTTCATATTTCTGTTTGGAGATTCTCCCGATGGCCAGCCCCCTGCTGCCTGTTGTTGCCACTTTACTGATGTCCCTTGCCGCCCTGCCGGTGTCTGCCGCTGACAGGCAGAACCCGCTGCCATCCACGTCGAGCGAGCGCCGCGCAGAGGTCGACGCTCAGCGTGAGCAGATCACCGGTGCCGACGCTGCCGTACAGAAAACGCCCAATGGCGCGCAAACGGTGGTGGATGCGCCGATCGACACTGCTGACGCCCCTGCCGGCAATGAAGACCACTGAGTGACCCACTGACTGCAACCGATCAACCTATGAATGACGTAAGGAATAACTCCGTGTCCATGATCAAACAAGGCCTGGGCCTGAGCCTGTTGGCGCTCGGTATCACCCAGGCAGGCAGCGTATTCGCTGTCACGCCGATGACCGGCAATGAAGTGGAAGCGCGCGGAGGCGCGATGCTGGACAACATGACGCAATCGGAAAAAATCAATTTTTCGCGCGTTGACGACGGCCGCATGATTCCCAAGCTGGACAAGTTCAACCTGCAGGGCACGGTCGCCTATGACTCGGCCATGGGTGTACTGGTCGGCGGCAAGACGTTCGGCGCGCAGTACCCTTCCCCGTCAGCACTTGCGGCCACCTGGAGCATCAATCGCGCCAAGGAATTCGGTCTGGCCATCGGCTACGAAACCCGCATCGCGGGTGGGCAGCAGATGCTGTCACCAGCCATCAACCTGTACCGCACGCCGTTCAATGGCCGGGCGGCTGAGTACATGAGCGGGGAAGATCCGTTTCTCGGCGCAGTACTGGCACCGGCAGTCACCAACGGTATCCAGGTTCAAGGCATCCAGGCGGCCGCCAAGCATTACCTGATGAACGAGCAGGAAGCGAACCGTCATTATCTGGATGTGAAGATCGACGAACGAGCGATGCAGGAGCTGTACCTGCCGGGCTTCGAGTCGCTGGTCAAGAACGCCAATATTGCCTCGGTCATGTGTGGCTACAACAAGATCAACGGCGAATACGCGTGTGAAAACCATCACCTCATCACCGATATCCTGAAAGGCCAGTGGGGCTTTCAAGGTAACGTCATGAGCGATTTCAACTCGGTTCAGGACGCCTTCAAGGGTGCCTGGGCGGGCACCGATATCGACATGCCCAGCGGCCTTCAGTTTACTGAAGCCAAACTGCTGCCTTATGTCTGGAATGGTCAGTTGCACCAGAGCGTGATCGACGACAAGGTGCGCAGGAACCTGAGAGCGCTGGTCAGCTACGGCTTTGACAAGGGGATCAACAAGGCGCAGCCACTGGAGCATCGTGAATACGGGCAACTGGCGGCCTTGAACGTGGCCCGAGAATCGATCGTCCTGCTGCGCAACGAGCCCGTGGACGGTCAGAAACCTCTCCTGCCATTGCCGAGAAACGCAAGGATTGCCGTGATTGGCGACATGACCATGCAGCCGCCGACCGCGCCGTTCGGTACTGCCTATTCGGCGCCGGCCAGCTATGTCACCGAAGTGAGCGGACTCAAGCAACTGGCGTCTGACCCGTCCAATGTGGACTACCTGCCACAGATGAGCCTCAACCCCAAATCGTCGGTCTGGTATCAGCCAGGCAGTGGCCAACAGGCGATCAGCAATACCGGCGTAAAAGCCGAGTATTACGCCAACACCTCGCTGTCCGGCGACCCGGTGGCAACCCGCATCGAACCGGGCGTCAACCTGGACTGGATTACCAATACCAACGTCACTGATTACGGCAGCAGCGCGGTCAATGGCTACAGCCCTTCAGCCGGCTCGTTCTCGGCCCGTTTCACTGGCAAGATCAAACCGACGATCACCGGTCCCCAGGTGTTCAAGGTCCGCGCGGACGGTGCCTATAAACTCTGGATCAATGATGAACTGGTGCTCGAGGACGAGGGCTCGCAAGTCTCGTTCGACCTGATTCCAGTGGTTCCGCGGACGGTTAAAACCGTGAACCTCAAGGCTGGCAGCGAATACAACGTGCGCCTCGAATACCGCCGGCTCAAGGGCAACTTCACCCCGGTACTGGGCGGCATGAACGGCGTGCAGATGAGCTGGGCAGCGTTGCGTCCACCGAAGAACCTGGGGGATTACGACGCTGTCGTGGTAGCCGCCGGCAATAACTTCGAATACGAGGGTGAGTCGCTTGATCGTCCGTTCGAACTGCCGCAATTTCAGTCCGAGCTGATCGGTTTCATTCAGAAAGCCAACCCGAAAACCATCGTGGTGCTGCACGGTGGCGGTGGCATGGACATGCAACCGTGGGCTGACAAGGTAGCCGCGTCTCTGCATGCCTGGTATCCAGGGCAACAGGGCGGCCAGGCACTGGCTGAAATCCTGTTCGGCAAGGTCAATCCATCGGGCAAGCTGCCGATCACGCTGGACAAGAAGGCGCAGGACAATCCGAGCTATGCGTCGTACTCGAACCCGGTGCCGTACTATTTCAGCAGCCCTAACCCGCCTGTTGAGATGAGCTATAGCGAAGGCCTGTACCTGGGCTATCGCGGTTACGACAAGAAGCACACCAAACCGCTCTACCCATTCGGCTTCGGGCTTTCGTATACCACTTACGCGTACAGCGATCTGAAGCTGTCGAGCAACGTGCTGGCACCGGGCGCGACCATTCAAGCGTCGTTCAAGGTTACCAACACGGGTGACAAGGCTGGTTTTGAAGTGGCTCAGTTGTACGTGCAGCCTTCCAAGCCGCTGGTTGATCGTCCAGAAAAAGAGCTGAAGGGCTTTTCCAAGGTTTACCTGAAGCCTGGCGAAAGCAAGACCGTGACCATTGCCCTGGACTCGCGCTCGTTCGCTTACTACTCAGCCAACTCGGTGAGCTGGAACGTTGACCCTGGCAAGTTCAAGGTGCTGGTGGGCAAGGACTCGGAAAACCTGACGCTCGACCGCACGGTTGTAGCGCTGTACCCGGAGCAATTGACCACTCGCGACTCCAACCCGCTGCCGATCCCCCTGCGCAAGGCCGTACAGGTCAAGGCAGAACAGGCTTACTAAGCCACATTCATCCCAGGCAATATTCGCATGCCAAAGGCATCGGTGGTCGACAGGACCACCGATGCCTGCCTGGCAAATGCTCGCAGCTCAGCGTGCAGCCAGATCCCGCGCCAGTCGTTCGAGAAACCTGGCAAACCCCGCCTCTATCTGCACATCCCCTGGCGATCGAAGCCATTGAATCTGCATGCCATCCATCATGGCGGCTATCTCCAGGCTGATCTGCCTTGCATCAACATCCGCTCGAATTTCGCCTGCCTCGACCAGCAACTTCAGGTGCGCCTGAAGATGGCCATGCACGATCGCGAAACGCTCGCTGAACCAGCGGTGTGCAGGATGCGTCACCGAGAGACTTTCAGTGTTGATGATCATCAGCGCCTGGCTGACCGCGGCGTCTTCGATGCTGAAACTCATGACCTGCTTCAGAAACGACAGGAACCCATCCAGAGAAGCGACCTGATCGGCATCCTGCAGCCTCGCGGCAATGTACTGGTCGCGATGTTCGAGAACGGCTTGCAGCAGCACCAGTTTGGTCGGGAAGTGGTGCAGCAGGCCGACCTGAGAGAGACCTGCCACCTTGGCAATGTTGGTCAGCGAGGCGCCGGCATACCCATCCCGAGCGAAGAGGGTCATGGCCGCCTTGATGATTTCGGCCTTGCGTACCTCGCCCTTGGGCAGGCGACGCTTGGCTGCGGGCTGCTTGGCTGCAGAGGGTGTACCGGAACTGTTTGCATCGATGGACATACGAAGGGCACGTTTCGCATAACGAAAGGGTAAATCCTAGCATGCGCTCCGCAGAACCCCTGAAAAAAGGCTGACCCGCAAGCACAATTCGCATCAGGTCATGAGCAATGTGCGCAGCCTGCAAACAAAGTTGTTCCCCTGACCTGACGCCCTATAAAGAAAGCCCTCCACAGGCCGATGAATACCCGGACAAATCGCCGCGCCTTGACCATCTCGCCTGAATCGGCTCAGGACACGATGGCTGCTTTAAATTCCTGATCCGTCGAAACCCGATTCGTCGGCAGATGTCCACTGACACGGCCACTGCGCTGCGGTCACGACAGGACGTGAATTCAAGCGCGACAATGACTGTATGGTGGTCGCCATAGAAAGAGGCACATCAGGTGCAGCCTGCCGAGAGAAAGTGGTCTATTCGCTGATGCTCGCGCCCGGGACGCACACAGGCAAATGCAGATATCAATAACGACCGGATTCAACGTGCAAAGCAGGCCACCGGCAAGTGCCCGCCCATGCCGAACATAACGTGTGAGCGGGAGGCGCTCTGAAAGACCTGACAAGAGAAGAGCTTGAAGCGCAGATCGTGGACCTGCGCAGAATGCTTGAAGAAGCCGGCATCGACGCCGCAACGAATACCCCTCGACACGTAGCCGTTGGCCAGGAGGCACGCCAGCGCGCAGTCTTTGAAAGCGCGATGGATTTCGCCATGATCCTGACCGATGGCAACGGCATCATTACCGACTGGAACCCGGGCGCAGAACAGGTTCTGGGCTGGACCCAGGATGAGATGGTCGGTCAGAGCGCCGAGCGTTTCTTTACGCCCGAAGACCTGGCCAACGACCGGATAGAGCATGAAATGCAGCTGGCGCTGAGCGTAGGCCGGGCGTCGGACGAGCGCTGGCACCTGCGCAAGGACGGTGAGCTGTTCTGGGCATCGGGCGAGATGATGCCGCTCTACGACGAAAGGAATACGCACCTCGGTTTCGTGAAGATCCTGCGCGATCGCACCCGCGAGTACTTGGCGGGCCGCGCGACCGAGGAAGCCCAGGAACGTTATCGGCTGGCCGCCAAGGCGACCAACGACGCGATCTGGGACTGGGACTTTGCAGCCAATCTGGTGCTCTGGAACGACGCGCTTGAGGAGGCTTACGGCCACCCGCTGGCAACCCTGGACAACTCTGGTGACTGGTGGATCAGCCAGATCCATCCCGACGACCGTAGCCGCGTGTACAACTCCATTCACGCCGTGATCGACGGCAATGGCACTGCCTGGACGGATGAATACCGCTTTCGTCGGCTGGACGGGTCCTATGCCGATGTACTGGACCGCGGCCATGTAATACGCAATACCGACGGCCAGGCGGTGCGCATGATCGGTGCAATGCTCGACATGTCACAGATGCGCAAGGCCGAGACGGCGCTGCGCCAGAGCGAAGAGCGCTCCAGGGCCATGCTGGAGACCATCGAAGCTGCATTCGCCATCATTCAGGTCAAGTTCGATGCCGATGACAGCCCCGTGGACTACCGCTTCATCGAAGCCAATCCCGCGTTTGAACGTCAGGCCGGCGTCGATCTGCGCGGCAAGTGGGTGACCGAGTTCGCGCCGGACCTGGAGCGGTTCTGGTTCGAAGCCTATGGGCACGTCGCCAAAACCGGCGAGCCTGCCAGCTTCGAGAACTATGCCAAGGCTTTCGAGCGCTGGTTCGAAGTCAAGGCGGTGCGTGTCGGTGAGCCGGCTGACCGGCAGATTGCGGTGATCTTCAGCGATGTGACGGCGCGACGCGACGCCGAGGAGCGCTTGCGCACCAGTGAGGCCGTCGCACGCGAAAACATCGACCGCGTTCAGCTCGCCCTGGCCGCCGGTGCAATCATCGGCACCTGGCACTGGGACTTGCCGACCGATCGCTTTACCGTCGACGAAGCCTTCGCCAAGGCCTTCGGTCTGGACCCGGGCTGGGCCGTGAAGGCCTGAGTCTGGAGCAAGTCATTGCCACTGTTCACCCGGAAGACAAGCAATGCCTGATCCATGCGATCAATGCGGTCATCACCAACGGACGTGTTTACGCCCACCAGTACCGCGTTCGTCGTACTGACGGGGTCTACTACTGGATCGAAGCCAACGGCCGGGTCGACCGAGCGGAGGATGGCACGCCACTGAGCTTCCCCGGTGTGCTCATCAACGTTGACGAACGACGCGCCGTGGCAGCCGAACGCGACCGTGCCACTGCCGCGCTGCGGGCACTCAACGACACGCTTGAGCAACGCGTGGCAGCGCGCACCACCGAGCTCATGCAGGCCGAAGAGAAGCTGCGCCAGTCACAGAAAATGGAAGCGGTCGGGCAACTGACCGGTGGCCTCGCCCACGACTTCAACAACCTGCTGGCAGGCATTTCCGGCGCTCTGGAACTGATGGGCTCGCGGATCGAGCAAGGCCGTTGGGGCGAGGTTGACAAGTACATCGTGACGGCCCAGGGCGCGGCCAAACGTGCAGCGGCCCTGACGCACCGGCTGCTGGCCTTCTCTCGACGCCAGACCCTGGACCCGCAGCCGACCGACGTGAACAGGCTGATGAAAGGCATGACCGACCTGATCCAGCGCACGGTCGGCCCCAGCATCGTGGTCGAGACCATAGGTGCCATGGGTTTATGGCCGACACTGGTCGATGCCAGCCAGCTGGAAAACGCGCTGTTGAATCTGTGCATCAACGCCCGCGATGCGATGCCGGACGGCGGACGCATCTCCATCGAGGCGAGCAACCGCTGGATAGACGGCGATGTGGCACGCGCACACGATATGCCTGAGGGCCACTATCTTTCGCTGTGCGTGACCGATACCGGCACCGGCATGACGCCTGATGTCATCGCCAAGGCATTCGACCCCTTCTTCACCACCAAGCCCATTGGTCAGGGCACCGGGCTGGGCCTGTCGATGATTTACGGGTTTGCCAATCAGTCCGGCGGACGCGTGCGCATTCAGTCTGAGGTTGGCAAGGGAACCGCGATATCCCTGTACCTGCCCCGCTACGAAGGTACTGCGGCCAGGGACGAAGGCGATGTGCACAAGGCGCCATTCGAGTTTACCCAGTCCGGGGAAACCATCCTGATCGTGGACGACGAACCCACGGTGCGCATGCTGCTCACCGATGCCCTCGGTGACCTGGGCTATACGCTGATCGAAGCCGCCGACAGCTTGGCCGGCCTCAAGCTGCTGCGCTCGGATGTGCATATCGACCTGCTTATCACTGACGTGGGCTTGCCGGGCGGCATGAACGGACGACAAATGGCCGATGCCGGACGCGAGGTCCGCCCGCATCTGAAGACACTGTTCATCACCGGCTACGCGGAAAACGCCGCCATCGGTGACGAACAGCTCGGGCCAGGAATGCGCGTACTGACCAAGCCATTTGCGATTGACGCGTTGGCCGCCAGAGTTCAGGAACTGATGAGCGCCTGAGTAGACGGCCCGGTGCAACCCTGCCCCGGGCCGTCAACATTGAGCGCTGCGCAAACCCGGTGCTAACATGCGCGACCGCCATGCAGGCAAGGGAATAACCGGGTCATGAGCAGCATCCGCGAGCGCAACAAAGAACTCATCCTGCGCGCTGCCAGCGAGGAATTTGCCGACAAGGGCTTCGCCGCCAGCAAGACCAGCGACATCGCAGCCAAGGCCGGTGTACCCAAGCCCAACGTCTACTACTACTTCAAATCCAAGGAAAACCTCTATCGCGAGGTGCTGGAAAGCATCATCGAGCCCATTCTGCGTGCCTCGACACCCTTCAATCCCGAAGGCATACCAGCCGAAGTCCTCAGCCGCTATATCCGTTCGAAAATCCAGATTTCCCGCGACCTGCCCTTCGCCTCGAAAGTGTTCGCCAGCGAGATCATGCATGGCGCCCCGCACCTGACAGCGCAGCAGATTGAACAGCTCAATGGCCAGGCACGGCACAACATCGAATGCATCCAGGCCTGGATCGACAGCGGACAGATCGCCCCGCTCGATCCTCACCACCTGATGTTCACCATCTGGGCCGCGACCCAGACCTATGCCGATTTCGACTGGCAGATCGCAACGGTCACCGGCAAGGCAAAACTGCAGGACGCCGATTACGAGGCGGCAACCCGGACCATCCTCAGGCTGGTGCTCAAGGGCTGCGAGCCGGACCGCTGAACCCGCCCTGCTTTCCTGCAGACGCAAAAAACCCGCCGAAGCGGGTGGTTTTGCAACATGACCATTCCGACATCCTGTCAGTAGCCTCCTGGCAATGGTCGATCCTCCCTGATCACTGCGGCGTTCCTTCGCTGCAGCTGTTGAATTGGATCCTACATTCACTGAGGGTCCGTCGATAGAGCCAATCGCGTCTGTTGCTGTAAGCCTTTCGCCATAGCGGTGTACGCCGTTAAAAAGTGTGACCGGCCGCTCATGTTTGGTCAGGATGCGCCGAGATGCTTGAAAGGCTCTGAATCGTGCGTTGCGCGGATCGGAGTCATCAGAAGAAAAAAAATAATGCATGGGATGCCAATCATGAGTATGCGCAGTTTGTCCATCAGTCGCCGTCTGTGGCTGATTCTTGTCGTTTCAGTGCTGATGCTCTTCGTCCTGTCGGCGACGCTGCTCAGGCAGCTGCATAACGACCTGTATCAGGCCAAGGCCGAGAAAACCATGCATGTGGTGCAGACTGCCAGCGGCATCCTCTCGTTTTATCAGGGGCTTGAAGCTGCAGGCGGCATGACACGCGAGGCTGCGCAACAGCAGGCCTTGAAAGAGATAAAGAGCCTGCGTTACAGCCAGAGCGACTACTTCTGGATCAACGACCTGCGCCCGGTGATGATCATGCACCCCACCAACCCCAAACTTGAAGGCCAGGATCTGTCGACCATCAAGGACCCGGACGGCTTTGCGGTGTTCAACGAAATGGTCACGCTGGTCAAAGCCCAGGGTGCCGGGATGGTGAATTACCGCTGGCCCAAGCCCGGCGCCAGCGAGCCGGTGAAAAAGACCTCCTACGTGCAGCTGTTTCAGCCATGGGGCTGGATTCTGGGTTCCGGCGTGTACGTCGACGACGTGGCGGCAGAGTTCAAGACACAGCTGTGGAACGCCGGGATGTTCATCGCCGGCATCGTGCTGATCATGGTCTTGCTGCTGGTGATGATCGTACGCAGCATCGTGCGCCCTCTCAGAGCGGCGGTTGATGCGATGGCCGATATTGCCAGTGGCGAAAGCGATCTGACCCGCACGCTGGAAACCCACGGCAAGGATGAAATCACTGAACTGGGTACGCACTTCAATGCCTTTGTCGCCAAGCTGCGCAATGTCGTCGGTCAGTTGCAGCACTCTGCCGTGGCGCTGGGCAAGGCCTCGACCGATCTGGGCAGCGACGCCGAACAGGCGCAAGGCCGCAGCGAAAAACAATCGCAGCAAATGGATCTGGTTGCCACGGCGGTCAACGAAGTGACCTACGGCGTGCAGGACGTGGCCAAGAACGCTGAACATGCCGCCAGCGAAATGCGCGATGCCGAGTCGCAGGCACAGCAGGGCCAAATCAATATCGATAACAGCCTGCGCCAGATCGAACACCTCTCCAGCACCATTGGTCAGGCCGTGCAAGTGATGCAGAGTCTGGCCAGCGAGAGCACACAGATCGGCAGCGTGCTGGAAGTGATCAGTTCGATTGCCGAGCAGACCAACCTGCTGGCGCTGAACGCAGCCATCGAAGCGGCGCGCGCCGGCGAACAGGGCCGCGGCTTTGCCGTGGTGGCCGATGAAGTGCGCCTGCTGGCCCAGCGCACGCAGAAGTCGACCGCAGAAATCCAGTCAATGATCGAACGCCTGCAAAAGCATTCCGATGCAGCGGTCAAGGTGATCGGCGACAGCAGCCGTTCCTCGCAACTGACCATCGAGCAGGCCAATCAGGCCGGTCAGAGCCTGACCTCAATCAGTCAGGCGCTGCGCAACCTCAACAGCCTGAACGCCTCCATCGCCAGTGCCACCCTGCAGCAGACGCACGTGGTGGATGACATCAACCAGAACGTCACCCAGGCCGCACAATTGTCCCAGAGCACGGCACTGGCCGCCGAACAGTCGACTTCGGCCAGTCTGCACCTGCGCGGGTTGAGCGAAGAATTGAACACCTTGCTGAAGCAGTTCCGGGTTTAAATCTGCATGGTGATTGGCGGGCGTACGGAACCTCGTGCGCCTCTTGTTGCCTGAGACCTGCTTATTCAACCGCTCATTAGCTGCTTATTTAATTGCAGGGGGTCACATGCGCACACTGGAGCTGGCAGGCAGAACCGTACCAGTGCTGGGTCAGGGCACCTGGCACATGGGTGAAAAAGGGCATCAGCGCTCGGCAGAGATCGCGGGCCTGTGCCTCGGTATCGAACAGGGCCTGACCCTGATCGACACCGCCGAGATGTACGCAGATGGCGCAGCCGAGGAAATCGTCGGTCAAGCCATTGCCGGACAGCGGGACAAGGTATTCGTGGTCAGCAAGGTCTACCCGCACAACGCCAGCCGCGCCGGTATCCCGACCGCGTGCGAGGCCAGCCTGCGACGAATGAACACCGACTACATCGACCTGTACTTGCTGCACTGGCCTGGCCAGTACCCGCTGACCGAGACGGTCGAGGCATTCGAGCGTCTGCGTGAAGCGGGCAAAATCGGTGCCTGGGGTGTTTCCAACTTTGATGTGCCGGACATGATCGAGCTCAACAACCCGCGTTGTGCCACCAATCAGGTGCTCTACAACCCGGAGCAACGCGGCATCGAGTTCGACCTGATGCTGTGGAGCGCGGACCGTCATCTGCCGTTGATGGCGTACTGCCCGATCGGTCAGGCTGGCGATCTGCTCTACCACCCTGCCCTGCACGAAATCGCCAAACGCCACGATGCAACACCGGCACAGATTTCCCTGGCCTGGGTGCTGCGTCAGGACAACATGATCGCCATTCCCAAGGCGACCAACCCGGAACACATTCGTCTGAACATCGCGGCCGAGCAGATTCGTCTGACCGAGCGTGATCTGGCCGATATCGATCTGGCATGGCCTGCGCCCACTCGCAAGGTGCCGCTGGCGATGGTCTGACCGCTGTCAATGCGACAGCGAGCTGTCGATTGACTGAACGGCTGCCCACCCAGCCGCTTGCCGATATGACAGATGACACACCCGGCAACAAGCTGTCACAAATATGAAATAACGCCTTGTCATCATGCGGCCTTCGCCTCCCTGCCCGGGCCAGGCCGCACGTGGACAGCCATGAACCACAGTATCGCGCACCATCATCAGGACTCCGACCTTTTCGGTCTGCTCTACGGCTTCCGGTTTCGCCACGGTGAAAGTGGCCAGGAAATCGGTTCGGCTGCCGCGCTGGATTACCTGCAAAACCCTCCCGAAGAGAACGACTTCATCTGGCTGCACCTGAACCTCTCGCATGCGGCCTGCGAGCGCTGGATGAAAACCCAGCTGGATCTTCCGGAAGAGTTTTTCGAGGCATTGCACGAGGGCTCGCGCTCGACCCGGATCGAGCACGTGGATACCACGCTGCTGGCGGTCGTCAACGACGTGGTGTTCGACTTCAACAGACTCTCGACGGATATTTCCACCTTGTGGGTCTGTGCCCGCCAGCGTCTGCTGATCACCGCCCGGCTGCAGCCGCTGCGTTCGGTGGACAAGCTGCGCTCGGCAGTCAAACGCGGCGAGCAATTCGACTCACCGCTGGAACTCCTCGCCCATTTGCTGAGCGATCAGGGCGAAGTGCTGACGCAGTTTCTGCGCAAGACCAGCGTCAACGTCGACCGCATCGAAGACCAGTTGCTTTCGCAGCGACTGAGCAACAATCGCTCCGAACTCGGCGCCATGCGCCGGGTGCTGGTACGTCTGCAACGCCTGCTGGCGCTGGAGCCCGGTTCGTTGATGCGCCTGTTGCACAAACCTCCGCAATGGTTGCGCGAACAGGATGTCCAGGCATTGCGTCAGTCCATCGAAGAGTCCTCGCTGGTGATCAACGACCTCACGGCGCTGGGCGAGCGCATCAAACTGTTGCAGGAAGAAATTGCCGCCAACCTCAACGAACAAAGCAGCAGAACCCTGTTTACCCTGACCGTGGTGACTGTTCTGGCCTTGCCGATCAACATTGTCGCCGGCTTTTTCGGCATGAACGTGGGGGGCGTACCGCTGGCGTCCGACCCTGAGGGCTTCTGGATTCTGGTGGCGCTGGTGGCGACCTTCACCCTGGTTGCCGGGCGCTGGGCGTTCCGCAAACGCGGAGACTACTGACCGGCCTGCCGGTTGTCAGAAATCTGGCGCAAAAGCGCACTGATTGGTGGCATGTCGCATCTCTGTCACATTTTGCAATGACCATGTCAATATTCTTTCAATCCAGGATTGCGAACATGGCTACAAACGCACTGTCTCCAGACGCTCTCGGCAAGGCGAGCCTGTCAGCGAGTCAATTCGGTCGCAAGCCCAGCCGAATGACCATGATACTTTTCTTCACGACACTTATCGCAGGCTTGCTGTTCACCGGCTACAGCCCCAAACAGGACGTTGACGACATGGGCACGGTGGTCACCACCTGGACCCCGTTCGTGCTGTTGGGTGTAGCGTTGTTGATCGCGCTGGGATTCGAATTCGTCAACGGCTTTCATGACACGGCCAACGCCGTCGCCACCGTGATCTACACCCACTCCCTCCCGCCGGGCTTTGCCGTGGTCTGGTCGGGCTTTTTCAATTTTCTCGGCGTGATGCTTTCCAGCGGCGCGGTGGCATTCGGCATTATTGCCCTGCTGCCGGTGGAACTGATTCTGCAGACCGGCTCATCAGCAGGCTTCGCGATGATCTTCGCGCTGTTGATCGCAGCGATCATCTGGAACCTCGGCACCTGGTGGCTGGGTCTGCCGGCGTCCTCGTCACACACGCTGATCGGTTCGATCATCGGGGTCGGTATCGCCAACGCCCTGATGCACGGCCGCGACGGCACCAGCGGTGTGGACTGGTCGCAGGCCACCAAGATCGGTTACTCACTGCTGCTCTCGCCACTGGTAGGTTTCGGCTGTGCCGCGTTGCTGTTGCTGGCCATGCGCATGTTCATCAAGAACCGCGCGCTGTACAAGGCTCCGGAAGGCAATGCGCCGCCACCGTTGTGGATTCGCGCCATGCTGATTGTGACCTGCACGGGCGTTTCGTTCGCGCATGGCTCCAACGACGGGCAGAAAGGCATGGGCCTGATCATGTTGATTCTGGTTGGCACCCTGCCGATGGCTTATGCGCTGAACCGCACCATGCCCGCCGATCAAGCCACTCAGTTCGGTGCGATTGCAGAGGTCACCCAGCAGGCATTGATGCGCAGCGTTCCCCTGCCCGCCCCGACCGATTCGCGCAAGACCCTGTCCGATTATCTGGTCAGCAAACAGGCCGGCCCCGACCTGATCCCTGCGCTGGCGGTCATGACCGGCAAGATCGGCAATCAGGTCGCCAGCTACGGCTCGCTCTCGAAGGTGCCTGCCGAAGCGGTGACCAACGTGCGTAACGACATGTACCTGACCTCGGAAACCATCCGCCTGATGGAGAAAAACAAGGTCGGCGATTTCGACGCGGATACCAGGACCAAGCTTGAAGCGTTCAAGGGTCAGATCGACAGTGCCACGCGGTTCATTCCGACCTGGGTCAAGATTGTCGTGGCCATCGCCCTGGGGCTGGGCACGATGGTTGGCTGGAAGCGTATCGTGGTGACTGTGGGCGAGCGCATCGGCAAGACGCACATGACTTACGCTCAGGGCGCGTCGGCAGAGGTCGTGGCGATGTTCACGATCGGGGCGGCGGACATGTACGGGCTGCCGGTGTCGACGACCCATGTGCTGTCGTCCGGCGTGGCCGGTTCGATGGTCGCCAATGGCTCGGGGCTGCAAATGCGTACCCTGCGCAATCTGGCCACGGCCTGGGTTCTGACCCTGCCGGCGGCAATCCTCTTGTCAGGTTCTTTGTATTGGGTGTTCAGCAAGCTGTTCTGATGCCTGTTGCATTTGCCTGGCGTCCTGCCAGGCAACCCCCGGATCAGCGCCAGGACTCAGCCGTCACTTACATCGCACTCTGCTTCGTCTGTGCCATCGCGGTTGAAAAGCACTGCGTTGGCAGCGGCTGCGAGTAAGGCATGACGTTGTTTCGCATCAGGGGTGGATGGCGCAGAGCGTTATGAACTGCATGCCGACGCGGAGCGTCGGCACGATAGTCAACTTGCATCGGATCGAATCCTGCCCGCGTCCAGCATCAGCGATCATCCAAAGGTTCAGCGCACCGCCGGATCAGGCGGCACATCGCCGTCCGCGCTGGTGTCGATGCTCACGACCACCGACATCCCAGGCCGCAGGTGCTCAAGCATGGGCTGATCGGCATCGACCACGATGCGTACCGGGATACGCTGGGAAATCTTCACGAAGTTGCCGGTGGCGTTGTCGGCAGGCAGCAGGCTGAATTCCGAACCCGCAGCGGGCGAAATTCGTTGTACGTGGCCGTGCATCTGGTGGCCGTCGAGCGCATCGACGGTAAAGCTCACCGGCTGCCCCAGGCGCACATTGGCCATCTGGGTTTCTTTCATGTTCGCCACGATCCAGCGCTGCTCGGGCACCAGTGCCATCAACTGCGCACCCGAATTGACATAGGCACCAAGACGCACGCCGATCTGCCCCAACTGCCCGTCACGCGGGGCAACGATACGCGTGTTGTCCAGGTCGATGCGCGCCAGCTCGATAGCCGCTTGCGCATTGGCGACCGAGGCTTCCAGTGAGCCACGGTTGACGATGACTGTTTGCAGGTCCTCACGGGCGATCTGCAAGACTGCCTTGGCTTCGGCAACGGCGGCGTTCGCCTGCGCGTCGGCGGCACGCGTGACATCCAGCTCGCTTTTCGAAACCGAACCGTCGGTCACCAGCGCCTGATTGCGCCGCAGATCGGCAGCGCTCTTGCGGCTCTGGGCGATGCTGTTCTGCAGTTCGGCCTGGCGCTGGCCGATGGTGGCTTCGGCACTACGCCGCTGTTGCAGATTGTTGGCCAGCGAGGCCTTCTGCACAGCCAGTTGTGCAATGGCCTGATCCAGGCGCTGACGATAGATACGGTCATCCAGACGCACCAGCAGATCACCGGCCTTGACGAACTGGAAGTCCTGCACCGGTACTTCGTAGACATACCCGCTCAACTGCGGCCCGATCAGCGTGGTCTGACCCTTGACCTGAGCATTCTCGGTGCTCTCGATCGGGCTGGCAAACGGCGGTAATTGCCAGGCGTACAGCACCACCAGCACACCAGCCAGGGCAACGGCGCCGAAAATCACCGAAGACACGACACGCTTGCGGGTCGAGCGCGGCTTGCTGGTCACCGGGGACGTCAACGGAGCCGGTGGCGGCGAGTTGCGCGGGGCTTCGGTATCTGGGGTTTTGGATTCGGTCATGAAGATTTAACGCCGGAATTGGATACGGTGGGCGGAGCAGCAGGTGCAACGGGTGCCAGCGGCAGAGGTTGAGTGGTCATTTTCAGCCACAGGACCCGGGCTGAAATCCAGATCATGGTCAGCACGGCAATCAGCGCGATCAGCATGAACACATCATTGTAAGCCAGCACATTGGCTTCCCGGGTCGCGGCCGTGGCCATCGTGCGGATGCCCTGACTGTTGCGCAACGACGGGTCGGCGATCACCGAGCTGTAGCTGGCGCTGTAACTCTGCAGTCGCGCCTGTACCAGCGGATCGATGAGGGTCAGGTGTTCAACGATGTGGCTGGAATGAAACTTCTCGCGCACCACTTGAAAGGTGCCCAATGCAGCAGACCCGATCAGCCCGCCGATGTTCTGAGTGATCCCGAACAACACTGAAAAACTGACCATGTTACGCGGGTTCGCCAACACGCCGCTGATCCCCAGCACCAGGGTAGGCCCAAGAAAAAATGTGCCGCCAAAGGCCAGCAGAAACTGGCTGAGGTACATGTTCGATTGGCGGGTCAGGTTGGTGGAGTGACTGTCCATCCAGGCACCGATTGCCATCATCGCCAGGGAGATCAGCAAGGGTTTGATCAGATGTGCCGGATTGATGGTCAGCGCACTGACCGCCAGCCCCGAAACGCTGCCGAGCAGCATCACCAGGTACAGCGTGTGCAACTGCTGACTGCCCATGTTCAGCGCCTGAAGAAACCCGACAGCGCCGACCGACTGTTCGGACAGCACCACGCGAAACAGGATGACGGCCAAGCCCAGGCGCAGGATCGCTCCACTGCCCAGCCAGCGAGTGATCAGCAACGGATTGCTGCGGTTATGCTCGATGGCCAGTCCAGCGCAGATCAGCGCAATCGATGCCGCTGAGGCGATACCAATCCACTGCGCTTCCAGCCACCATTCGATACGCCCCAGCGACAGCACCGCACAGAGCAGCGCAAAACCGGTGGCCAGCAGGCCGAAGGTGAGGAAATCGAGCTTCTCGAACGCCTTGAAGCGATCGCCAGGCGGCAGTTTGAGCATCAGCACGCAGCCCAGCGAGAGCAGCGCCATGCCCAGCTCGAACAGATAAAGGCCACGCCACTGGGCAATTTGCAGCAAGTCTTCCGACACCAGCCGCGCCAGCGGCGTTGCCAGCTGGGCGGTGCCAAGCCCGAGTACCAGCGCCTTGAGCCGCCACTTCTGCGGGAAAGCCTGGATCATGTAATACAGCCCCAGGGTGCTGAGTGCAGCGCCAACCATGCCGTGTGCCGCACGTACAGCGATGGCCGAATCGATGTCGTTGACGAACAGATGCGCCAGCGTCACCAGCGCGTACAGCACCAGAAACAGCTCGGTGAATGCGCGCAGACCGAATTGCTGACGAAACTTCACCAGCAGCAGATTCATCGACACGTTAGTCATGATGTAGGCCGCCGGCAGCCAGGCGATGTCCTGCGACGTCGCCCCCAGCGCGCCCTGCAGATACGGCAGGTTGGCGACCACCAGTGCGTTGCCGAGCCCACCGGTCAGCGCGACGATCACCCCTACGACAGCAAACGCCCAACGCCGCGCAGTCGAATGCAGCGGCGTCGACGGCGAGCCAGGCATGGTCGGACGCTCGTGGGCGGCCCATTCGCGTGGGGCATACTTATCGCTCATAAACGACAGAAACGGGGACTTTCATGGGGTACACCTGAGGAATTCCCTTTTGTGACATTAATGGCAGTCATAATACTCATCCGCCAGGCAATGATTCGCGTTGGTCAGTGCAATACAGCGTCGCTCCGGCAGTTGCGAATGCGCCAGACAGTGGATATCTGAAACTTCAGACTATGCTTAAACGCAGTTTTGCTTTGCACATTTGCGCTGCTAGGATCTTCTGCGACGCTCGAACGCTCGAATAAGAAAAAAGCGCAACCGAACAAGGAGTTCAGAATGAGTTCACAGGTTTCATCGGCCCGCTCGGTTCGACCATCCGCCAGCCGGGATTCGATCGTTGTCGACGTGCGTAACCACATTGGTCACTTGACCCTCAATCGCCCGGAAGGCCTGAACGCAATCGATCTGGACATGGTCCGCACACTTCGCCAGCAACTTGACCGCTGGGCCGACGACCCCTCGGTTCATGCCGTGGTCCTGCGTGGTGCGGGCGGCAAGGCATTCTGCGCCGGTGGCGACATCCGTTCACTGTATGAGAGCCACCAGAACGGCCAGGATCTGCATCACACATTTTTTGCCGAAGAGTATGAGCTGGACCTGGCCATTCACCGTTACCGCAAGCCGGTACTGGCCCTGATGGACGGTCTGGTGCTGGGCGGCGGCATGGGCCTGGTTCAGGGAGCCGACCTGCGCGTGGTCACCCAACGCAGCCGCCTCGGCATGCCCGAAGTCGCCATTGGTTATTTCCCTGACGTCGGCGGCAGTTATTTTCTGTCGCGGCTGCCCGGCGAAGTGGGGACCTGGCTGGGCGTGACCGGGTCGCAGATCGGTGCCGCCGATGCGCTGTACTGCGGCCTTGCCAACTGGTCCATGAACAGCGAACTCTTGCCGCGCCTCGACCATATGCTCGACCATCTGAAATGGAAGTCGACCCCACTCAAGGACCTGCAGGGTGCGCTGGCCAAGCTGGCCACCCAGCGCCTGCCCTCTCCGCCGCTGGAAGCCCTGCGCCACGCCATCGACCACTTTTTCGGATTGCCGGATGTCCCCAGCATGCTCGAACAGCTTCAGCAAGTGGTCATCGGCGATACCAGAGAGTGGGCGCTGGATACCGTCAGCCGAATGAACGCTCATTCGCCGCTGGGCATGGCCGTGACTCTGGAAATGCTGCGCCGTGGTCGTCATCTGCCGCTGCAGGATTGCTTCGCCATGGAGTTGCATCTGGACCGCCAATGGTTCGAACGCGGTGACCTGATTGAAGGCATACGCGCGCTGATCATCGATAAAGACAAGAAGCCGCAATGGAAACACGCCAGCGCGCAGGACGTCAGTACCGCGCAGGTGCAGAGTTTCTTCAGCGGTCTGGAGAATTGAGCCGTGCACGATCTTGAATTGACCGAAGAACAGGTAATGATTCGCGACATGGCGCGCGACTTTGCCCGCAACGAAATTGCCCCACATGCCCAAGCCTGGGAAAAGGCCGGCTGGATCGATAACGCGCTGGTTGCCAAGCTCGGTGAGCTGGGCCTGCTGGGCATGGTGGTGCCAGAGCAATGGGGTGGCACTTACATCGACTACGTTGCCTATGCACTGGCGGTTGAGGAAATTTCCGCCGCCGACGCCGCCACCGGCACGCTGATGAGTGTTCACAGTTCCGTGGGCTGCGGGCCGGTCCTCAACTACGGGACCGATGAGCAGAAACATGCCTGGCTGGAAAAACTGGCCACAGGCCGGGCAATCGGCTGTTTCTGCCTTACCGAACCGCATGCAGGCTCTGAAGCCCACAACCTGCGCACTCGTGCCGAGTTGCAGGGTGATCAGTGGGTGATCAACGGCGCCAAGCAGTTCGTCAGCAATGGCAAACGGGCACAACTGGCTATCGTGTTTGCAGTGACCGACCCGGCGCTCGGCAAAAAGGGCCTGTCAGCCTTTCTGGTGCCGACCGAGAACCCTGGTTTCGTGGTGGATCGCAGCGAGCACAAGATGGGCATCCGGGCATCGGACACCTGCGCGGTCACCTTGAACAACTGCCGAATCCCGTCCGCCAACCTACTGGGTGAGCGTGGCAAGGGGCTGTCTATCGCCCTCTCCAACCTGGAAGGCGGCCGCATCGGCATCGCCGCGCAGGCACTGGGAATCGCCCGCGCCGCCTTCGAAGCAGCGCTGGCGTATGCGCGTGAACGGGTGCAGTTCGACAAACCGATCATCGAACATCAAAGTATTGCCAATCTGCTGGCCGATATGCACACCCGAATCAACGCCGCCCGCCTGCTGACCCTGCACGCTGCGCGGCTGCGCAGCGCCGGGCAAGCGTGTCTGTCGGAAGCCTCTCAGGCCAAGCTGTTCGCTTCTGAAATGGCCGAATGGGTGTGCTCCAAGGCAATCCAGATTCATGGTGGCTATGGCTACCTGGAGGACTACCCTGTCGAGCGTTTCTACCGGGACGCGCGCATCACCCAGATTTACGAAGGCTCCAGTGAGATCCAGCGCCTGCTGATCGCCCGGGAACTGCGTCATTATCTGTTCTGATTCAGGCGCAGTGGCCGCTCAATACGGTACGCCGGGGCAGAGCATCAGGGCTTCACAAATCGCTCTCGCCCCAGCAACGTCACCAGCAAGGCTACCGAGTCGGCATTTTTGAGCATGATGTCGACCCGCTTGTGGACGTCTTCATAAAACACATCACGCGCCTCTTCGAGCGTGCTCTTGCCAGCGATGCGCAGAATCGTCTGTTTTCCATTACCATCCATTCGCCTCAGGTCGCGCCACGAATCTTCGTCCAGCTGCTTGAACAACTTGTCGCGGTCTGTATGAAAGGACAGCGTCTTTTGCTGCTGATAAATCAGTTCGTTTCTGATCCGCAGTCGATAGGTCGGTGCATCTTCAAGCAAATCGATGAATGGGGCCTGTGAGTCCACGTAAGCAATGTCATCCGCTTTCAGCACCATATGTGATAACTCATGAATCAGGATCGCGGCCCGGTAATGCTGAGGAAACTTGAACTCCCCGGCACGTTGCGCGCTGAGCTTCAATCGATAGGTCGGCAGTCGAAAAAACTGCTCCGTCAGAAAAATCCTCCGCGCCGGGTCTGCTTCGAAGATGAACGCGCTGGCCGATTCGTTGCCCATTCGATTGACTCCGACCACATAACGCGGCGAGTCGATGGGCGACAGCGAAGGGTCTATCAACTCCTGATACAGACCGGTGACAGCTTTTTTAGTCACTTCGTAGAGTCGATCGTCAGGCACTTTCTGCGCAAAAAAAATCGCTCAGTATTTTCGCCGCACGCGGATCCAGCTTGTTGTCCGGCAAGCGTCTGGTCAGGTTGTCCAGAGCGTTTTCCAGATAGCGCTGCGCCTGCAGACAGGCATCTTCGATGGTCAAAGCCATATCCCGGTGACGATGACGAATTTCGGGCATGCCTCGAGCGCTGACAACCATGATTTCATCAACCAGATCGTCGACAAGACTGCCCTCCATACGGGTAAGCGCCCCTCCTCCACCGCGCAGTCCGCCCTGGATGTCCAGCTTCCATTGCTGATCCGCATCCAGACTCACCGAGGGACCGATCCTGTCGCCCGACACAATGAACCAACCGTCCTCATCTGACTGCACCTCATAGGTTTTCCCACCTATGGCTGCATACGCCCTGCCGGTAACAGGATCGCGGTAGACGCTTAACAGTTCATCGCGTTGTAGCGTGTACAAGGCTATGTCGTGAACTTCGAACTCGCGCAAACGCTCCCGTATCTGTTGCGTCAGAGAGCTGTTGCCCCAAGAGAACTCGAACGTATCAGCGGCATCGATCAATTGCACAATCGGGTCGGGCGACGTTGGGTCATCCAGCAAGGCGCTGGTCTCATGAGACGTCAGTGATGCGGCTTCCGCAGGGTTCTGCCCGGAAGAAATCATCACGCTCAGCGCCGTCATGAACTCCGAGATCGCCTGGCCCCATTGCTGATCCGTTGCCGAGATGAGCGACAGGTTCAACAATGTCTCCCCCTGAATGATGCCGATCAGTGCCCCCAGGCGTCCGGGCATGAGCGCCATGAATTGCTCTGCGCCCAGCGTGAACAGATACTGCGTCGCCGCGCGGCGGTGTTCGGCATTGGTGACGCTGTACTGCTTGACCTGCAACTTCAGAATATCCACAGCGCCCTTGAACATCAGCAACAGGCAATTGCCCTCATAGGGATCGATTTGCACGGTGACAGGGGCAGCACGCTCGAACGGCAGATCGAAAGAGGACTCGGTGCTGAAAGGCAGGTGCGGCTCCACAAAGCCACCCTTGTCGTAAATCTTGCGCAAATCGGGGTCGATCCGGTCCAGAATGTACGCTTGGAAATAGGCGGAAGTGTGAATATCAAGCACCAGCGCAGCCTGGTCGGGATACTCCTTGAATACGAACTCGTCGTGCAGGGGCGCGTAAAGCACCCACGGTCCCGGCTGATTTTCCTTTGGCCCCATCAGGTACGTATTGAGCACGACGGTCGGCTCCCAGCCCTCCTTGGCCGGCAGCAGTTTCAAGGGACTGAGGATCATCTGGCAGCCGTTGACCGGCAGGCGCGCGACCGCATCAGGCATGCTCAGTACGTTTTCGATAATCCGATACGCCTGCTCGGACAGCTCGTTTTTCAGCTTGGAAGCAAAGGCTCGCAAAATATCCAGCGAAGGAACCTGCTCGACGAACAGTTTGCGGCGCTCGAGATAATCCGGCCTCGTCTCGGCCAGCACCGAGTTCAGCATCGTGCGGTAACCCGAGGCGATGTCCAGCGACCTTACCAGCTCACGCAGATACACAGGTGTCAGGGCCACGTCCAGCGGCGTGCCATCCTTTGAGGAGAGCAGAATGACCCCGTCCTGCCTGGACAGAAAGCGGTTGATTGCAAACTCCACCAGGTTTTCGCTGACGACCTGGGTAGCCGCAGGTATCGACTGGGGCAACTCGCCCGGCGCCACCGGGGCGGGGACGTAGTGCGTCAGCGAAACACGCACGTTTTCAGGATCGGGCCGAGGCTTCGCGAAGTCCTTGTCGAACCTGCGCTTGAGTTGCTTGAGGGAGTAATCGTAGAGGCTTGGAATATCGAACAGAAAGTCCTTCTCGCCGACACAGGTCACATAAAACCGTCGCAGGGTCTCGACCAGAATGACCTGATCACGCTTCGACGCCTCGCTGACCCATGAAGGTACGAGCGCTTTGTAAATGATGAGCTGAATGGCAACCCCCAGAGAATTGAGGGCCTGACGATTTCGGTCATCCCGCTCTGCGGCACTCAGCAGGTTGGCGAACAGTTCCGACGGCACCTGCCAGGCTATGGACTGCCGATAAAGATCGGCCACCGTACGCTGCTGGCGCTCGACCTCGTCGCGCTGCAATGCCTCGATGAAATGCCCTTCAATGGGTTGCAGGACGACCTTGAGTTCAAGCGTCCCTCGACGGGCACGCTGGCCGAGTAACATGCGTCGGTCAGGTTCAGCGATAACGCCTGACACCTGCGAGCTCAGCTCCATGCTTGTCAGCCGCCCGGCGACATACTCTTCCAGCGCCTGCTGGGTTTCAAAACCGACGAGTCCCTGATCCAGGATCCACAGGACGGGCTTACTGTCGGGAAGCCTGCCAGTGACCACAAACGCATTGGTTACCTTGACCACGGGCACCTGCGGGTCGTACTGAACAGTCACCCTAAAAACATCGACGCGCGCCTCGCCCAACGTCTGCCGAAGTGCCGGCAACGGCCTGTCGAGGACCTGCTGTACGTTGTCGAGGAAAGCGACAGGCAGCGTGGCCGTGCGCCGTTCGACCAGCAACTCAAGACGCAGCGAGTACTCCCGGACCAGGGCGGATATCACGTCGGGATGCATGCTGGTATCGCGTTGGCGAATCGTACGTGAGTAGAACTCGCTGATCTGACCCTCGAAGCGATGGGCAAAATCTGCCTGCACGCAGATCAATATCTGCTCAAGCAATGCCAGCGACAGACGCTGCACCGGTTGATCCACCACCGGAGTGATCTGCCCGGCGAGAACGATGCTGTCAGCCAGGGGGATGCTTGCGTAACCGCACACCCGTTCAAGCGCCAGCGTCAACACTGGCACCGGCGTCGCCTCAGCGACATCCGCCTGCACCCAAAGCTTGCGGGCATCAAGGGGCGGACCGCCGATCAAAGCCAGATAGAGGTTGAGCGCGCGATGCATGCAGCCATCTGCACCGGGATGCATGGCATCGACGCTGCCGAGCAAGGCGTCGAGCTTTTTCAACTTGCCCATCCAGTTGTAGGACGGGTCTGAAATCAAGTTCGGCCGCTCACTGACACTGCTCTGGGCAGCCGCCCCCCAGACGCTGTCAAAGCTCAGCCGGTCCTGACGCCAGCGCCCTGCGTCGTGCGTGTTCAAGAGCCGACCATCGAGCAGCTTGCGGATGTCCAGTGCATCGTCAATCCGAGCCGGATTTTTTTCGGAATGAAGGGCCGGCAGGTCAAGTACGTAGCGCAGGTCGCGCTCTTGCAAGGCGATCAGGGCATCAATGAATTCGCTGAAAAAGTCCTCGGTGAGCGTGTCGTGACGCAGCTCAAGCTGACCTTCCAGGCTGATGACGGAATGATCATTCAACGATGAGTAAAACAACAATCCGGCGCGTGAAGGGCCCCTCAGCACATGCTCGATGGCCTGAGCCTGATCGCCGAAGCGCAGGAAGCCCGGCAATGACGAATAGAGAAATACCGCCGGTGACGCCTCTCCGGGGAAATCGATGAGGAATACGCCGACCAGCTTGACGGGGTCCTGGCCGGCCACGACAACAGATAACCTGCGTACCCTCGGCACCGGCGCAGCGGGCCCGCCAGGCTGCGAAGGCAGCAGGGTCAGCAGCCAGCGATATTCAGCCTCCGTCATGTTGCGGTGCGCCCGGCCCGATAACAGATGTTGGCGAAAACACTCTGCAAGCGCATCAGCGGTGAGGTCGCGACGCGTGCGCCCATCCTGCCCCCGAGACGTCCAGTAGTCAGACAGCAACTGCTCATACGCGGTGCCGACTGAAGCAGCCGAGTCTGCCAGCGCCTGATCGAAAACGATCGCCTGTGCCTCGGGCAACGCCGCCCCCTTGGTATCCAGATAGCGACGTGTCTGGCCTTGCGGCAGGGATTCGTAGGAAAACGCCTGCATAGCGGCATCGGCAAGGTATTGAGTTCCGACGACTGCTGACGCTGCCGGAGCAGCACCGGGCGCCGTGTGCACAAGCTGGACGGTCTGGGCAACGACGTCGATGCCCCTTTCTACCAGCACATCCTGAAAGGCCTTGCCTGTCGCCTGTCGAAAATCAGGCAGCGCCTCCAACCTGGCCGCCAGGCGCTGCAGATGCCCGGCCTGCTGGCGCAGCACGGCCTGCGTGCGGGCGTCAAACAGCGAGCCTTCGATGCGTTCGCGCTCGACGATCGACAAGGCAGTGATATCGTCGAATCGCTGCTGCAAGGCGTTGAACAGCGCGCTGCGACTCTCGAATTGCTCGATGCCGAAGGCCAGGGTACTGAGAAAGACCCGCGCCGAGGGGTTGGCGGCATCACTGATGAACAGGGCTGCGGCCAATTCCGCATTAACGGGCTGCGCGTCGCTTATCAGCAGCCGGTCGACTCGGGGAGCCGCATCGCTGGTGGGCTCGTTACTTTCGGCAGCCAATAGCTGCAACCACGCGCCGTCGTCATGGCTGATTCGAGACTGTTCGATAGCGTCCCGAATGTCTTGTGTGAAGCGCGCGCGCAGAGAGTCGCTGAAAAAATAGGGAGCTGCTGACATGTACTGTTTCCTTTGGAGGGCGCCTCTGCGCACAGCGCCCAGGCGCGTGGCAGAGAAAAAGGAAACAGCTTATGGGGATGGACCGACGCGCCTGCGTTACATAAAGCAATCGATCGGCAGACGCGCTTCGTCAAAAAATCAGTGGGCAGCAGCCCTGCCGTTCTTCTCGACCCAGGCGGCGAAGGCATCGATGAACTTCTGCAGGAAGGGCCTGGTTTTATCGGACAACGCGCCGGACTCGTCGAAAAAGCTCCCGGCGCCGCCCAGGTAGGCTTCGGGCTGCTGAAGGCACAGCACGTCCAGAAACACCAGCGACTGACGCAGGTGATGGTTGGCACCAAAGCCACCGACAGCACCCGGCGAGGCACTGATCACGGCGCCCGGCTTGCCGCTGAAGGCACTTTTGCCGTAAGGACGCGAGCCCACGTCGATGGCGTTTTTCAGGGCACCGGGCACCGAGCGGTTGTATTCCGGGGTAACAAACAGCACGCCGTCGGCAGCGCCCAGTTGCTCGCGAAAGGTGGTGTATGCAGGCGGCGGTGAGTCGCCATCGATGTCTTCGTTGTACAACGGCAGATCACCGATCTCGACAATATTCAGTTTCAGGCTGGCAGGTGCCAGTTCTGCCAGAGCAAGAGCGATCTTGCGGTTGATGGACTCTTTTCGCAGACTGCCGACCAATACGGCAATGGTATGAACCTGGCTCATGAAAATATCCGTCATCTGATTCAAGGGAAGGTTAGGTATAGAACAGAAGCCGGGTTTAGACGACCTTTGCGCCAGTCAATTCCCTACGCGCTTGAACGGCAGGGATTATTTTTTCCCTCAAAGGCAAACTCACCTATAGATCAGTGGTCTACTAGCCTCGATGGATTCGTAAACCAGCAGTTATATTCAGTTTCAGAGGTTACAGAGCAAATGGCTTCAGTTCTCGTCGGACAATTTCATGCCAGGGACGCCGAAGGTCGCGTTTATCCGGTTCATGAGTTCCAGGAATCGCAGCCGGATGAGGCGCAGGGCGGTCAGCCGGTGATCACCTACAGGCTGGCAATCGGCGACCGGGTCAAGCATTTGGGTGGTGAGGACTTCGAGCTGGTGCAATCGGGCATAAAAATTACCCGTACACCCACGTAATAACGGCAGCATTCCCGCCTTGGCTGCATGGCCAGCGGGAAGCTGTTAATCCGAAAAGATCAGATACCAGAAAATCGCCGTTTCACGAGTGTTCGGATCGATGCCCCGATAGCGCATGTGATCCACCCCGCCTACCACGTACCCGCAACTCTCATACAGCCTGCAGGCCCCCAGGTTATTGTTCTGCGTTTCCAGAACGATGCCAGGCAGATTGCGCTTACGAGTCCAGAATTGCGCCGCGTCGAGCAACGAGCGTGCGACGCCATGACGGCGCGCCGACTCGTCCACTGCCAGCTCATCGATATACGCGAATCCACTCCAGTGAGTGCTCATCACGATATGGCCGACGGCGTGGTCATCCAGCCAGGCAACCATCACCGAACTGGTGGCGGCTTCACGATGATCGGCAAATTCCTGAGAGTCGATGCCATAATTTTTGCTGTACGGCTCGACCAGCTCGACCGGCCATGAATCCACGGGCTCGCCGATACGCGGCTGCGCATAGCCAAGTACTGTAAACGTGAATTCGCTGTTGAGGATGTAGTCCTCGAAGCATTCGTCTGCAACCCGAATGCTCAAAGCAGGATGTGCCACGCTCATTTCACCTTTGCCGCTTGCTGTCAGGAAGATGCCTGCGCTCCGGCTTCCAGCATCTGTACCCAGAGCGGAGGAGCACCGCAAGCCTTGGCGATGGTGCTCATACGCACTTCGTGCTCGGCCAGCTCACTTTCAGAGGCGCGAATGATGCGGCATGGCTTGCGATCGGCAGGCAGGCGGCGAATTTCGCTGCCACGATTGCCAGAGCCTTCGCCCGAACCGTTGCCATCGGAAGCATTGCCGGCCAGCGACAGGCTGGTCTGACCGCCGGTCATCGCCAGATAGACGTCGGCCAGAATCTCGGAGTCGAGCAATGCGCCGTGCAGCTCACGGCCCGAGTTATCGACGCCGTAGCGCTTGCAGAGTGCATCCAGACTGTTGCGCTGACCTGGGTGACGCTCTCGCGCCATCATCAGGGTGTCGAGAATCGAACAGTGCTGGGTGATATCAGCCCTGTCCTGCGAACCCATCAAGGCAAATTCGTTGTTGATGAAGCCAACGTCGAACGCTGCGTTGTGAATGATCAGCTGCGCGCCTTTGATGAACTCGAAGAATTCATCGGCGACTTCGGCAAACCGCGGCTTGCCGACCAGAAATTCATTGGTGATACCGTGAACACCGATCGCGCCTTCGTCACTTTCGCGATCAGGTTGCAGGTAAACGTGAAAATGCCGACCGGTCAGGCGGCGACCGATCAACTCGACACAACCGATCTCGATGATGCGGTGACCATCCGTCACCGGCATACCGGTGGTTTCGGTATCGAGGACGATGGATCTGTTATCCAGGTTTTGCAATGCCATTGACTGTTGCCTCATGTACAGGCCGCGATTCTAGCACGCAGCGGCCGTTGCAAGCCCGTGCGCGTCTAGCCGTGCCGGATGCCGCGCACTTCGTCGACGCCACGGTTGGCGAGCTGGTCGGCACGCTCGTTGCCAGGGTGGCCGATGTGCCCGCGCACCCACTGCCATTTCACCGTGTGGCGACTGACCTGTTCATCCAGAAGCTGCCACAGATCGGCGTTTTTGACCGGCTCCTTGGCAGCGGTTTTCCAGCCGCGCTTCTTCCAGTTGACCATCCACTCGGTAATGCCTTTCATCACGTACTGAGAGTCGGTCACCAGCGTCACCTCGCAAGGGCGCTTGAGTTCTTCAAGCCCGCGAATCGCACCGGTCAGTTCCATCCGGTTGTTGGTGGTATTGGCTTCGCCACCCCACAACTCTTTTTCGACGCCCTTGCACACCAGCAGGGCCCCCCAACCGCCCGGGCCAGGATTACCCTTGCAGGCACCGTCGGTGAAGAGTTCAACGCTATCGCTCATTACGACCTTTCCAGAATGATGGGCTTCATGTGCAGCAAGGCATTATATTCAAGCCTGGTCCTGAGTGTTGCGGCTGACCTTGGCCATCGGCATGGGGATCAGCTTGCCGATGGGGTCGCGGCGCACCTGACGCAAGGGTCTGAGGCCGACCACCAGTTTGCGCGCCACCAGTACATAGAAGCCGCCACCGGGGCTCTGACGCCCCTCGCCAAGGCGTTCGAGCCCTGCAAGACGCGACTGCCATGCTGCTGAAGCAAGGGGTGGACGATAGCATCCGAAGCGCCGTTTCTCCAGCGCGAAGCCCAGCAGATTCAGCCAGTCAGCGACCCGCGAGGATGAAATGCAGCGCGCCTTGCGCAACGCATCCCGCGCGAATACGTGACGTATGCCCCAGGTGCTCCAGGGGTTGATGCCGATAATCAGCAAGTGCCCGCCCGGCCGCACGCTGCTGGCCGCTTCGCGCAGCAGGCCGTGGGGCGACAGGCAGAAATCCAGGCCGTGCTGCAACACCACGACATCGGCCGCGTGCTCACTCAATGGCCACGCCTGTTCCTCACAGACGATCTCGACACCCGGCAACGGCGCACCAAGGCGTACATTGCGCTGCACCTGGGGAGCCACTGGCGGGCTTTCCGCCGACGGGCCGTAATGCACCAGATAGCCGCCGAAGTACCGCCCCAGCTCTTCGTCGAGAATGCGCCGTTCCTCTTCGAGCAGAAGCTGCCCGAGCGGCCCGGAAAGCCATTCACGGGCAGCGCGGATCAATGCAAGCCACTCAGGATCAGCCTGAGCGAACGCTTCATCGGTCATGAGTTCTCCTCCAGAGGTGCTCGCATACAGCGGCAACAGACTCTAAGATGCACCATTGTCTGCCGCTATGCGAACTGCGCCATGATACAGATCCACGCCCTTCCTGCTTTCAATGACAACTACATATGGTTGTTACAAGACCTTTCGAGCCAGCAGTGCGCTGTCGTCGATCCGGGCGACGCGAAGCCAGTGCTGGGCTGGCTGGCGCAGAATCCCGACTACCGGCTGACCGATATCCTGATCACCCACCATCACAATGATCATGTGGGCGGCGTTGCGGAACTCAAGCAGTCGACCGCGGCGCGCGTGCTGGGCCCTGCAGCCGAAACCATACCGGCACGCGATGTCGCGCTGGTCGACAATGACCGACTGACCGTGCTGGGCCTTGAATTTGTAGTGCATGCGGTCCCTGGTCATACGCTGGGGCATATCGCGTTCTATCACGAGGACGCCACGACCCCCCTGCTGTTCAGCGGCGACACGCTGTTTGCTGCTGGCTGCGGACGGTTGTTCGAGGGCACGCCGCAACAGATGCACGATTCTCTCAGCCGCCTGGCCGATCTGCCGGACAGCACACTGATCTACTGCGCTCACGAATACACGCTGAGCAATCTGCGCTTTGCGCAGGCCGTCGAGCCCGACAATGTGGATATCGCCGAACGCCTGGCCGAAGTGACGCGCTGGCGCAGCGAAAATCGCATCAGTCTTCCGTCGAATCTGGCCCTGGAAAAACGTACCAATCCGTTCCTGCGTACCGGGGAAACATCCGTTAAAGAAAAAGCGGACGAACGGAGCGGCGGGCAAAACACCTCGCAGAGTGCGGTCTTTGCCAGCTTGAGGGCCTGGAAAGATAAGTTCTGACCCGACCTTAAAACCGCAATAAAATTCTGAAAGGTTGACCGACGGCAGGCTGCTTCCTAGAATCGCCCGACATTTTCGTCTGGATGTACCCCCCGAACAATGTCGTCATCTACCAGCAAGCCTTCACATTCGGACGCATTGACTCGGTTGGCTCAGGCCATGGCCGTCACCGCGAGTGCCCTTCTGGCCGGTTGCCAGAGCACCGCCAGCGTCGACCCGGTCAATAGCCATCGCGCGCCTAACCTGGCCGCCGGCATCAAGCAAAAACCGATTTTCCTGTCGCACAAGCCTGCCACCCCTCTCGCACCTCCACAGGATGTCTGGGAGCGCATGCGTCAGGGCTTTCAACTGCAACAAGGCAATGATCAGAACCCCCGCATTGATCAACAGCGCCTGTGGTTCGCCAACAACCCTTCCTTTCTGGAAAACGCTGGCGAGCGCGGCAGCCTGTACATGCACTACATCGTCGAGCGCCTTGAAGAACGCAACATGCCGCTGGAACTGGCGCTGCTTCCGGTCATCGAAAGCGCCTACAACCCGATGGCCGTTTCGCGCAGCCAGGCGGTCGGCCTCTGGCAGTTCATCCCGTCGACCGGGCGTTACTTCAACCTGCGCCAGACCAGCTTTTATGACGGACGTCGCGACATCCAGGCCTCGACCGTTGCGGCACTGGATTACCTGACCCGCCTGCATGACATGTTCAACGGTGACTGGCTGCTGGCCCTGGCAGCCTACAACGCCGGCGAAGGCACGGTGAGCCGCGCCATCGAGCGCAATGACAAGCTCAACCTGCCGACCGATTACTGGAACCTGCCGCTGCCGCAGGAAACCCGAGATTACGTGCCCAAGCTGCTGGCCCTGTCCCAGGTGGTGTTGTCTCCGGAAGCCTACGGCGTCAATCTGAACCCGATCGCCAACCAGCCCTACTTCGAAGTCGTCGAGCTCAACAAGCGTGTCGACCTGTCCAAAGTGGCCAGCGCCGCCGATATCGACGAAGACGAGCTTATCCAGCTCAACCCCGCCTACAAGAAGCGCCTGACCGTCGATGGCCCCCAGCACCTGCTGGTGCCCACTTCCAAGGCGCAACTGCTGACGGCCAGCCTGCTGACCATGAAACAGGAAGAACTGGTCGCCTGGCAGCCTTACCGGGTGCGCAAGGGCGATACCCTGGAAAGCCTGGCCAGTCGTTATCAGGTTACGGTCAGCTCGCTCAAGGGCAATAACAAGCTGTCCGGCAACCGCCTGAAGGTCGGTCAATCACTGAGCATACCGGTCAAGCCGGGCATGCAGAATTCACAGCCCGTGTTCGAAGCGCTGGCCAGCAACGAAAAGCCGTCACGTACCCGAAGTTACAAGGTGCGCAGCGGTGACAACCTGACCACCATCGCGCAAGCCAACAAGGTAGATGTCGAAGACCTGCAACGCTGGAACAAGCTGACCGGCAAGAAGCTCAAGGCCGGCCAGACGCTGGTCATGCAGGACACCAGCAAACCTGCCGGCAAAGCTGCCAGCAAGTCGGTCGCCAGCACCGGTGGCAAGGACAGCGAAAAGAAATCCATGCAGTACAAGATCCAGAAAGGCGACTCGATGTACCTGGTCGCCAAGCGCTTCAACGTCGAGATGCAACATCTCAAGCGCTGGAATCCACGTAGCGGGCAGGCTCTCAAACCCGGCCAGACCCTGACCGTTTACCTGCCACACTGATGCGCACGGCCACTTGCCCTTCGATAACCTTGGGGCGGGTGTCCGATGCAGCCCGGCAGCGTCATCACCTGCAGTCTTTTTCCAGCTGGAACAAGCTGTTACTGTTAGCGACCCGAAAGCCCAGGCCGTCTGGATCGTGATACGTCCCTTCCTGCTGACCCTCAGCCTGGCCTTGAGCTTCTGCGCCAACGCAGCCATCACCGAAAGTCATGGCTACGCGCAGTTTGGTGTTCTCAAGTACCCGGCCAGCTTCACTCATTTCGACTGGGTCAATCCCGAGGCGCCGAAAGGTGGCACCCTGAGAATGATGGCCTTCGGCACGTTCGACACGTTAAACCCCTACACATTCAAGGGCAGCAGCCCGGTCTCGACTGGCAACTTCCTGCAGTATGGTGTCAACGAGCTGAATGAACCGCTGATGGTCGGCACAGGCCAATATGACCCATCCGGCGATGAACCGACCTCCAGTTACGGGCTGATTGCCCAGTCGGTGGAATACAGCGAGGACCGCAGCTGGGTGGTGTTCAACCTGCGCCCGCAGGCGCGCTTCCATGACGGCAAGCCCATCACCGCCTACGACGTGGCGTTTTCCTACCGGACACTGCTCAAGGACGGTCACCCCCAATACCGCACCGCCTTGCAGGAAGTGCAGCGCGTGGACATTCTCAACCGTCATCGCATCCGGTTTGTCTTCAAGCGCTCGCGCAACCCGCTGCTGATCCTGCGCCTGGGCGAACTGCCGGTGTTGCCGCAACATTACTGGAAGGACAGGGATTTCAAGGCGACCACCTTCGAGCCGCCGCTGGGCAGTGGCCCTTACCGCATCACCCGCGTGCAGCCGGGTCGGCAACTGGTGTTCGAGCGGGTCAAGGATTACTGGGGCAAGGACTTGCCGGTCAACCGCGGCAAATACAATTTCGACCGGGTCGAGGTCGAGTTCTACCGCGACAGCGACGTGGCGTTCGAAGCGTTCAAAGCGGGTGAATTCGACATCTACATCGAGCATCAGGCCAAGAACTGGGCCAGTGGCTACGACTTCCCCGCGGTGGCCAATGGTCAGGTGATCAAGGCGCAGATCCCCCACCGCATACCGACACAGACCCAGGGACTGTTCATGAACACCCGGCGCGCCGCCTTCGCCGACATCCGCGTGCGCGAAGCCCTGGGTCTGCTGTTCAATTTCGAATGGACCAACCGCACGCTGTTCAGCGACGCCTATGACCGCTCGATCAGCTACTACCCCAACAGCGAATTTTCCGCGACGGGCCTGCCAACCGGGGCCGAATGGCTGCTCCTGGCGCCCTACCGCGATCAGTTGCCCGCCAGCCTGTTCACCCAGCCGTTCGCCCCGTCGAAAACCGATGGTGGCGGAATCCCGCGCGAGACCTTGCGCAAGGCCCTGAAGCTGCTTGCCGAGGCTGGCTGGACGCTGTCGGACAAGGGTTTGCTCAATGCCGACAAGCAACCGTTGCGCTTCGAGATCCTGCTGGTCAACCCCAACCTCGAACGCATTCTGCAACCCTACATCGAAGACCTGCGCCGTCTAGGGATCAATGCAGGGCTGCGCACCGTCGACCGCGCCCAGTACAAGCAACGTCTGGACCGTTTCGATTTCGACATGATTCTGATGACCCTGCAACAGACCCTGAGCCCCGGTCTGGAGCAGTGGCAGTATTTCCATTCCAGTCAGGCTGCGATCAACGGCAGCAAGAACTACGCGGGTATCGCCAACCCCGTGGTCGATGCCCTGCTGAACAAACTGCTGGCCGCGCAAACCCGGGACGAACAGGTCGCCGCGGCGCGGGCGCTGGACCGCGTATTGCTGTCTCAGCACTACAGCATCCCCAACTGGTATCTGAATAATCATCGGCTTGCCTATCGCAACCGATTCGCCATGGTCACTACCCCGCCCTACACCCTGGGGCTGCGTGCGTGGTGGCTCAAGACTCTGGAGAAGCCCCGATGAACCCTCTGCACTCCCTGCGCTCGCAGGCAGCAGGCCTGCTGCTGGCCAGCCTCGCCTGCACAGTACAGGCTGCGCCTCAGCATGGCGTGACGCTGTATGACGAAGCGCCGAAGTACCCGGCTGATTTCAAGCACTTCGACTACGTGAACCCGGATGCCCCCAAGGGCGGCACGCTGCGTCAGGCAGGCTTCGGCGGCTTTGACAGCTTCAACCCGTTCATCAACAAAGGCGTACCGGCAGACGATATCAGTCTGATATACGACACCCTTGCCCGCTCAAGCCTGGATGAGCCATTCACTGAATACGGGCTGATCGCGGGCAAGATCGAGAAGTCCCCGGACAACAGCTGGGTGCGTTTCTATCTGCGCCCCGAGGCGCGCTTTCATGACGGCCACCCGATCCGCGCCGACGACGTCGAATTCAGCTTCAAGACCCTGATGGAGCACGGCTCGCCCATGTACAAGGGCTACTACGCCGACGTCGATCAGGTCATCGTCGAAGATCCGTTGCGCGTGCTGTTCAAGTTCAAGCACAAGGGCAGCCGCGAGTTACCGCTGATCCTTGGCCAGTTGCCGGTGCTGCCCAAGCATTTCTGGGCCGATCGCGACTTCAGCAAGGGCAACCTGGACTTCCCGCTGGGCAGCGGACCTTACAAGGTCGCCGACGTGAAGGCCGGTCGTTCGGTGAGTTATGAGCGGGTCAAGGATTACTGGGCAAAGGATCTTCCGATCAACAAGGGTTTCTACAACTTTGACGTGCTGACCACCGACTACTACCGCGACAATACGGTAGCGCTGGAGGCCGGCAAGGCCGGGCAATTCGACTATTGGCTGGAAACCAGTGCCAAGAACTGGGCAACCGCTTACGACACGCCCGCAGTGCGCGACGGCAGGCTGATCAAGGAAGAGCTTCCCAATGGCAACCCGACGGGCATGCAGGGCTTTGTCTTCAACCTGCGCAAGCCCGTGTTTCAGGACGTCAGGGTCCGTGAGGCGCTGACTCTGCTGCTGGACTTCGAGTGGACCAACAAACAGCTGTTCAACGGCTCGTACAGCCGCACCAAAAGTTATTTCGACAACTCGGAAATGGCCGCCAGCGGCCTGCCGTCTGCCGAAGAACTCAAGCTTCTGGAACCGTTGCGCGGCAAGATTCCGGATCGCGTGTTCAGCGAACCCTTCACCCTGCCGGTCACCGATGGCAGCGGTATGATCCGTCCGCAGCAGCGCCGGGCCTTCCAGCTGTTGCAGGAGGCGGGCTGGAAGATCGTCGACGACAAGATGGTCGACGCGCAGGGCAACCCGGTAAAAATCGAGTTTCTGATGGCCCAGACCGAGTTCGAGCGCATTCTGCTGCCTTACAAGCGCAACCTGAGCGACCTGGGTATCGAACTGGTGATTCGCCGGGCCGACGTGTCGCAATACATCAACCGCCTGCGCTCGCGGGACTACGACATGATTGTCACTGGCTATCCGCAGTCCAGCTCGCCCGGTAACGAGCAGCGCGTGTACTTCGACTCATCCAGCGCCGACAACCCGGGCAGCCGCAACTTCATGGGCCTCAAGGACCCTGCGGTGGATGAGCTGGTCAACGGCCTGATCAACGCCGACTCACGGCAAAGCCTGATCACCCATACCAAGGCACTGGACCGTGTGCTGCTGTGGGGCTTTTACGTCGTTCCGAACTGGCACATCAAGACCTGGCGGGTGGCTTACTGGAATCACCTCGACCATCCCAAGGCCGAAGCACTTTCCGATATCGGCCTGATGACCTGGTGGGCCAGGCCGGATGTCAAACCGGTGGCCGCGACCCCGTCAGCCCCTGATCAGGCCAAGCCTGCGAACGCGGAGCAATAACATGCTGGCTTATATTCTGCGACGGCTGCTGCTGATCATCCCTACCCTGCTCGGCATCCTGATCATCAACTTCGTCATCATTCAGGCCGCCCCCGGTGGCCCGGTCGAACAGATGATCGCCAAGATCGAAGGCTTCGATGGCGCCACCAGCCGGATAGCCGGGGGCGGCGCCGAAGTATCGGTGGCCGGCTCCAACTACCGCGGCGCGCAAGGCCTGGACCCGGCATTGATCAAGGAAATCGAACGCATGTACGGTTTCGACAAGTCGGCGCCGGAACGCCTGTGGATCATGATCAAGAACTACGCCACGCTGGATTTCGGCGACAGCTTCTTTCGTGATGCCAAGGTCATCGACCTGATTGTCGAGAAGATGCCGGTGTCCATTTCCCTCGGGTTATGGAGCACCCTGATCATGTACCTGGTGTCGATCCCGCTGGGGATTGCCAAGGCCACGCGCCACGGCAGCCAGTTCGACGTATGGACCAGTTCGGCAATCATTGTCGGCTATGCCATTCCGGCGTTCCTGTTCGCGATTCTGCTGATCGTGGTGTTTGCCGGGGGCAGCTACTTCAACTGGTTTCCACTGCGCGGGCTGACCTCCAACAATTACGATGAACTGAGCACGCTGGGCAAGCTATTCGATTACTTCTGGCATCTGGTATTGCCCGTCACCGCACTGGTGATCGGCAACTTTGCCACCATGACGCTGCTGACCAAGAACAGCTTTCTCGACGAAATCAGCAAGCAATACGTGACCACGGCCAAAGCCAAGGGCCTGAGCAACCACAAGGTGCTCTACGGCCATGTGTTTCGCAACGCGATGCTGCTGGTGATCGCCGGCTTCCCGTCGGCGTTCATCGGTATCTTCTTCACCGGCTCGCTGCTGGTGGAAGTGATCTTTTCGCTGGACGGCCTGGGCCTGATGAGTTTTGAAGCCGCGATCAACCGCGACTATCCGGTGGTGTTCGGTACGCTGTTCATCTTCACCCTGCTGGGGCTGGTGGTGAAGCTGATCGGCGATATCACCTACACCCTCGTAGACCCGCGCATCGACTTCGAAAGCAGGAAGCATTGATATGAAGCTGTCTCCTCTCAATCGCCGTCGCTTCGAACGCTTCAAGGCCAACAGGCGTGGCTGGTGGTCATTGTGGCTGTTCCTGATTTTGTTCGGCCTGAGCCTGGGCGCCGAACTGATCGCCAACGATAAACCGCTGGCTGTGCGCTACGACGGCCACTGGTATTTCCCGGTATTCGAGCGTTACCCGGAAACCACCTTCGGTGGCGAATTCCCGCTGGAAGCCAACTACAAGAGCCCATACATCAAGGAACTGCTCGCCGCGAAGGATGGCTGGACCCTGTGGGCGCCGATCCCGTTCAGCTACCAGAGCATCAACTACGACCTGAAAGTCCCTGCTCCGGCGCCGCCTTCGCGGGAGAACCTGCTGGGCACCGATGATCAGGGCCGTGACGTCCTGGCACGGGTGATCTACGGTTTCAGGATTTCGGTACTGTTCGCCCTGACCCTGACCATCCTCAGCTCGATCATCGGCGTCATTGCTGGCGCCTTGCAGGGTTTCTATGGCGGCTGGGTCGACCTGCTGGGCCAGCGCTTCCTCGAGGTCTGGTCGGGCCTGCCGGTACTGTATCTGCTGATCATCCTTGCCAGCTTCGTACAACCCAACTTCTGGTGGTTGTTGGGCATCATGCTGTTGTTTTCCTGGATGAGCCTGGTGGACGTGGTGCGCGCCGAGTTCCTGCGTGGCCGCAATCTGGAATACGTAAGGGCCGCGCGGGCGCTGGGCATGGAGAACGGCGCAATCATGTTCCGCCATATCCTGCCCAACGCCATGGTATCGACCATGACCTTTCTGCCGTTCATTCTCACCGGGGCCATCGGCACCCTGACGGCGCTGGACTTTCTGGGCTTCGGCCTGCCCGCCGGCTCGCCATCACTGGGCGAGCTGGTAGCGCAGGGCAAATCCAACCTGCAGGCGCCCTGGCTGGGCATCAGCGCCTTCGCTGTGCTGGCCATCATGCTGAGTCTGCTGGTGTTCATCGGCGAATCCGCCCGCGATGCTTTCGACCCAAGGAAATAAGATGAACAATGACAATCTGATCGAAATCCGCGATCTGGCGGTCGAGTTCGTGACGGGCGACTCGCGGCAACGGGTGGTCGAGAACATCAGCTTCGATATTCGTCGCGGTGAAACGCTGGCGCTGGTCGGCGAAAGCGGTTCGGGCAAGTCAGTCACCGCGCATTCGATCCTGCGCCTGCTGCCCTACCCCATCGCCAGCCACCCGAGCGGCACGATCCGCTACGCGGGTGAAGACCTGCTGAAGGTCGAAGAGAAAAAACTGCGTTCGATCCGTGGCAACCGCATCGCCATGATCTTCCAGGAACCGATGACCTCGCTCAATCCGCTGCATTCGGTGGAAAAACAGATCAACGAGGTGCTGGGCCTGCACAAGGGCCTGACTGGCAAGGCCGCCACCGAGCGCACGCTGGAGCTGCTCGATCTGGTCGGCATACCTGAGCCACACAAACGCCTCAAAGCGCTGCCACACGAGCTTTCAGGTGGCCAGCGTCAGCGTGTGATGATCGCCATGGCCCTGGCCAATGAACCCGAGCTGCTGATTGCCGACGAACCGACCACTGCGCTGGATGTGACGGTACAGCTGAAAATCCTCGAGCTGCTCAAGCAGTTGCAGGCTCGCCTGGGCATGGCACTGCTGCTGATCAGCCACGATTTGAACGTGGTAAGGCAAATAGCCAACCGAGTATGTGTCATGCAGCGCGGTTGCATCGTCGAACAGGCATCGTGCGAAGAATTGTTCCGTTCGCCGCAACATCCTTACACCCAAGTGTTGCTCAGCGCGGAGCCCAGCGGCGGTCCATCGACCAACACCGCCGGCGCCCCGCTGCTTGAAGTCGAGGACCTGAAAGTCTGGTTCCCGATCAAAAAAGGCCTGCTCAAGCGTACGGTCGACCACGTCAAGGCGGTGGACGGCATACGTTTCAGCCTGCCGCAAGGGCAAACACTGGGTATTGTGGGTGAAAGCGGGTCGGGCAAATCGACGCTGGGCCTGGCGATTCTTCGACTGATCGGCAGTCAGGGCACCATACGGTTCAAGGGCAACGCGCTAGAATCCCTGTCGCAACAGCAAATCCGTCCGCTGCGCGGGCAGATGCAAGTGGTTTTCCAGGACCCGTTTGGCAGTTTGAGCCCGCGCATGTCGGTGGCTGAAATCGTTGGCGAAGGCTTGCGAATCCACAGCATGGGTACGGCCGCCGAACAGCAGACGGCGATTATCGAAGCGCTCAGGGAGGTTGGTCTGGACCCGGATACCCGGCACCGCTACCCTCACGAGTTCTCCGGTGGCCAACGCCAGCGGATCGCCATTGCACGTGCGCTGGTCTTGAAGCCGGCGCTGATTTTGCTGGACGAGCCGACCTCGGCCCTCGACCGGACCGTACAGCGTCAGGTCGTCGAGCTGCTTCGCTCGCTGCAAACCAAGTACAACCTGACGTATTTGTTCATCAGCCATGACCTGGCTGTCGTCAAAGCGCTGAGCCACCAGTTGATGGTGGTCAAGCAAGGCCAAGTGGTCGAACAGGGTGCAGCGCAGGATATCTTCGCCGCACCGCAACATCCTTATACACAGCAGCTGCTGGAGGCCGCCTTCCTGGCGCCGGTAGCTGTCGATTAACCTGAACCTGAAGAGGAACAACACATGGGTTTTCTCGCCGGTAAGCGCGTCCTGATCGTCGGTGTCGCCAGTAAACTGTCCATCGCATCCGGTATTGCCGCCGCCATGCATCGTGAAGGCGCAGAGCTTGCCTTCACCTACCAGAACGACAAACTCAAGGGTCGTGTCGAAGAGTTCGCAGCAGGCTGGGGTTCGGGCCCTGAGCTGTGCTTCCCTTGCGATGTGGCCAGCGACGAAGAGATCAACAAGGTCTTCGAAGAGCTGAGCAAGAAGTGGGACGGCCTGGACGTGATCGTTCACTCGGTCGGCTTCGCGCCTGGCGACCAGCTCGATGGCGACTTCACCGAAGCCACCACGCGCGAAGGTTTCCGCATCGCTCATGACATCAGCGCCTACAGCTTCGTGGCCCTGGCCAAGGCCGGTCGCGAAATGATGAAGGGCCGCAACGGCAGCCTGCTGACCCTGTCCTATCTGGGCGCAGAGCGCACCATGCCCAACTACAACGTCATGGGCATGGCCAAGGCCAGCCTGGAAGCTGGCGTTCGTTACCTGGCCGGCAGCCTCGGCCCGGAAGGTACTCGCGTCAATGCTGTATCGGCCGGCCCGATCCGCACCCTGGCCGCGTCAGGCATCAAGAACTTCCGCAAGATGCTGGCGGCCAACGAAGCGCAGACCCCTCTGCGCCGCAACGTCACCATCGACGAAGTCGGCAACGCCGGCGCGTTCCTGTGCTCCGACCTGGCGTCGGGCATCAGCGGTGAAATCATGTACGTCGACGGCGGCTTCAACACCACCGCGATGGGCAGCATGGACGAGTGATACGGTAAACGCCGCTCCTTGCGAGCGGCACTTTTCCGGACTCAAAAAGAAGGCCGCTCGATGAGCGGCCTTCTTTGTTTACGCGTTTCGAGCCTAGAACTTCTCGATCTTCGCCTTGCTTTCCAGCTGTGCACGGTACGCCGCGAAATCCTGCTGTCCCTCGCGGGAGGCGAGGAAGCGACGGTATTGTGCCTTCTCGGCGTCAGTCGGCGCAGCAGCCTGATTGACGCCATTGAGACGGACGATCACGAAGCTGCCATCCGAAGCAGTGATGCTGGCGAATTCCGGCTTGTCCTTGCCTGTCGGCTTGGGCATGCGGAACAGCGTCTGCAGCACTTGAGGGTCAACCCCTTCCTGACTGCGAGTGACCGCTTCCATCATCTTCCAGTCACGACCGTCCTGCTTGGCAGCCAAAGGAATCTTGCCCTCACGCAGACCGGCCAGCAGCGCCTCGCCCTTGGCCTTGGCAGCTGCCGAAGCATGTTCCTTGACCAGTTGAGCGCGAATCGAGCTGGCAACGCTCTCAAGTGGCAACTGCTGCGGTTGCAGGTGCTCTTTGGAGCGCACCACCACAACGGTTTCCGGATCCAGCTCCAGCGTGTTGCTGTTGGCGCCTTCTTCCAGCACTTCAGGGCTGAATGCCGCCTGGATGACCGCACGGTTGGCCGTCAGGCCTTCGCCGCCCTCACGACCGAACGGTGCAGTGGTCTGAACCTTCAGGCCCAGGTCCTGTGCCGGCTGGGACAGGTCGGACGATTCGAACGCCGAGTCTTCCAGTTGCTTGGTCACTTCGACAAACTTCTGCTCGACCAGCTGCGATTTCAAATCGTTGGTCAGCTTGCCTTTCAGACTGGCAAAGGTCGGCACCGAAGGTGCTTCAACGCCCAGCAGCTTGATCAGGTGCCAGCCGAAATCGGTACGCACCGGCTGCGAAACCTGATCCTTGTTCAAGGCATACAGTGCCTCTTCGAAAGCCGGGTCATAGACACCCTTGCCTGCGTAGCCCAGATCACCGCCCTTGTTGGACGAACCAGGGTCCTGCGAGTATTCCTTGGCCAATGCCGCGAAATCCTCACCCTTGGCCAGACGCTGCTGAATTTCTTCAATCTTCGCCTTGGCCTGCTCGTCATTCAGCTTGTCGTTCACTTCGATCAGGATGTGTGCCGCACGACGCTGTTCGGACAGATTGGCGATTTCCTTCTGATAAGCCGCCTGCAGGTCCTCGTCCTTGACCTGCACCTTGTCGAAGAAGGACGACTTCTTCAATTCGATGTAGTCGAGTACGACCTGCTCAGGGCTCATGAACTCCTTGGCATGCTCGTCGTAATGCGCCTTGACTTCGTCATCGGTCACCTTGACCGCCGAGGTATCGGCAGGCAGGGTCAGCGACGCGAAATCACGGGTCTGCTTTTCGAGGCGTGCAAAGGCGTCAACCTGTGCGTCGGTTACAAAGGCACTGCCGGCAACACCTGCACGCACCTGACCGATGAGCATTTCCTGACCCAGCATCTGGCGGAACTGCAGACGGCTGTAACCCAACTGGCGAATCACCTGATCGAAACGGTCAGCGCTGAATTTACCGTCCACCTGAAATTCAGGCGTCTGCAAAAGCTGCTGATCCAGTGCCGCGTCGGAAAACGAGAACTTGGCATCCGCCGCGCCTTGCAGCAGCAGCTTGCGGTCGATCAGGCCCTTGAGCGCTGATTCGCGCAGCAGCTTTTCATCCAGCATGGCAGGATCGAAATCCTTGCCCAGCTGTTGCGAAAGCTGTTGAGCCAACTGGCGGCGCTGCATGTCGACAGCCTGACTCAACTCATTCTGAGAGATGTCCTCGCCGTTGACTTCAGCCGCGTTCTGCTTGTTGCTGGTAGCGGTAAACATCGCTTCGATGCCGGTGAAGGCCATCAAGGCGATGATGAGTCCGATAATTGTCTTGGCAATCCAGCCTTGTGAATTGTCCCTGATGTTCTGCAGCATTGCGTCCCCCAAAACGGTTGTACTGACTAACCAACCGCGGAGCGTGGGTAGAAAGCGGATAGAAGAAAGGCGCATCCGAGGATGCGCCTTCTCGTAACTGACGAAGCGGTAGGGCTCGAACCCCTCGGTGTCGCAACCGAGTGCACCACCGCTCCGCTACTGGATCAGGACAGGCCCGATCCAGCGGGCAAAGCCATAGAGAGGCTTAGTTGACAGCTTCTTTAAGAGCTTTACCGGCTTTGAAACCTGGTTTCTTGGCAGCAGCGATTTCCAGCGTCTTGCCAGTCTGAGGGTTGCGACCGATGCGAGCAGGACGATCAGTCACGGAGAACGTACCAAAGCCAACCAAAACAACCGAGTCGCCAGCCTTCAGAGCGCCAGTGACGGATTCGATCACTGCGTCCAGCGCGCGGCCAGCAGCAGCTTTCGGGATATCAGCAGATGCAGCGATAGCATCAATCAGTTCCGACTTGTTCACTCTAAGTCCCCTTATCTCTATATTGAGTATGTTTCTAAGTTTTAGGTGTTAAGCAAAACGAGCGCTGGAAGGCTTGCCAGTGATTGCTTTAAAGAGCCGCTTTATAACAAGGGCTCTAAAAAGCTGTCAAGGAAGCCTGCCCAGACTTAATGCGTGCTAATTCTGTCCTTAGAGTCAGACTCGCGCTTCTCTTCCTTGGCGACCAGATCTGTAGCCACGTCCGGCAAAGGCTCCGGCGCGTATTGCAGCGCAATTTGCAGGACTTCGTCAATCCATTTAACGGGCTTGATCTGCAGATCCTGCTTGATATTGTCAGGAATCTCCTTCAAATCACGCACGTTTTCTTCTGGAATGATCACCGTCTTGATTCCGCCACGGTGTGCAGCCAGCAGTTTTTCCTTCAAACCACCAATCGCCAGCACTTGACCACGCAAAGTAATTTCGCCCGTCATTGCCACATCCGCACGCACAGGGATCTGCGTAAGCGCCGAAACAAGGGCGGTGCACATGCCCACACCAGCGCTCGGTCCATCCTTCGGCGTGGCGCCTTCCGGCATGTGGATATGCGTGTCGTGTTTCTCGTGGAAATCAGCTGGAATGCCCAGGCTACGGGCCCGGCTGCGAACCACGGTCTGGGCTGCGGTAATGGATTCGACCATCACATCCCCCAGCGAACCGGTCTTGATCAACTGGCCCTTGCCCGATACCACGGCAGCCTCGATGGTCAGCAATTCACCACCCACCTGCGTCCACGCCAGGCCGGTGACCTGACCGATCTGATCCTGCTGCTCTGCCAGCCCGTAGCGGAACTTGCGCACGCCCAGGAAGTGCTCGAGCATGTCGGCTGTGACCTGAACCGCGAAACGTTTTTCCATCGCGTGCTCTTTGACCGCCTTGCGGCAGACCTTGGCAATCTGACGCTCAAGCCCGCGCACGCCCGCTTCACGGGTGTAGTAACGGATGATGTCGCGGATCGCATCCTCATCAAAACTGATCTCACCTTTCTTCAAGCCGTTGGCCTGAATCTGCTTGGGCGAGAGGTACTTGACGGCGATGTTGATCTTTTCATCTTCGGTGTAGCCCGGCAGGCGAATGACTTCCATCCGGTCCAGCAAGGCTGGCGGAATGTTCATCGAGTTCGACGTGCAAAGGAACATCACGTCCGAAAGATCGTAGTCGACCTCAAGGTAGTGATCGTTGAAATTGTGGTTCTGCTCGGGATCAAGCACCTCGAGCAATGCCGACGCCGGATCGCCACGCATGTCGCTGCCCATCTTGTCGATTTCGTCAAGCAGGAACAGCGGGTTGCGAACGCCCACCTTTGTCATCTTTTGTATCAATCTTCCTGGCATCGAACCAATGTAAGTCCGGCGATGACCACGAATTTCAGCCTCGTCACGCACGCCGCCGAGTGCCATCCGCACGAATTTACGGTTGGTTGCGTTGGCGATGGACTCGGCCAGGGAGGTTTTACCCACACCCGGTGGACCTACCAGACACAGCACAGGGCCACGAATCTTCTTCACGCGCTTTTGCACGGCGAGGTATTCGAGGATGCGTTCCTTGACCTCGTCCAGACCGTAATGGTCGGCATCGAGAATCGCTTCGGCACGCGCAAGGTCCAGACGTACCTTGCTCTGCGCCTTCCACGGCACCTGAACCAGCCAGTCGATGTAGGAACGCACCACGGTCGCTTCGGCGGACATCGGCGACATCTGCTTGAGCTTGTTCAGCTCGGCATTCGCCTTGGTCAGAGCGTCCTTGGGCAGACCTGCGGCATCGATGCGCTTTTTCAGCTCTTCGATTTCGTTGTGGCCTTCGTCGCCATCGCCCAGTTCCTTCTGAATGGCCTTCATCTGCTCATTCAGGTAGTACTCGCGCTGGCTGCGCTCCATTTGCTTCTTAACGCGACCGCGAATGCGCTTTTCGACCTGCAGCAGGTCGATTTCGGCATCCAGCAAGGCCAGCACATGCTCGACACGGGCTGACAGGTCGATAATCTCGAGTATTTCCTGCTTCTGCTCGATTTTGAGCGCCATGTGCGCGGCCATGGTGTCAACCAGGCGACCAGGCTCATCGATGCTGTTAAGCGACGACAGGACCTCTGCGGGGACCTTCTTGCCCAGTTGCACATACTGCTCGAATTGAGCCAGCAGGCTGCGCACGAACACTTCGGATTCACGGTCCGGTGCATCGACTTCGTCGATCAGCGAGACGTCTGCGCGGTAGTGGCCATCGACTTCGATAAAACGCTCTACCGAACCACGCTGCTCACCTTCGACCAGCACCTTGACGGTGCCATCGGGCAGCTTGAGCAATTGCAATACGGTGGCAATGGTGCCGACGCTGTACAGAGCCTTTTCATCAGGATCGTCGTCAGCCGGGTTTCTTTGCGCGAGCAGCAGGATCTGCTTGTCGCCTGTCATTGCCGCTTCAAGGGCTTCGATAGACTTCTCGCGCCCCACGAACAGCGGGATAACCATGTGCGGATAAACCACGACATCACGCAATGGCAAGAGAGGCAATTCAATAGTGGTCTTCATGATTTCGCCTCTACGGCGGCCAATTGGCCGGGACAGATGGAATTAGCTTGAAGCCAAGATGGGGGTAGCGTCAGAAAAAAACAAGCTCTAGAGGCGCGACCCGCCAAGATCAGTTTCTTCATACAAAACGAATGAACAGCCTAAAAATGCAAAAGGGGACCAAAAAGGCCCCCTTCAGTATTACTTCACACGCATATGAACATGCGTTTATGCGTCGGGAGCAACCTTGGCAGGCGGCTCGTTGTTTTCGTAGATCAACAACGGCTTGGACGTGCCATCGATAACGCTTTCGTCGATCACCACCTTGCTCACATCGCTTTGCGACGGGATTTCGTACATGGTGTCGAGCAGCACGCCCTCGAGAATCGAACGCAGGCCACGGGCACCGGTCTTGCGCTCCAGCGCGCGACGGGCAACCGATTTCAGCGCATCGGTACGGAACTCGAGGTCCACACCTTCCATCTCGAACAGCTTGGCATACTGCTTGGTCAGTGCGTTCTTCGGCTCGGTGAGGATCTGTATCAAAGCAGCCTCATCCAGCTCGTCCAGCGTTGCAAGCACCGGCAGACGGCCCACGAACTCGGGGATCAGACCGAACTTGACCAGATCGTCAGGTTCGACTTCACGCAGCGACTCGCCGACCTTCTTGCCCTCCTCCTTGCTGCGAACCTCGGCGTTGAAGCCGATGCCGCCACGGGTGGAACGGTTCTGAATGACCTTTTCCAGGCCCGAGAAGGCGCCACCGCAGATAAAGAGAATATTACGCGTGTCCACCTGCAGGAATTCCTGCTGCGGGTGCTTGCGACCACCTTGAGGCGGAACGGAAGCCACGGTGCCCTCGATCAGTTTCAGCAAGGCTTGCTGCACGCCTTCACCGGACACGTCACGAGTGATCGAAGGGTTGTCGGATTTGCGCGAAATCTTGTCGATTTCGTCGATGTAGACAATGCCCATCTGGGCCTTCTCGACATCGTAATCACATTTCTGCAACAGCTTCTGGATAATGTTTTCGACGTCCTCACCCACATAACCGGCTTCGGTCAGGGTGGTGGCGTCAGCGATGGTGAACGGTACGTTGAGCAGGCGAGCCAGAGTTTCGGCCAGCAACGTCTTGCCGGAACCGGTAGGTCCGATCAGCAGGATGTTACTCTTGCCCAGTTCGACGTCGTCGTTCTTCTTGTCACGCTGATTCAGACGCTTGTAGTGGTTGTACACCGCTACTGCGAGAACCTTTTTGGCACGTTCCTGACCGATTACATACTGGTCAAGGATGCCGCTGATTTCTTTTGGCGAAGGCAATTTATGCGCGCTGCTTTCGGCCTGGGCTTCCTGCACCTCCTCACGGATGATGTCGTTGCACAGGTCGACGCACTCGTCGCAGATAAAGACCGAGGGGCCGGCAATCAATTTGCGCACTTCATGCTGGCTTTTGCCACAGAAGGAGCAATAGAGCAATTTGCCGTTGTCCTCGCCGTTGCGGGTGTCAGTCATTCGATCGATCCAATCCGGTAGGCTTGCAACACAAGATGAAGGCTATTGCGGGCTTTTTCAAGTCCGCAGGCGGTCGGTTGTCCCGACCCCCCACATTTTGAGCCGCTTAGGCAGGCATTTGACGCTTGTTGATCACCGAGTCGATCAGGCCGTATTCGGCTGCACGCTCTGCGCTCATGAAGTTGTCACGCTCGGTATCGCGCTCGATGGTTTCGAGGCTCTGGCCGGTGTGATGAGCCAGCAGCGAGTTGAGACGATGACGAATGTGCAGGATTTCCTTGGCATGGATGTCGATGTCCGACGCCTGACCCTGGAAACCGCCCAGCGGCTGGTGAATCATCATTCGCGAGTTGGGCAGGCAGTGACGCTTGCCTTCTGCACCGCCGGCCAGCAGGAATGCACCCATGCTGCAAGCCTGACCGATACAGATGGTCGAAACGTCCGGCTTGATGAACTGCATGGTGTCGTAGATCGACATGCCTGCAGTCACCGAACCGCCCGGCGAGTTGATGTAGAGATGGATATCCTTGTCCGGGTTTTCCGCTTCAAGGAAAAGCAGTTGCGCCGCGATAAGGTTGGCCATGTAGTCCTCTACCGGACCAACCATAAAGATGACTCGCTCCTTGAGAAGGCGCGAATAGATGTCATAGGCGCGTTCGCCACGGGCGGACTGCTCGATAACCATCGGGACCAGGCCGCCAGCGGCCTGGATGTCAGAGTTCTGCTGAATATAAGAATTGCGGGACATGTCCTGCATTCACTCCCAAATAGTCGAGTCTTGAATACGCACAAGCCAGCGCGAAGGCTGGCTTGTGGGTGTTTTCGCACGAAAAGAGAAATCAGTCGGCTTTTGGAGCTTCCACCGGCTTGACAGCTTCTTCGTAGGAGACCGATTTGTCGGTCACGCTAGCTTTCTGCAAAACAGTATCTACAACTTGCTCTTCAAGCACAACAGAACGTACCTCGTTCATTTGCTGCTCGTTCTTGTAGTACCAGGCAACGACCTGCTCAGGCTCCTGATAGGCAGAGGCCATTTCCTGAATCATTTCGCGAACGCGAGCATCATCAGGCTTGAGGTCGAACTGCTTGACGACCTCGGCAACGATCAGACCCAGCTCGACGCGGCGCTTGGCCTGCTCTTCGAACAGCTCTGCCGGCAGCTGGTCAGGCTTGATGTTGCCACCGAACTGCTGAACGGCCTGCACACGCAGACGGTTGACTTCGTTTTCCAGCAGCGCCTTGGGCACTTCGATCGGGTTGGCGGCCAGCAGACCGTCCATGACCTGATTCTTGACCTTGGACTTGATCGCCTGACGCAGCTCGCGCTCCATGTTCTTGCGAACTTCGGTGCGGAAGCCTTCGATACCGGTTTCCTTGATACCGAACTGCTTGAAGAACTCTTCGTTCAGCTCAGGCAGCTTTGGCTCGGAAACGGTGTTGACGGTCACGGTGAACTCGGCAGCCTTGCCGGCCAGCTCGAGGTTCTGATAGTCCTCTGGGAAGGTCACGTTCAGAACGCGCTCTTCACCGGCCTTGGCGCCAACCAGACCGTCTTCGAAACCAGGGATCATGCGGCCCGAACCCAGAACCAGCTGGGTACCGGTAGCGGAACCGCCAGCGAACACTTCGCCGTCGACCTTGCCGACGAAATCGATGTTCAACTGGTCTTCGTTCTGGGCAGCACGATCAGCCACTTCGAAACGAACGTTCTGCTTGCGCAGCACTTCAAGCATGTTGTCCAGATCGCTGTCGGCCACGTCGGCAGACAGGCGCTCTACGGAGATGCTATCGAAGCCGGCAACGGTGAATTCCGGGAATACTTCGAAAGTAGCCACGTATTCCAGATCTTTGCCTTTTTCGAACGACTTGGGCTCTACAGCAGGAGCACCAGCCGGGTTCAGCTTCTGCTCAACCACAGCTTCATAAAAAGTAGCCTGAATCAGATCGCCCAGTGCTTCCTGACGTGCGCCGTCCTCGTAACGCTGACGAATCACGCTCATAGGCACCTTGCCAGGGCGGAAGCCCGGGATCTTGGCTTTGCGCGCGGTCTGTTGCAGACGCTTGTTGACTTCGGTCTCGATGCGCTCGGCAGGCACGCCAATGGTCATGCGGCGCTCAAGAGCGGAAGTATTTTCAACAGAAACTTGCATGGATATTCCTCGTTGCACAGACGTTAGCCGGCCGTTTCCGACCCCAGAATCAAGGGCATGCATTCTAGTGGGTCAAACTCAAGAAGTCACCCTACTGAAAAAGGGCGGGTTAACAAGAAGGAATCGGCCTGCAGCCGGAGGAGAAAGGAAAACACCTCGCATCACTCGCGACGTGTCTGGCACGGCCCCTATATAAGGAAGCATCTGCACCGGACGATGACCGAATCCATCTGCATAGCACGCCTCGATCGACCGACGGCGACAGGGCCGACGGACCAGCGAGGCGATGGAACGAATACGCCAAAACAAAAAAAGCCGCACTAGGCGGCTTTCTTTTTGTACCTTTTTGCAACCGAAACACTGATAGTCGGCTACATTTATCCTGGTGCGGACGGAGAGACTCGAACTCTCACACCTTGCGGCGCTGGAACCTAAATCCAGTGTGTCTACCAATTCCACCACATCCGCATTTCAGACTTTTAAAGCAAAGGCGCCAGACTATGAATCTGGCGCCCTTCTTAATATGGGGTGGACGATGGGGTTCGAACCCACGACCGCAGGAGTCACAATCCTGTGCTCTACCAACTGAGCTACGCCCACCATATTGCGCGTGACGATAAAACTTACTTGCTGTGCCAAAGCTGCCTTAAATGGCGCACCCGGCAGGACTCGAACCTGCGACCATCCGCTTAGAAGGCGGATGCTCTATCCAGCTGAGCTACGGGCACTTATATAATTTGTATTCTTGCGATAACAAACTAAAAGGCTTTCAATCACACCGAGCTGATTTGCAACTCTGCCTGACCTAATCAACCAGTGCTAGCTTAACCAGTGCTGTGCTCTGCCCGGCAAGTGCGACGAATCTTATAGACGGCCCCTTGGGTCGTCAACCTTTTTTTGAAAAAAATTCAGCTAGATAAAGGAGTTAGCGGAATATACAAAGCAATCGCCTTTGCCCTCGCGCCATGTCATGCGAGAATGCGCGCTCATTTTATTTCCTCTCGATGGTTAATCACGCGTCATGACTGCAAAACTAATCGACGGCAAGGCGATCGCCGCCAGCCTGCGCCAGCAGATCGCCAAACGTGTCGCCGAACGTAGCCAGCAAGGTCTGCGTACGCCGGGCCTCGCGGTGATTCTGGTCGGCAGCGACCCCGCGTCCCAGGTCTATGTCTCTCACAAGCGCAAGGACTGCGAGGAAGTCGGCTTTATCTCCCAGGCCTACGACTTGCCCGCTGAGACCACTCAGACCGCACTGACCGATCTGATCGACCGCCTCAACGAGGATGCCGCTGTCGACGGCATCCTGCTGCAACTGCCCTTGCCTGCGCACCTCGATGCTTCGCTGCTGCTGGAGCGCATTCGCCCGGACAAGGACGTGGACGGTTTCCATCCTTATAACGTGGGCCGTCTCGCCCAGCGCATCCCGCTGCTGCGCCCGTGCACCCCCAAAGGCATCATCACCCTGCTGGAAAGCACCGGTGTCGACCTGTACGGGCTGGATGCCGTCGTCGTCGGTGCGTCCAACATCGTCGGTCGCCCAATGGCAATGGAACTGCTGCTGGCGGGCTGCACCGTCACGGTGACCCACCGTTTCACCAAGGATCTGGCAGGCCATGTAGGTCGTGCCGATCTGGTGGTGGTTGCCGCCGGCAAGCCGGGCCTTGTCAAAGGCGAATGGATCAAGCCAGGTGCCATCGTCATCGATGTCGGCATCAATCGCCAGGAAGACGGCAAGCTGGTAGGCGACGTGGTTTACGAGACCGCCCTGCCCCGCGCCGGCTGGATCACTCCGGTTCCGGGCGGCGTTGGCCCCATGACCCGCGCCTGCCTGCTGGAAAACACGCTGTACGCCGCAGAAACCCTGCACGACTGATCAGCCTGCAGCAATAAAAAACGGCACCTTCAAGGTGCCGTTTTTTTACCTCGACAAAACCTTACTTCTTGCCAGCCTCCCAGCTTTTCAGCAGGTCAGCGTAGGCGATGGTTTCGCCCTTGGGTTTCTCGTTGGCCAGTTTGCGCTGTGGCGCGAGGAACTTGCCGTTGCTCTCTTCGGCCTTCTTGTACCAGGCTTCCGCAGTGGTTTCCGGATTCATCTTCGGCGCACACTTGCTGGCTTCCTGAACCTTGGAACGCTCAATGCGCGTCATGATTGCATCCTGGTCCTTGGCCAGACCGTCGAGGGCCTCCTGCGCAGTCTTCTCGCCAGTGACCGCCTCGGCCACATGGCTCCACCACAGCTGTGCCAGCTTCGGATAGTCAGGCACGTTGGTGCCGGTAGGCGACCATTGAACGCGGGCCGGGCTGCGATAGAACTCCACCAGACCTCCCAGCTTGGGCGCCAGCGCGGTCATCTCCTTGGAGTTGATGTCCGACTCGCGAATCGGCGTCAGGCCGACGATGGTTTTCTTCAGCGAAACGCTTTTCGAGGTCACGAACTGCGCATACAGCCAGGCGGCCAGACGCTTTTTCTCGTCGGACGACTTCAGGAACGTCCATGAACCCACATCCTGGTAGCCAAGCTTCATGCCTTCCTTCCAGTAAGGGCCTTTCGGCGAAGGCGCCATGCGCCACTTCGGCGTGCCGTCAGCGTTCATAACCGGCAGGCCCGGCTTGGTCATGTCGGCGGTAAAGGCGGTGTACCAGAAGATCTGTTGCGCGACGTTACCCTGCGACGGCACCGGCCCGGATTCGGAGAAGGTCATGCCCGCCGCTTCCGGCGGCGCATAGGCTTTCAGCCAGTCGATGTATTTCTGCGTAGCGAACACTGCCGCCGGGCCGTTGGTGTCGCCACCGCGGGTAATGCTGGAGCCGACCGGATGGCAGTCTTCGACGCGAATACCCCACTCATCCACCGGCAGACCGTTAGGCAAACCCTTGTCGCCGCTGCCGGCCATGGAGAACCAGGCATCGGTGAAACGCCAGCCCAGTGACGGGTCTTTCTTGCCATAGTCCATGTGCCCGAAGACTTTCTTGCCGTCGATCTCCTTGACGTCTTCGCTGAAGAACTTGGCGATGTCCTCGTAAGCCGACCAGTTGACCGGAACGCCCAGCTCATAGCCGTACTTGTCCTTGAACTTCTTTTTCAGGTCGGGACGTTCGAACCAGTCGGCACGGAACCAGTACAGGTTGGCGAACTGCTGGTCAGGCAGTTGATAAAGCTTGCCATCCGGAGCAGTGGTAAACGAGGTGCCGATGAAGTCTTTCAGGTCCAGCATCGGCGACGTGACTTTGCTGCCTTCCGGACTGGCCATCAGATCCGTCAGAGACAGGGCCTTGCCGTAGCGAAAGTGCGTACCGATCAAGTCCGAGTCGTTGACCCAGCCGTCGTAGATACTCTTGTCCGACTGCATGGCGGTCTGCAGCTTTTCGATGACATCACCTTCCTGCAGCAAGTCATGGGTGACTTTGATACCGGTGATTTCGGTGAACGCCTTGGCCAGGGTCTTGGACTCGTATTCATGGGTGGTCAGGGTTTCCGACACCACCTTGATGTCCATGCCACGAAACGGCTTGGCAGCTTCGATGAACCACTCCAGCTCTTTCAACTGCTCGGCATCGGAAAGCGTGCTCGGCTTGAACTCGCTCGCCGCCCACTTCTTCGCCGCATCTTCGTACTGATCCGCCCATGCCGACACACTCAACCCACTGAGCATGATCATGGTTGCCAGCGTCACGCTATGTTGCAGCTTGTTTTTCTTATTGAACATAGTCATCTCCAGGTTGCTTTCATGTAGTCCCGCTTTTTCAATACTGCCGACCGGATCACCCCGGCAACCACGCCCGGCCGCCCTCTAACCCCAACGCATCACCACCAACAGCCACACCAGGGAAGCCCCAGAAGCGATCCAGATGCTCCAGTCCGTCGCGCCGATCACCAGCAAATGCAGATAAGCGCTACCTAAAAGCCCAATGAAAAGACGGTCGCCACGCGTGGTGGCAATCGGCAGAAAACCGCGGCGCTCGATACTTGCCGAGCGCAATTCCCATACGGTCATTCCTGCCAGCAGCAGCGCAATGCTGATAAAGAAGGCCGCAGTGGGCAGTGTCCAGGACATCCACTCCATTTTTTCGACTCCTCAGACACGACCAAGAGCAAAGCCCTTGACCACATGGTTGCGAACGAACCAGATCACCAGCATGCCCGGCAGAATGGTCAACACCCCTGCCGCCGCCAGCACCCCCCAATCGATACCCGATGCCGAGACGGTGCGGGTCATCACCGCAGCGATCGGCTTGGCGTTCACCGACGTCAGGGTGCGCGCCAGCAACAGCTCGACCCAGGAGAACATGAAGCAGAAAAACGCGGTGACCCCGATACCCGAGCCAATCAGTGGAATGAAAATCTTCACGAAAAACTTGGGAAAGCTGTAACCGTCTATGTAGGCCGTTTCATCGATTTCCTTGGGAACACCGGACATGAAACCCTCCAGAATCCATACGGCCAGCGGAACGTTGAACAGACAGTGCGCCAGTGCAACGGCGATGTGCGTGTCAAACAGGCCGATGGACGAATACAGTTGGAAAAATGGCAGCAGGAAGACTGCCGGTGGTGCCATGCGGTTGGTCAGCAGCCAGAAGAACAAGTGCTTGTCGCCGAGAAAACGATAGCGTGAAAACGCATAGGCTGCCGGCAGTGCGACGCTCAGCGATATCACGGTATTGAGGCACACGTAGTACAGCGAGTTGAGGTAGCCGCTGTACCAGCTCTCGTCAGTGAAGATCACCTTGTAGTTGGCCAGGGTGAAATCCTGCGGCCACAGGGTCAGGCCACCCAGGATCTCGGTATTGGTCTTGAACGACATGTTGATCAGCCAGTAGATCGGCACCAGCAGAAACAACAGGTAAATCCACAGCGGTATGGTTTTGCGCAGACTCATGACCAGCCCCTCAATTCTTTTCGCTGTGAGTCATGGCGGTGTAGAACACCCATGACACCAACAGAATGATCAGGAAATACACCAGCGAGAACGCGGCCGCAGGCCCCAGGTCGAACTGCCCGAGCGCCATGGTGGTCAGGGTCTGACTGAGGAAAGTGGTGGAGTTGCCCGGCCCGCCACCGGTCAGCACGAACGGCTCGGTGTAGATCATGAAGCTGTCCATGAAGCGCAACATCACCGCGATCAGCAGCACGCTTTTCATCTTCGGCAACTGGATGTGCCGGAAGATCGCCCAGCCGGACGCACGATCGATGCGTGCCGCCTGGTAATACACATCCGGAATTGCCCGCAACCCTGAATAGCAAAGCAAGGCCACCAGCGAGGTCCAGTGCCAGACATCGATGACCAGCACCGTCACCCAGGCATCCGAGGCATTGGCGGCGTAGTTGTAGTTGATGCCCAGCACGTTGTTCAGCGTGTACCCCAGCAAACCGATATCACCACGGCCGAAGATCTGCCAGATCGTGCCGACCACGTTCCACGGGATCAGCAGTGGAATGGTCATCACGATCAGGCACAACGACGACCAGCGCCCTTTAGTCGGCATGGTCAGGGCAATCGCGATGCCCAGCGGGATCTCGATCAGCAGTACACAGCCCGAATAAATGAACTGACGCAGCAGCGAGTCATGCAGACGCGGGTCCTGCAGGACCTGTCGGAACCAGTCAGTGCCGACGAAATAGCGGCTGGACTGGTCGAAGATGTCCTGCACCGAATAGTTGACCACGGTCATCATCGGGATAATCGCGCTGAATGCCACCAGCAGAAACACCGGCATCACCAGCCACCAGGCCTTGTTGTTCTGAACCTTACGCATGGGACACCTCACTGGCAGGGCCGGCTTCGATCAGGTAATCATCTGCATAGAGCATCAGCCATTGCCCCGGAAAGCTGATCCAGGCCTGGCCTTGCGGCACCGGTTTGTCTTCCTGCAGACGCACCTTCAACAGTTGCCCGGCCAGTTTCAGAGTGATGATCTTGTAGGTGCCGAGGTCTTCCACATAGGTCACGTCGGCACACATCGCATCGTCGTAAGGTCCGTCCCAGACATGCACGAACTCGGGACGAATGCCTGCTTTCAGAGTTTTCCACGGCGTATTGGCGAGCTTCTGCTGCAACGACTCAGGCAACGGCAGGTGAATATCGGCAAAACCGACACCGCCCGGCTGCGGCGTAACGTCAATCAGATTCATCCCCGGGCTGCCGATGAAATAGCCGACAAAGGTGTGCGACGGCTTCTCGAACAGCTCCCGCGGCGTGCCGAACTGGACGATCTGACCGCCATACATCACGGCGATCTTGTCGGCGAAAGTCGACGCCTCCAGTTGATCGTGAGTGACGTAGACCATGGTGATATTGAACTGCTCGTGGATCTGCTTGAGCTTGCGCCGCAGTTTCCACTTCAGGTGTGGGTCAATCACAGTCAACGGTTCGTCGAAGAGGATCGCCGACACGTCATCGCGCACCAGCCCGCGACCCATGGAGACTTTCTGCTTTTCGTCCGCGCTGAGGTTGCGCGCCTTCTTTTTCAGCAGCGGCTGCAGGTCCAGGACATCGGCAATTTCGTTGACCTTGATGAGAATCCGCGCCTCGTCCAGGCCCTGATTGCGCAACGGAAAGGCCAGATTATCAAACACCGTCATGGTGTCGTAGATCACTGGAAACTGGAAAACCTGAGCGATGTTGCGACGCTCCGGGGGCAGCTCATTGACTACTTTCGAGTCGAACAGCACCTGACCCTGCGACGGACTGAGCAGACCGGAAATGATGTTGAGCAGGGTTGACTTGCCACACCCGGAAGGCCCGAGCAGCGCGTAAGCACCACCCTGCTCCCAGACGTGGCTCATCTCGCGAATTGCATAGTCGTCAGGACCAGGCTTGGCACTGTAGCTGTGCGCAAGGTTCTGCAAGCGGATCTCGGCCATCAGGCAACCCTCGCCATACGCAGGCCCGGCGCCTGAATCAGGCCGCCCTGCTGATCGAATACAAACAATTTGTGGGTCGGGATGTACACCCGAATCGCCGCATCGACGTCATAGGCATGCACGCCTGGCAGATGCAGGACCAGCGAGAACAACTCGTTGCGCACATGCAGGAAGGTTTCCGAACCACTGATTTCCGCCAGCTCGACGGTAACCGCCAGTTCCAGATCGTCATCGTTGGACGGCACCAGGCTCAAATGGCTGGGGCGCACGCCGAAACGATACTCACCGTCGCCGACATCCCGCAGGTCGACGTTGAGCGGGAAATGCACGAAGTTGGCGAAGCTGACTTCATTGCCGTCTATACGGCCCGGCATGAGGTTGATCGGCGGTTCGGAGAACAGCTCGGCGGCCAGCACAGTCGCGGGTCGATGATAGACCTCAGGGGTCTTGCCGCTCTGCACCACCCGCCCTTCATGCAGGATGGTGGTGGTGCCGCCCAGCGCCAGCGCTTCATTGGGCTCGGTAGTGGCGTAGATGGCGATGGTATGGCGAGCGGCAAACAGCTCGCGCATTTCCTGGCGCAGCTCTTCGCGCAGCTTGTAATCGAGGTTGACCAGCGGTTCATCGAAGAGGATCAGCTCGGCGTCCTTGACCAGCGCTCTGGCCATCGCGGTGCGCTGCTGCTGCCCACCGGACAGTTCAAGGGGATGGCGTTGCAGGAATTTTTCGATGCGCAACATCTTCGCGGTTTCCTGCACCCGGCTGTGGATCACATCTTTGGACAGACCGGCCTGACGCAGCGGCGAGGCGATGTTTTCGAACACCGTCATGCTCGGGTAATTGATGAACTGCTGATAAACCATAGAGACGTTGCGCAGACGAACCGGACGATGGGTGACATCGACCCCGTTCATCAGCACTCGCCCGCTGTCCGGCTTGTCCAGCCCGGCCATCAAGCGCATCAGGCTGGTTTTGCCGGACAGGGTGCGCCCCAGCAGAACGTTGAATGATCCCGGCTCAAAGCTCAGGGAGGCGTCGTCGATCCAGACCTGGCCATCGACGGCGCGACTGACATGCTCCAGCGTGAGTGACATGGCGTGCCCTTTGTTGTTTTTTTCTTAAGGGTGAATGCGTGACTGTTTGCAGATAGCGACATTCGTGCCAGCTCAGGCGGATCGCCGGTGAAGCCCGAAACAGAGCGCTCGCCCGTATTCAGGGGACGAAACCCCTTTCACAGCTGAACAATAATGAACAGAAAATACTGAACACTTGAACAAAATGAACATTGACTTTGAACAAAACTGAACGACACTGGACGGACGTTGCGGGCAAGGATGGTCACGCCGACGGGACCTAAAAACAAAAACAATACGTCATATTCGCAGGCATCCTCATGTCTCAAACCAGCGCTTCGCTTGCTCACGACATCATCATTCAGGATTCATGGACCCGCTGCCGGGACTTCGGCCTCAGTCATCAGACGCGCCCCTCATTCGGCCAACTGCCGGGGGCGGAGGTTTCCAGGCTGCTGGAGCGCCATCGCGGACTGGTACAGACCACCCATCAGGAGGTCCTGCCGGTCTACGAAAACATTCTCAGCAACTCCAGCTGCCTGATTCTTCTGGCCGACCCTCAAGGTCAGTTGCTCAAGTCCTGGGGTGCGCAACGCTTCGTCGAATCGTCCCAGGCTCAGGGCTTCATGCCCGGTGCCAGCTGGAGCGAACGCGGCACGGGCACCAACGCCATCGGCACGGCGCTGGCCTGCGAACAGGCCATCCATATCGAACCGGACGAGCATTTCCTCAAGGCCAATCGCTTCATGACCGGTTCGGCCTCACCGATCTTCGACGCCGACAGGCGCATCATTGCCGTGCTGGATGTGTCCAGTGACAGCTTCCTGCCACCCTCGCACACGCTGGGCATGGTCAAAATGATGAGCCAGTCGGTGGAAAACCGCCTGATCCTCGACCAGTTCCGCGATTCCCACTTCCAGTTGATCTTCAATACCGGTCTGAACAACCTCGACAGCCAATGGGCTGGCCTGCTGATTTTTGACGAAAGCGGCCAGATCCTGTGCGCCAATCGGCGTGCCGACGCCCTGCTGGGGAAGACTCCGGCCGGCGCCAGCATCGAGACGCTGTTCAAATGTCCGATCCTGCAATTGCTCAGCGAGACCGAAGCGCGTCCGTTTGCATTGCATGCATTTGGCAACAATCGCTTTCAGTGCCTGCTCAAGCGGCCAACCCGCAAGCCGCTCAAGCTGCACAGCGTACAGCCAGTTCAGGCACCCGTGGCGCCGCAGAGTCTTGACCTGGAGGCGATCAGCCTGGGTGATGCAAAAATCGAAAAAGCCGTGCGTCAGGCGCAGCGGCTGCTGGAAAAAGACATTCCGCTGCTGATCCACGGGGAAACCGGGGTCGGCAAGGAAGTGTTTGTCAAAGCCCTGCATCAGGCCAGTGCGCGCGCCGGCCAGCCTCTGATCGCCGTCAACTGCGCAGCGATCCCGGCCGAACTGGTCGAGGCCGAGCTGTTTGGCTATGAAAGAGGCGCCTTCACCGGGGCCAATCAGAAGGGCAGCATCGGCCTGATCCGCAAGGCCGACAAAGGCACGCTGTTTCTCGACGAAGTGGGCGACATGCCGATGCCGGTACAGGCGCGGCTGCTGCGCGTGCTTCAAGAGCGCTGCGTTCAGCCACTGGGCAGCAGCGAGTTGTATCCGGTCGACATACGCCTGATTTCAGCCACCAACCGAAGCCTGCGCGATCAGGTCCAGACGGGGCTTTTCCGCCAGGATCTTTATTACCGGATCAGCGGCCTGAGCATCGAACTTCCTCCCCTGCGCGAGCGGACTGACAAGCATGCGCTTATCCAGCGAATCTGGGAGCGGCACCGTGATGCCCATCAGCGTGCAGGCTTCTCCAGAGAGGTACTTGAGTTATTCGAGCATCACCCTTGGCCGGGTAATCTGCGCCAGCTCAACAGTGTGATTCAGGTGGCGCTGGCACTGGCCGACGAACAGCCGATCGGCACTGACCATCTGCCCGAGGACTTTCTGCTCGATGCACAGGTGAATGAGGAATGCCCTATCCCGGCCAGAACTCAGGAATCGGCCACGCGCCTTCACGCGACCGAAGACCTCGGCCAATTGTTTCAAGCGGCAGGCGGGAATATTTCACAGCTGGCCAAACGCCTGGGCGTCAGCCGCAACACACTGTACAAGCGGTTGCGGGAACAGCGGATCGTTTAGTGTTCGACGCTCGGCAGGCCGAGCATCGAGGACAGGACGCGGAGCGTCCAGAACAGCATGCCCACGCGGAGCGTGGGCACGATAGTCTTCCGGGTCATTATCGTTCCCATGCTCCGCGTGGGAATGCACTTCATGACGCTTCGCGCCACCCAGCCGCCTTACTTGATCAGTCCGCCAGACGCCAGGTTGTGCCGCCCTTGCCGTCCTCCAGAAGCACACCCATGGCGGTGATCTGGTCGCGGATACGGTCGGACTCGGCCCAGTCTTTCGCGGCACGCGCAGCCAGACGCGCCTGAATCAGCGCCTCCACTTCAGCCGCATTAACCCGCCCTTCCGCGCCAGCGCGCAAAAAGTCGTCGGCTTCGAGTTGCAGGACACCCAGCACGCTGGCCAGTTGCTTCAAGCGCGCCGCCAGACCCGCCGCCGCTGCGACATCGGACTCACGCAGACGATTGATCTCGCGAACCATCTCGAACAGCACCGCGCACGCTTCAGGCGTACCGAAGTCATCGTTCATCGCCGCGCTGAAACGCTCGACGAACGCCTCGCCACCCGCAGGCTCGGCGAGCGGCAGGCCCTTGAGCGCGTGATAGAAACGTTCAAGTGCCGCCTTCGACTCACGCAGGCTGTCTTCGGAATAGTTGATCGCGCTGCGGTAGTGGCTCGACACCAGCAGGTAACGCACCACTTCCGGGTGGTATTTCTCCAGCACGTCTCGGATGGTGAAGAAGTTGTTCAAGGACTTGGACATCTTCTCGCCATTGATGCGAATCATGCCGCAGTGTAACCAGGCATTGGCGTAGGTCTTGCCGGTGGCCGCTTCGCTCTGGGCGATTTCGTTTTCATGGTGCGGAAACTCGAGGTCGCTGCCGCCGCCATGAATATCGAAGGTCTCGCCCAGGCAGCAGGTCGACATCACCGAGCACTCGATATGCCAGCCGGGACGTCCTGCACCCCAGGGCGATTCCCAGCTCGGCTCGCCCGGCTTGACACCTTTCCAGAGCACGAAGTCCAGCGGATCCTCCTTGGACTCGTCCACTTCGATGCGCGCGCCGATGCGCAGGTCTTCGATCTTCTTGCGCGACAGCTTGCCGTAACCCTGAAACTTGCCGACCCGGTAATACACGTCGCCGTTACCCGGCGCATAGGCATAGCCCTTGTCGATCAGGGTCTGGATCATGGCGTGCATGCCGGGGATATGATCGGTGGCACGCGGTTCCATGTCTGGCTTGAGGATGTTGAGGCGCGCCTCGTCCTCGTGCATGGCACCGATCATGCGCGCGGTCAGTGCATCGAACGACTCACCGTTTTCCCGCGCCCGGTTGATGATCTTGTCGTCGATATCGGTGATGTTGCGCACATAGGTCAGTTCATAACCGATGAAGCGCAGCCAGCGCGTCACCAGATCGAACGCAACCATGCTGCGGCCATGGCCCAGGTGGCAGTAGTCGTACACGGTCATCCCGCAGACGTACATGCGCACCTTGTTGCCATCCAGCGGCTTGAAAACTTCTTTGCTCTTGGTGAGCGTGTTGTAGATAGAAAGCACGTGCTCCCCCTCAAACGTACAGCATCAGGTCCAGGAATCCCGCAATGTCACGGTGCGGTTGAAGACAGGTCGACCAGGTTTGGAGTCCTTGATGTCCGCGCAGAAATAACCTTCGCGTTCGAACTGGAAACGGTCTTCCGGTTGCGCTTGGCCCAACGAGGGCTCGGCGCGACAACCGGTCAGTACTTGCAGGGAGTCCGGGTTGATATTGTCCAGAAAGCTTGCGCCCTCTTCGGCTTTTTCAGGGTTTGGCGAACGGAACAGACGATCGTACAGACGCACTTCGCACTCTACGCTCTCGGCTGCCGGCACCCAGTGCACGACGCCCTTGACCTTGCGGCCCTCAGGGTTCTTGCCCAGAGTGTCCGGATCGTAGGAGCAACGCAGCTCGACGATGTTGCCGTCGGCATCCTTGATCGCTTCATCGGCGCGGATCACATAGCTGCCACGCAAACGCACTTCGCCATTGGGCTCAAGACGCTTGTAGCCCTTCGGCGGCTCTTCCATGTAATCGTCGCGGTCGATGTACAGCTCCCGCGAGAACGGCAGCTCGCGCATGCCCAGGTCCTCTTTCGGGTGGCGCGGCAGTTCCAGCTTCTCGACCTGACCTTCCGGGTAGTTGGTGATAACCACTTTCAGCGGGCGCAGCACGCACATGGCGCGCGGCGCGCTGTGGTCCAGGTCGTCGCGGATGCTGAATTCGAGCATGCCGAAATCGACCACGCCGTCAGAGCGGTTGGTGCCGATCATTTCGCAGAAATTGCGAATCGATTTCGGCGTGTAGCCACGACGACGGAAGCCCGACAGCGTCGACATGCGCGGGTCATCCCAGCCACTGACGTGTTTCTCGTCAACCAGTTGCTTGAGCTTGCGCTTGCTGGTGATGGTGTAGTTCAGGTTCAGGCGCGAGAACTCATACTGGCGCGGCTTGCACGGCACCGGCAGGTTGTCGAGGAACCAGTCGTACAGCGGACGATGGCTTTCGAACTCCAGGGTGCAGATCGAGTGGGTGATGCCTTCGAGGGCATCCGACTGACCGTGGGTGAAGTCATAGATCGGGTAGATGCACCACTTGTCGCCGGTCTGATGGTGATGCGCATGACGAATGCGGTAGATGATCGGGTCACGCAGGTTCATGTTCGGCGAGGCCATGTCGATTTTGGCGCGCAGTACACGAGCGCCATCCTCGAACTCGCCGGCTTTCATGCGCGCGAACAGGTCGAGGTTTTCCTCGACGCCGCGCTCGCGGAACGGACTGTTCTTGCCCGGCTCGGTCAGGGTGCCGCGATATTCGCGCGCCTGTTCGGGGGTCAGATCGTCAACGTAAGCCTTGCCCGCCTTGATCAGCTCGACTGCCCAGTCGTGCAACTGGTCGAAATACTGCGAGGCGTAGCGCACTTCGCCCGCCCATTCGAAGCCCAGCCACTTGACGTCACTCATGATGGCGTCGATGTATTCCTGGTCTTCCTTGGCCGGGTTGGTGTCATCGAAACGCAGGTGCGTATCGCCACCGAACTCCTTGGCCAGACCGAAGTTCACGCAGATCGACTTGGCGTGACCGATGTGCAGGTAGCCGTTGGGCTCCGGCGGAAAGCGGGTCACGATTTTGCTGTGCTTGCCCGAGTCCAGGTCTGCCTGCACGATAGGACGCAGGAAATTGGTCGGTACGGCTGGACCTGCCTTTGAATGGGCAGCGGGTTCTGGAGTGGGCTTGCTCATAGGATCCTTGGACATACGTGCGCGGCCAGGGTAGGCCGACTAAATCAAAGCGCTTATCATAGCCGAAGCTGTCAAGTCCCTGACAACAGACTGCGTATTTGAAGGCATAAAAGCTGCAAAAGCGCTGAAAAATGTAACCTCGTCTGTAAACTGCGCGTCAGGGTCATAATCTGCCCATTCATGCATGACTAGAGAGCGACTTCCCAAATGCCTAATGTAAAGCTGACTACCAACCACGGCGACATCGTGCTGCAACTGAACGAAGAAAAGGCGCCGCTGACCGTTGCCAACTTCATCGAATACGTTAAAGCCGGTCATTACGAAAACACGGTTTTCCACCGTGTGATCGGCAACTTCATGGTTCAGGGCGGCGGTTTCGAGCCTGGCATGAAAGAAAAGAAAGACAAGCGCCCGAGCATCCAGAACGAAGCCGACAACGGTCTGCCGAACAAGAAGTACAGCGTCGCCATGGCCCGCACCATGGAGCCGCATTCGGCCTCTGCGCAGTTCTTCATCAACGTCGCTGACAACGCCTTCCTGAACCACAGCGCCAAGACCGTTCAAGGCTGGGGTTACGCTGTATTCGGTGAAGTGATCGAAGGCACTGATGTCGTCGACAAGATCAAAGGCGTGGCAACTTCCAGCAAGGCCGGCCATCAGGACGTCCCGGTAGAAGACGTGATCATCGAGAAAGCCGAGATCGTTGAGTGATACTGCTGATCTCCGATCTGCACCTTGAACAGGAGCGCCCGGACATTACCCGGGCGTTTCTGGATCTGCTCGCAGGACGCGCTCGCGACGCCGAGTCGCTGTATATCCTCGGGGATTTTTTTGAAGTCTGGATCGGTGACGACGCGATGTCGCCGTTCCAGCTTTCGATCTGCAAGGCCCTGCGCGAGTTGAGCGACAGCGGCACACGAATTTTTCTGATGCACGGCAACCGTGATTTCATGCTCGGCAAGGGTTTCTGCAAGGCAGCAGGCTGCACACTGCTGAGTGACCCGAGCGTCGTGCAGTTGAACGGTGAGCCGGTGCTGCTGATGCACGGCGACAGTCTGTGCACCCGCGATGAAGGTTATATCCGGATGCGTCGCTATCTGCGCCATCCGCTGACGCTTTTCATTCTGCGCCATTTGCCGCTGGGCACCCGCCATAAGCTGGCGCGCAAGTTGCGTAATGAGAGCCGTGCGCAAACCCGTATGAAGGCCAACGATATTGTCGATGTGACGCCGGACGAGGTGCCGCGGATCATGCAGCAGTTCGGCGTGCGTACGTTGGTCCACGGTCACACTCATCGTCCGGCGATTCATAAGTTGCAGATTGGCGATCAGGCGGCCAGGCGCATTGTGCTGGGTGACTGGGATCGTCAGGGCTGGGTGTTGCAGGTGGATGATCAGGGTTTCAGCCTGAACCCGTTCGACTTTGTGCCTGAAACGACTGCGCTGTTGAATTGATTGCGCGGTAACGGCTGAGAGCACAGCGGCTCTGCGCCTTCAGGCGGATTGCCGTTCGGCTCAGGTCACCTTTTAGCCCTTCGGCGACTCAATTTGAGGGACCAAAGTGAGCAAAGTCCCCGCTCCTGTTTCCGGCCCGACTTCGTCGGGTTCCTTTGCACTGTCACTAACGTCGCACTCTGCGTCGTCTGTGCCATCGCGATTGAAAAAGCACTTTAGAGCAGTTTGGCCAAAGGCACGGTTCAGATAGGCGCATAAGAAACTAGTGCCCGCCCCCTGCCGCAGGCCCGGCCTTGGCGGCGAATGGAGGTTTGGCCAGCCAGACGAGCAGGATCAGTCCTGCGAATATCCAGCCCAGCAGGTAGAAGTAATCCACGGTGGACATCATGTAGGCCTGGGCGTTGAGGGTCTGCTCCAGTTGCGCGTAGGCCTGCGGGCTGGCGCCGCCCAGGCTGTCAAGGGCGTGGCGGGTGGCTGGGTCGAAGGTGCTGATGTTTTCACTCAGGTAGGCATGATGCTGGTTGGCGCGGCGAATCCAGATCCAAGTGGTGAGCGAGGCTGCGAAGCTGCCGCCCAGGGTGCGCAGAAAGGTTGCCAGCCCTGAACCATCGGCGATCTGATTGGGCGGCAGGTCAGACAGCAGAATACTCAGAGTCGGCATGAAGAACAGTGCCACGCCAATGCCCATGAACAACTGCACCATCGCCACATGCTCGAAATCCACGTCGGTGTTGAAGCCTGCACGCATGAAGCAACTCAACCCCATCGCCAGGAATGCCAGCCCGGCCAATAGACGCAGATCGAATTTGTGCGCGTACTTGCCGACAAAGGGCGACATCAGTACCGGCAGGATGCCAATCGGCGCGACGGCCAGCCCAGCCCAGGTGGCGGTGTAGCCCATCTGGGTCTGCAACCACTGCGGCAATATCAGGTTGATGCCGAAGAAGCCGGAATAGCCGCCGATCATGACCAGTGTGCCGATGCGAAAATTGCGGTAGGCAAACAGGCGCAGGTTGACGATCGGATGCTTGTCGGTCATTTCCCAGATCACGAAGAAGGTCAACGCGACCAGCGAAATCAGCGAGCCAAAGATGATGAAGTTCGACTCGAACCAATCCAGATCATTACCCTTGTCGAGCACTATCTGCAGCGCGCCCACACCGACGATCAGCGCTATCAGGCCAATATAGTCCAACGGCTGACGAGCAGTCGTGACCGGCCTTTTGGCCATCTGGGTACGCACCACCAGCACGGCGAACAGGCCGATGGGAATGTTGATGAAGAAGATCCAGGGCCAGCTATAGCTGTCGGTGATCCAGCCACCGAGGATCGGACCGGCAATGGGCGCCACCACCGTCACCATCGCCAGCAATGCCAGGGCCATGCCTCTTTTGGCGGGTGGGTACACCGCAATCAGCAGGGTCTGACTCATCGGATACAGCGGACCGGCGACCATGCCCTGCAGCGCGCGAAAGCCCACCAGTTCCGGCATGGACTGGGAAATACCGCACAGAAACGAAGCCATCACGAACAGAATGGTGGCCCACAGGAACAGCTTGACCTCACCGAAGCGGCGACTGAGCCAGCCGGTCAGCGGCAAGGCAATCGCGTTGCTGACCGCAAACGAGGTGATCACCCAGGTGCTCTGCTCCGAGCTGACACCCAGATTGCCGGCGATGGTCGGCAGCGCCACGTTGGCAATCGTGGTATCGAGCACCTGCATGAAGGTCGCCAGCGACAGACCGATGGTGCACAGCAACAGGCTTGGCGGGGTAAAAGAAGCGGGGGCGTTGTTGCTCATCGCGAATCCCTGAAGACGAATGCGACACCCCGGCCAGCAGGCCGGGGCTCACGGATTGGCGGTTCAGCGCTGAACGGCAGTCTTGCCACCGGGCGCACTGTTCTCGTGAATCAGGCGGGCGATCAGCGCGTCGGCGTCAGCCAGTTGCTCGGTGTACACCTGAGTGCTGAAGGCCGCCTGTTTGCGCGGCTGTTGCGCCAGGACCGGACCGCTCTGGTCATGCAGATTGACTTCAACCGTGGTCGACAGGCCGATACGCAACGGGGACTTCGCCAGTTCTTCAGGGTTGATGTGCACCCGCACCGGCACACGCTGGACAATCTTGATCCAGTTGCCAGTGGCATTCTGCGCAGGCAACAACGCAAAGGCACTGCCGGTACCGGCCCCCAGGCTGTCGATGGTGCCGCTGTACTTCACATCGCTGCCATACAGGTCGGAGCTGATCTCCACTGGCTGACCGATGCGCATCTTGCCCAGTTGGGTTTCCTTGAAGTTGGCATCGATCCACAACTGATCCAGCGGAATGACCGCCATGGTTGCAGTGCCCGGCTGAATGCGTTGCCCCAGTTGCACGGTGCGCTTGGCGACGTAGCCGGTGACCGGTGCCACCAGCGTCGAACGTGCATTGGCCAGGTAGGCCTGACGCAACTGTGCGGCCGCAGCCTTGACGTCCGGGTGTGATGACACCACGGTGTCATCGACCAACGCCACGCTGGTGCTGAGTTGCTGCTGAATATTGTTCAGGGCGCTCTGCGCGCTGGTCAGGCTGTCTCTTGCGTGCGACAGCTCTTCCTGGGAAATCGCCCCGCCGGCTGCGAGGCTGCGACGACGGTTATAGTTGTCCTGAGCGGTCTGCACCGCAGCACGCTGCGCGGCCAGTTGCGCTTTCATGCCATCGACGTTGCTGTAAAGGCCGCGCACCTGGCGCACAACCTTGCCCAGATTGGCCTCGGCGCTCTGCAACGAGACTTCGGCATCGCTCGGGTCAAACTTGAGCAGGACCTGCCCTTCGTGCACCAGATCACCATCGTCGGCACCAATACTGATGACGGTTCCGGTGACCAGCGGGGTGATTTCGACCACGTTGCCATTGACATAGGCGTCGTCGGTCTCTTCGCTCCATTGGCCGTAGATCTCGTACCAGGCCCAGATGCCCAGTGCGAGGATCACCACGACAATGGCAAGCCCGATCAGCAGGAACTTGCGCTTGCCAGACTTCGGCTCCTGTTGAGGAGCCTGGGCAGATGTGTTTTCAGCGGCAGCAGTGGCCATGGCAGTTACCTTTAATCAGCGAAGCGACGGAACGACGGCGATCAGGCTCACGCCTGCCAACACGTCGGCTGCTCAGCTTTTAGCTTTGGGGTTGAAGCTCAAACGAGTCAGGGTGATGTGGTCATCGGCAGCCACCAGCACCTTGGTGAGAATTCTTTTCAGGCTCTCGACCTCTTCACTGTCGAGCGCGGCGAACGTGTCATTCATCGCGTCGGCGCCAATCTGCGGCAACAGATCGGAAAGCGCCTGTCCCTGCTCGGTCAGCGCCAGACGCACCTGACGACGATCGGTCGCGGAGCGCTTGCGCACCACCAGCCCTTTCTGTTCCAGACGATCGAGCATGCGGGTCATCGAACCGCTGTCCAGTGACAGGTGCCGACACAATTCCACGGGGGTATCGGTAGAAAACTGGGCAATGATGATCAGCACCTTGAACTGCGCGAACGTCACGTCATAGGGCAGCAGGTACTTGTCGAGCATGCGGTCTTTGAGCGCATTGGTACGACCGACCAGCAGCCCGATGAGGCTGGATTCGAAATTGTCGGGGCTGAAATGTTTCACGGATTGACCCAGATAGCTGCCTAGGCAGTGATTGCAAAATATTACTGCCTAGGCAGCCGTTGTCAAAGCATTTATTAGTGTGCTTACTAAATCCCCATAAAAAAACGACCGCTGGCAAGGCGGTCGTTTTGGGGGGCGGACGTGCGAGAGGAATCAGGCGGCGACAGGGACGCCACTGTGAAAGCGGAACTCTTCGTCAGGGCTTTCGATCAGCTCACGCTCGGCCAGACGGATCTCCTCGATCTTGGCATCGATATCAGCCTTGTCGCCATAGCTGTAAGCCAGCTTGAGGTAATCCTGAAAGTGCCGCGCTTCGGACTTCAGCAGACCGCCATAGAATTTGGCCAGCTCTTCGTCAAGATGCGGCACCAGCGCGGCGAATCGCTCACAGGAACGAGCCTCGACGATGGCACCGACGATCAGCGCATCGGTCAGCCGGTAGGGGTTGTGATTGCGTACCAGCTTGCGCAGCGCTCCGGCATAACGGGCCGAGCTGATGTTGGCCATGGGGATCTGGCGCTTTCTGATAATGCTGATGACTTGCTCGAAGTGGCGCAGCTCTTCCCGGGCCAGACGCGACATCTTGCTCAACAGGTCGAACTTGTCGTTGTACTGAAACATGAACTGGAACGCAGCCCCGGCGGCCTTCTTCTCGTTGTTCGCATGGTCGATCAGCAGGATGTCCAGATTGCGCAGCGCGGCCTGGACCCAGCTGTCGGGGGTGCGGCAAAGCAGAAAGGCTTCGATTTCAGGGATCGGGTACATAGGCTCACAGAATGACGGAGAGGCACGGCCGCGCATTATACGAGGAGCCACGGTACCTCGCGACACAAAAGCATGCCGGTTTTGTCACGCGCCGAATGCGTCGCGCAGAAAGCCCGGCGCGATATAGCGCTGATAGTGCGCCTCGGAGAGCAGGAAAAACTCGCGGTCGATGGCATCGCGCAGTTCCGGCAGCGTCCAGTCGCGAAACTCCGGCAACAACACGAAACCGTAGGCCTCGACCTGGCTGATGACCCGTGCGCCACGGGCGATCAACTGGTAAGCCCAGCAGTATTCGGACTGGTGTGGCACAAAGCGGATCTTGCGCTGGGTCAGCTGCGCACGCAGCTTGTCGGCATCGAAGACTTCGAGCTTGGCAGTCATCACCTGGACCAGCAGTTGCTCCAGACGCAGCCAGACCGCTCTTTTTTCATCCTCGTTATAGCCGTTCCAGTGGATGACCTCGTGGTGGAAGCGCTTGCAGCCACGGCACACCAGATCCCCGTAAACAGTGGAGCAAAGGCCGACGCAGGGGGTTTTGATAATGTAATCGGGCATGTCAGGCAGGACTGGGGAAGGCGAAACAGGGGCTCATGTTAGCCCTTTGTCTAAGCAAGTTCACCCCCGAAGATGTAGGGGCTAACTTACCTTCGGCAAAGTTTTGGCGTAGAATCAGCGAGCCTTTTAAGGCGCCAATGTCCGTTGGAAGCTGTTTTCAAAGCGTCACGAGCACAGTCAAGTTAATCCCGCAGTGCGGCGTCGACAGGCCATTCCCTCATCACGAATGGCCGTGTCGACCGCCACTCCCCCCGCCCTGCAGGCGTAAAACTTTGAAAACAGCTTCTGTTAGGAATCACCGCTACCCTGCCAACAAGGCTCAATAAGCCTTGCGTGGGTACGGGCGATTTCTGGATGAGCGTCCCGGACACCCATTTGGGACCACTGATGAGGGTTAATACTGTGCTTGAAGCCTACCGTAAACATATCGAAGAGCGTGCCGCCCAGGGCATCGTGCCCCAGCCGCTTAACGCCGAACAAACTGCAGGCCTGGTCGAGCTGCTGAAGAATCCCCCGGCTGGCGAAGAAGCTTTCCTTGTCGACCTGATCACCAATCGCGTTCCGCCAGGCGTTGACGAAGCTGCCTACGTCAAGGCCGGTTTCCTGTCTGCCCTGGCCAAGGGCGAAGCCACTTCTCCCCTGATCGACAAAAAACGCGCTACCGAACTGCTCGGCACCATGCAAGGTGGCTACAACATCGTCACCCTGGTTGAACTGCTCGACGACGCCACCCTCGCGCCAGTCGCTGCCGAACAACTCAAGCACACCCTGCTGATGTTCGACGCCTTCCACGACGTGGCCGAAAAAGCCAAGAACGGCAATGCCCACGCCAAGGCTGTCCTGCAGTCCTGGGCCGACGGCGAGTGGTTCAAGAAGCGTCCGACGCTGGCCGACAAGATCAGCCTGCGCGTCTTCAAGGTCACCGGCGAAACCAACACCGACGACCTGTCCCCTGCCCCTGATGCCTGGTCGCGTCCAGACATCCCGCTGCACGCACTGGCCATGCTGAAAATGGCCCGTGACGGGATCGTCCCTGACGTTCAGGGCGCCATCGGCCCGATGAAGCAGATCGAAGAAATGCGCGGTCAGGGCTTCCCGATTGCCTACGTCGGTGACGTGGTCGGTACCGGTTCCTCGCGTAAATCGGCAACCAACTCGGTACTCTGGTTCTTCGGCGACGACGTCCCTTACGTCCCGAACAAGCGTGCCGGCGGTTTCTGCTTCGGCAGCAAAATTGCTCCGATCTTCTACAACACCATGGAAGATGCTGGCGCTCTGCCAATCGAATTCGATGTCTCGAACATCAACATGGGTGACGTGATCGACGTCTACCCCTACGCTGGCAAGGTCTGCAAGCACGACAGCGACGAAGTCATCACCACCTTCGAAATGAAGACCCCGGTGCTGCTCGACGAAGTCCGCGCTGGCGGCCGTATTCCGCTGATCATCGGCCGCGGCCTGACCAGCAAGGCGCGCGCCGAACTGGGCCTGCCGGAGTTCGACCTGTTCAAGACCCCTGACCAGCCAGTCGAAAGCACCAAGGGTTACACCCTGGCGCAGAAGATGGTCGGCAAGGCATGCGGCGTAGCGGGCGTTCGTCCGGGCACCTACTGCGAACCGAAGATGACCACCGTCGGCTCCCAGGACACCACTGGCCCGATGACTCGCGACGAACTGAAAGACCTGGCGTGCCTGGGCTTCTCGACCGACCTGGTCATGCAGTCGTTCTGCCACACCGCAGCCTATCCGAAGCCTATCGACGTCAAGACGCACCACACGCTGCCTGACTTCATCATGACCCGCGGCGGCGTTTCCCTGCGTCCGGGCGACGGCATCATCCACAGCTGGCTGAACCGCATGCTGCTGCCGGACACCGTCGGTACCGGTGGTGACTCGCACACCCGCTTCCCGATCGGTATCTCCTTCCCGGCCGGCTCCGGCCTGGTGGCGTTCGCCGCTGCAACGGGCGTCATGCCGCTGGACATGCCTGAATCGATCCTAGTTCGCTTCAAGGGCAAGATGCAACCTGGCATCACCCTGCGCGACCTGGTTCACGCCATTCCTTACTACGCGATTCAGGCTGGCCTGCTGACCGTAGAGAAGAAAGGCAAGAAGAACGCATTCTCCGGTCGCATCCTGGAGATCGAAGGCCTCGATAACCTGAGCATCGAACAGGCTTTCGAGCTGTCCGACGCCTCTGCCGAGCGTTCGGCTGCCGGTTGCACCATCAAGCTGGCCAAAGAGCCGATCATCGAATACCTGAATTCGAACATCACCCTGCTGCGCTGGATGATCGAACAGGGCTACGGTGATCCGCGCACTCTGGAGCGTCGTGCTCAAGCGATGGAAGCCTGGGTTGCCAACCCGGAGCTGCTGGAAGCCGACAAGGACGCCGAGTACGCCGAAATCATCGAAATCGATCTGGCCGACGTCAAGGAGCCTGTGCTCTGCGCGCCGAACGACCCGGACGATGCCCGCCTGCTGTCTTCGGTACAGGGCGAGAAGATCGATGAAGTGTTCATCGGCTCCTGCATGACCAACATCGGCCACTTCCGCGCTGCGGGCAAGTTGCTGGATCAGGTCAAGGGCCAGCTGCCGACGCGTCTGTGGCTGTCGCCGCCGACCAAGATGGATGCTCACCAGCTGACCGAAGAAGGCTACTACGGCATCTACGGCAAGGCTGGCGCGCGCATGGAAATGCCGGGCTGCTCGCTGTGCATGGGTAACCAGGCACGCGTGGAACCGAACTCGACCGTAGTGTCGACGTCGACCCGTAACTTCCCGAACCGTCTGGGTGACGGCGCGAACGTCTACCTGGCCTCGGCCGAGCTGGCGTCCGTTGCGTCTATTCTGGGTCGTCTGCCGACGGTCGAAGAGTACATGAGCTACGCCAACCAGATCGATACCATGGCAGCGGACGTGTACCGCTACCTGAGCTTCGATCAGATCGCCGAGTTCCGTGAAGCCGCTGCGAACGCCAACATCCCGGCCGTTCAAGTGTAAGCACGAAAGCAGGCACCATAAGAACCCCATTCTCGCGATGGGGTTTTTTTTGCCCTCAATCGAACACGTACATATATTTTTCACATTCACATGGCTATAGTGGCGGCCCTTGTTGGGGAGTAGCCTGCTCTTGACTCCGGTCACAGAGCGTTCGCATCAACATTCTCGGCAGCATGCCGTGGTGCGAACACCTTCTGGTTGGCGAGACCAACGATGCATCCATGCCTAAAGTCGGGCGTGTGGTTGCGTCGTTGACTCATAGCCCGACTGGATATAACCGTGAATCCGATTTCCCTCCTCTTTCTCGCGCTTGCCATGTCCACGGACGCCTTTGCTGCGGCCCTTGGTAAAGGAGCAAGCCTGCATAAACCGCGCTTTCTCGAAGCATTGCGCACGGGCCTCATATTCGGCGCCATCGAAACCATCACGCCAGTCATAGGCTGGGGTATCGGCCAGGTGGCTGCGCGCTTCGCCGAGAGCTGGGACCATTGGATCGCTTTCACTCTGCTGCTGGTGCTCGGCCTGCACATGATTTACAACGGTATCAAGCAAGACGATGACGAAGAGCAGGAAAAGCCGGGGCAGCATTCTTTCTGGATTCTTGCCGTCACCGCATTCGCCACCAGTATCGATGCACTGGCGGTCGGCGTAGGCCTGGCATTTGTCGACGTCAATATCGTGGTTGCCGCCCTGGCCATCGGCCTGGCGACTACCGTCATGGTCACCATCGGCGTGATGCTGGGCCGGGTACTGGGCACCATGGTCGGCAAACGCGCTGAAATCGTTGGCGGTATCGTACTGATCGTGGTCGGTGCAACGATTCTTTACGAGCATCTGTCGGCGCTGTAATCGACTTACAGAACGCGTCGAGCAGACAAAAAAACCCGCATCTTTCGATGCGGGTTTTTTATGGGTACAGCTTTTACAGCCCGATTACACGGTGATGCCCTGCCCGCTCATGGCCAGGTCCAGTAGCTCGCGGTTGGCAACCGCGTACATCGCGTAATCCGTGCCGCTTGCCGCACGCAGTTCGACCAGCATGGCACGCCAGCGCTCGACCATCAGAGCATGCTGTTCCAGCCACAGGGCCAGACGCGCGTCGATTTCCGAGGGACCGTCGACCATCTGCAGAACAGACACGGTGATTGCCCGCTGTTGCCAGTCGACATCGTCACGGAACGCTTCACGCGCCAGCGCCTGCCAGTTGTTTTCCACCGGCAGACTGCTGATCTGTTGCAAGTACCAGGTGATGTCCAGCGCGCTGCCAACGGCAAAGTATGCCTTGGCGACATCGGCAGCGTTCTGCCCGGTCACGTCGGAGGCTTCGATGATCGGCAACAGCGTGTACAGATGTGTCGTACCGGCGACCATGCGCGCCAGCAGTTCCGGCACACCGGCTTCGACATACGCCTGATAACGGGTCTGCCACATCTCGCGGGTAGGCCCTTCCAGCAGCTCGTCAAGCTTGAGGCCCAGTGCAGCGAGGTGCGGACCGAAGTGCGCCACGTCACGGCCAGCGTCCAGCTCATTGCGACGACTGCGCAGGAACCAGCGCGTGGCTCGACGCCCCAGACGCATCAGCTCATCCATCAGCGCCAGCTGGATTTCCGCCGAAACCTTGTAGTCCAGCGCCTCGATCTGACGGAACCAGTGCGGCAGGTGGAAGATGTCACGCACGATCACGTAGGCACCGGCCACCGCAGCCGCGCTCATGCCGGTCGACTCTTTGAGCCGCTGCACGAAGGTGATGCCCATGTGGTTGACCAGATCGTTGGCGATCTGCGTGCTGACGATCTCGCGCTTCAGACGATGGCCGCGCATGGCTGTGGAAAACCTGGCGCCCAGCGAAGGCGGGAACGCGGTTTCCATATCACGCGCCAGATAGTCGTCATCCGGCACACGGGATTCCAGCAACGCTTCCTTGAGGTCGATCTTGCTGTACGAGATCAACACCGACAGCTCGGCACGACTCAAGCCCTGCTTGGCTGCAATCCGCTCGGCAATCTGCTCTTCGGCAGGCAGGAATTCGATGGCACGATCAAGCTTGCCACGCGCCTCCAGGTCACTCATCAGACGCTTGTATTCGGCAATCCGCTCGTAAGCGCGACGGGCTGCCAGCGACAACGCCTGGGTCTGCTTGTAGTTGTTGCCCAGCACCAGGTGGCCTACTTCATCGGTCATGCTTTCGAGCAACTGATTGCGCTGCTTCTCGGTCATGTCACCGGCCTGCACCACTTCGTTGAGCAGGATCTTGATGTTCACTTCGTGGTCGGAACAGTCCACACCGCCCGCATTGTCGATGAAGTCGGTGTTGGTCGCGCCGCCATTGAGGCCGAACTCGACACGGCCCAGCTGGGTCATGCCCAGGTTGCCGCCCTCGCCCACCACCTTGCAGCGCAGCTCGTTGCCGTCGACGCGCAGCGCATCGTTGGCCTTGTCGCCCACATCGGCATGCGATTCTTCGCTGGACTTCACGTACGTGCCGATACCGCCGTTCCACAACAGATCGACCGGCGCCTTGAGCAGCGCATGCAGCAGTTCGGTCGGGGTCAGCTTGTCGGCCTTGATATCGAAGCGCGCCTTCATCTGTTCGGTGATGGCGATACTCTTCAGGCTGCGCGGGAAGATCCCGCCGCCAGCGGACATGATGCTGGTGTCGTAGTCGGTCCAGGACGAGCGCGGCAGATTGAACAGGCGCTGACGCTCTGCAAAGCTGCTGGCCGGGTCCGGATTCGGATCGATGAAGATGTGCAGGTGGTTGAACGCTGCGACCAGTTGCAGCTTGTCAGACATCAGCAGGCCGTTGCCGAACACGTCACCGGCCATGTCGCCGATACCGATCACGCTGATGCTGTCCTGCTGCACATTGATGTCACGTTCACGGAAGTGACGCTGTACGCCCACCCAGGCACCCTTGGCGGTGATGCCCATCTTCTTGTGGTCATAACCGGCAGAACCACCGGAAGCGAAGGCGTCACCCAGCCAGAAGCCGTAATCGATGGCAATGCCGTTGGCGATGTCGGAGAACGTCGCCGTGCCCTTGTCGGCGGCCACCACCAGATACGGGTCATCGTCGTCATGCCGCACGACGTTGACCGGCGGCACCAGCGCGCCTTCCTTGAGGTTGTCGGTGATGTCCAGCAGCCCGGAGATGAAGATGCGGTAGCAGGCGATTGCCTCGGCCTGCACTTCGTCGCGGTTGCCGGTGGTCGGCAGGCGACGCGGCACGAAGCCGCCCTTGGCACCTACCGGCACAATGACCGAGTTCTTCACCTGCTGGGCTTTTACCAGGCCCAGCACTTCGGTACGGAAGTCTTCCTCGCGGTCCGACCAGCGCAGGCCGCCACGCGCCACGTTGCCGAAGCGCAGATGCACGCCTTCGACACGCGGCGAATAAACGAAGATTTCAAACTTGGGCACCGGCTTGGGCAACTCGGGGATCAGGCGCGGGTTGAACTTGAAGCTGAAGTAGCCCTTGCTCTGCCCGTTGGCATCGGCCTGATAGAAGTTGGTCCGCAGGGTTGCCTTGATCAGGTCCAGATAACGACGCAGGATGCGGTCTTCGTTGAGCACCTGCACGTCGTCCAGCGCAGTCAGAATCGCCTGTTCCAGACGCAGCTGCTTGTCGTCAAGATCGTCGGAACCCAGCTTGCGCGCCAGATAGAACCGGGTCTTGAACAGACGCGTCAGCTCGCGGGCGATGTCGGTGTGGTTGTTCAGCGTGGTGGCGATGTAACCCAGGTCAAAGCCCAGACGAATCTGCTTCAGATAGCGCGCATAGGCACGCAGCAGTGCCACGTCGCGCCACGGCAGGCCGGCGGTGAGTACCAGACGGTTGAACGCATCGTTTTCGGCATCGCCGCGCACGATGTGCACGAACGCATCCTGCAGGGTGTCGTTGAGCTGCTGGATATCGAGGTTCAGACCTTCGCCGTAAGTAAAGGCGAAATCATGAATCCAGAACTCGCGACCGTTGGCATGATGCAGGCGGTACGGGAACTCGCCCAGCACCCGCAGGCCGAGGTTTTCCAGAATCGGCAACACGTCGGACAGGGCCAGCGGTGTATCGGCGTGATACAGCTTGCAATGCAATTGCTGGCGGCCACCGGCCAGTGGCTGGTAGAAGCTCATCACCAGCGGATTGGCTTCGCTGAGGCTCAGTACGTGCTGCATGTCGACGACTGCCGAATGCGCCGCAAAACGCTCGCGGTAGCCAGCCGGGAAGCCTTTCGGGAAGTCGGCCAGCACATTGGTGCCGTGCGCTTCACCGAAGCTTTCAACCACCAGACTGGCGTAGTCGTCCTTCCACGAACGGCACGCCTGAATGACTTCGTTTTCCAGCTGGGCGACGTCGATCTCCAGATTGATCTTCGGGTCTACGCGCAGAATCAACTGCACCCGCGCCAGCACCGATTCAGAGAAGAACGTCCAGAACTCGCAATCGCTGGCCTTGAGGCGATCCATCAAGACCTGCTGGATCTTCTGGCGCACTTCGGTGGAGTACACGTCGCGTGGCACATAGGCCAGGCAGTAGCAGAAACGCCCGTAAGGGTCCTTGCGCAGGAACACGCGAATCTTGTTGCGCTCCTGAATCTGCACGATCGACATGACCGTGGTGAACAATTCGTCCACCGGCGTCTGGAACAGGTCGTCACGTGGCAGCACTTCGACCACCTGCGCCAGTTCCTTGCCCAGGTGCGCCTTGGCGTCGAAACCGGAGCGACGCTCGACCTCGGCGACCTTGCGACGGATGTACGGAATCTGTCGCACGCTCTCGCCATACACCGACGAGGTGTACAGGCCCATGAAACGACATTCCTTGATGACCTTGCCGGACGCGTCGATCTGCCGGATCGAAACGTAATCCGGGTACGCCGGACGGTGCACGCGGCTTGGATGCGCCGCCTTGGCAAACGACAGCAGCACCGGTTCCTGCAGGTATTTCACCGCGTAGTCTTCGATGTGCAGCTCTTCGCGGGTCAGACCAGGGCGCAGCAGTCGGGTCAGCCCCAGAAAGGACGACTCGTCGTAGACCAACTGGCCGCCTTCGGCGTCGTTACGCACTTCGAACTCTTCGTAGCCCAGGAAGGTGAAGTGGTTGTCCACCAGCCATTGCAGGAAGACCTTGATCTCGGCTTTTTCCTCGACGTCGGTGTTGGACTCGTTGGCATCGATACTGGCCAGCAGCTCGTGCAGACGCGCTTTCATCGGCCCGAAATCTTCGACGGCAGCGCGTACTTCGCCCAGCACCTGCTCCAGCTCGCGCGCCAGCACGTTCAACTCGCTGACGTTGGCGCAGCGGTCGATCTCCAGGTACATCAGCGATTCCTGCAGCACGTCGTCGCCTGCGGTGCCTTTGGGCAGCAGCTCGAGCAATTCGCCAGCAGCGCCGCGACGCACGCTCAGCACGGTGGTCTGCAGGGTGTGGATGCTGTAGCCGCGGCGGTTCAGCTCGGTGCGGACGGAGTCGACCAGAAACGGCAGGTCATGATGCAGCACTTCAACGGCAGTGTGAGTCGATTGCCAGCCGTGGCGCTCGTAATCGGGGTTGTAGACCCGGACCTGCGGGTGAGCATGTTCGAAATGCTCCAGCAGGCGCCATGCGGACAAGGTGCAGCCTGCCAGGTCGGAAAGCCGCCGCTGGGTGAGTTCGTCGAGGGAAATAATGCCGAAGAATTGCTCGGCGAACAGCGCCACTTGTGGCAGTGCCTGTTCGCTGATGTGCTGAGCCAGTGCCGCTTGCAGTTGATGCTGGAAGTCGGCCTTGCTGGCTGCGGTGAAGAACGCCATCTGTGGTACTCCGCTTTGGCTTTTATTGGGGAGGCTTGAAGAAGGTGTTGAAACCGGGGTGCCCTTGCATCCAATCGCGTGGGCATCACCTGATCGAGTGTAAAGCTAAAGTAGTAACGCGCGCCGTGTCAGGGTAGTCACATTTGTACATTGGAGTGAAAAAACGCTACGCGCACCCGACACCGTACACCACTTGTCCGTCACGCAGCTTAACGAGAGCTGAGCGCACACTGCTTACGAGGCTGCGACATATTCGGTCATCAGGTCGCGATACACTGCGCACGATGGTGCCAATATCGCCCGACATTATTTGCCCGGGACTGGCAAAATTCACTCATGCCTTACCTGGACAGACCCGGAGCCACCCATGCAAATCAAGACCGCCAGCCTCATCGCCAACCCGTGCGACGACGAATATGACGATATGGCGCTGCTCTGCTGCCACGCAGAAAACGGCATGCTGTTTTCCCTGACCCGCTTCCCGGACGAGAACGAAGTGGAAATCACCGTCAGCGACGACAAGTCACTGAGTGTGTCCAGCCTGAAAGTCACCTTCAGTGCCGAGCGCCTGCTGGTGGAAATCGACACACAGGACGCCAAGCAGCTCGATGGCCACCATCAGTACGAAATTCTCCACGCCACCGATGCAGGCGAGTTGCAGGACGTTCACCAAACGTTACAGGTCATTCTCGAAAACGTCGGTGAGTACACCAGCACAATCAGCTGATGATCAAAAAAGCGCTAGAGTGAGTACTTCGCCGAACAGGAGTGTGTCATGAACCGCATTTTCGACGCCCACTGCCACATCATCGACCCGCATTTCCCGCTGATCGCCAATAACGGCTATCTGCCGGAGCCGTTCGGTGTCGCTGACTACCTTGCGACGGTCCAGCCGCTGGGCGTACAGGGCGGCGCGGTGGTGTCCGGTTCCTTTCAGGGCTTTGATCAGGGATATCTTCTTCAGGCCCTGCGCCTGCTGGGACCGGGTTTCGTCGGTGTCACGCAATTGCCCGCCAGCGTCACCGATGCAGAGCTGGACAACCTGAACGCGGCAGGCGTGCGCGCCTTGCGCTTCAACCTCAAGCGCGGCGGCTCGGAGCAGCTCGACCAGCTGGAGGCACTGGCCTTGCGTGTCCATGAACACGCAGGCTGGCACTCCGAGCTGTACATCGACTCGCGAGAACTGGCGCCCATCGAAACACGCCTGCGCAAACTACCTGCCATCAGCATCGATCACCTGGGGTTGAGTGCCGAAGGGCTGCCCGTGCTCCTGCGCCTTGCCGAGCACGGTGTTCGGGTCAAGGCCTGTGGTTTCGGGCGTGTTGACTTTCCGGTGCGCGAGGCGCTCAGGGATATCCACGCCGCCAACCCGAATGCCCTGATGTTCGGCACCGACCTGCCGTCGACCCGCGCACCCCGCCCCTTCAGGCCTGACGATATCGAACTGTTGATCGACGCACTGGGCGAAAGCGGCGCCCGTCAGGCGCTGTGGGAAAACGCGGCGAGCTTCTATCGACTCTGACGCCGTGGTTCCGAGAGCCATAGCCAGCCTTCCTACATGGATACCTATGGATCATGTAGGACAATACCTGCATAAATGACAGGCACTTCTCTAAATGCAATAAAAAACGCGGTAGTCGTTAGTCGATACCTGCCTGGATGGATTAAAGTATCGCCCCCAGCTCAGCAGTCACCAGACACCGCTGTTCGCCCTGCCAGGAACCGTCACCGATGGAACATCGTGAAGCGCTGATTGCGCTGCGAACTTTTCTTTCAACGCAGATCCTTGGCCAGGAAAAGCTGATCGAACGCCTGCTCATCGCTCTGCTTGCCGACGGCCACATGCTGGTCGAAGGCGCTCCCGGCCTGGCCAAGACCAAGGCCATCAAGGAGCTGGCAGAAGGCATCGAAGCCCAGTTTCACCGCATTCAATTCACCCCCGACCTGCTGCCTGCCGACATCACCGGTACGGAGATCTATCGCCCGGAAACCGGCAGCTTCGTGTTCCAGCAAGGGCCGATCTTCCACAACCTGGTGCTGGCCGACGAAATCAACCGTGCGCCGGCCAAGGTCCAGTCGGCGTTGCTCGAAGCCATGGCCGAACGGCAGGTCAGTGTCGGGCGCAGCACCTACGACCTGTCGCCGCTGTTTCTGGTCATGGCGACCCAGAACCCCATCGAGCAGGAAGGCACCTACCCGCTGCCCGAAGCCCAGCTCGACCGCTTTCTGATGCACGTCAAGATCGGTTTCCCGGATGCCGCCGTCGAACGCAAGATCCTTCAACAGGCGCGTGGCGAAGCCCTGAACGGCGAAACCAAGCCGGAGCGTCGCGTCAGCCAGCAGGCGATCTTTGCCGCACGCAAGGAAATCCTTGGCCTGTACATGGCCGATGCGGTCGAGGAATACCTGGTACAACTGGTCATGGCCACCCGTACCCCGGCCAAGTTCGACCCGGAACTGGCCGAATGGATTGCCTACGGTGCCAGCCCGCGGGGTTCCATCTCGCTGGACCGCTGTGCCCGTGCACATGCCTGGCTGGCCGGACGCGACTTCGTCAGCCCCGAAGACATTCAGGCGGTGCTGTTCGATGTCTTGCGCCACCGGGTCATCCTGTCGTTCGAGGCCGAAGCCGCCGGTATCGATCAGGATCGCGTGATTCAGCGCATCCTCGACGTCGTGGCCGTCGCCTGACCCCATGCAACCCTACCTGATCCCCCAGCCGGGCATCCGCGTCAGCCTCAGCGAGCTGATCGAGATGCGTCATCGGGTGCGGGAAGTGCAGCTGTTTTCCACCCCGAGCCAACGCAGCCCGCTGATCGGCCTGCACCATTCCAAGTTGCGCGGGCGTGGTGTGGATTTCGATCAGGTGCGGGTCTATCAGGCCGGTGACGATGTGCGCAGCATCGACTGGCGCGTCACCGCACGCACGCAGGAGCCGCACACCAAGCTGTTCCATGAGGAACGCGAGCGGCCCATTTTCATTCTGCTGGAACAGAGCCGACGGCTGTTCTTCGGCTCCGGCCTGATGTTCAAGTCGGTACTCGCGGCTCAGGCGGCCGCGCTGATCGGCTGGGCGGCGCTGGAACACAACGACCGGGTCGGCGGGTTGGTGTTCGGCGATAACGAACACTACGAGATCAAGCCGCGACGCAGCAAACAAAGCCTGCTGCAGTTGCTCAACCGGCTGGTGCGGGTCAATCAGTCGCTGCATACCGAGATTCCGCCAGACCGCGATGCGTTCGGCACTGCGCTGCGTCGCGCACGGGAAGTGCTGCGCCCCGGCAGTCTGGTCATCGTCCTGTGCGACGAGCGCGCCCTGTCCGATGCTGCCGAACAACAACTGAGCCTGCTGTCACGGCACAGCGACCTGCTGTTGCTGCCGCTTTCCGACCCACTGGACCGCGCCCTGCCCGCTGCCGGTTTGCTGCGCTTTGCCGAACGCGGCGCGCAACTCGAAATCGACACCCTCAACCCCGAACTGCGCCGCGCCTACCGACAACAGGGCGAGGAGCGCACGGCGCGCTGGGAGTTGCTGGCGCAGAAGCTGCGGGTATTGCTCATGCCATTGAGTACCCAGGCGGAGCTCGTCGAACAACTGCGCGAATACCTCAACGCGCGACGTCCGGTGAAGCGCAAATGAATCCCCTTGATCAACTGGAGCCGCTGATTGCGCCCGAAGCCGTCGGCTTCTGGCCGCTTGCGCCGGGCTGGTGGCTGCTGCTGTTGCTGATCCCCGTGGCGGGCTGGGGTCTGTGGCGCTTGCGCAAACTGCTGCCGGCCAAGGCCCGCAACGTGCGCAGCGAACAGCCGCTGGACCCGGTTCGCCTCGCCGCGCTGGCGGAACTGGCCAGCCTGCCGAAACCCTACGACGGCGCGCCGGCCGGTGCCTGGCTGCAGCAGATCAACGGCCTGCTCAAGCGCCTGTGCCGTAACCACTACCCACACAGCCAGAGCCATACCCTTAACGGCCGCAAATGGCTGGCGTTCCTCGACAATCGCTGCCCGGCGGCCGGCCTGACGCGCTGGATGATTCTGGTTGAAGGCGCTTACAAGCCCGAGTGCAAACTGGACGACAAGGCCATCACCGGCCTGACTCAGGCGGTCGATACCTGGATCCGCAAACATGTTTGAGTTCGCCTGGCCGTGGGTCTTCGCCCTGCTACCATTGCCGTGGCTGATGCGCGCCCTGCTGCCCATGGCCGACAGCGGCGAGCCCGCGCTCAAGGTCAGCTTTCTCAGTGAACTCGAAGGCCTGAGCGGTCGCCGCGCCAAAGCCAATCTGCCGGTGTGGAGACAGCGTGCGCCGTTCTTGCTGATCTGGCTGTTGCTGCTGATCGCCACGGCGCGACCGCAGTGGCTGGGCGAGCCGCTGCCGGTAGCTGGCAGCGGCCGCGATCTGCTGGTGGCGGTCGACGTGTCTGGCTCGATGGACTACCCGGACATGCAATGGAAAAGCGATGAAGTCAGCCGGCTGGTGCTGGTGCAACAACTGCTCGGTGACTTTCTCGAAGGCCGCAAGGGCGACAGGGTCGGCCTGATCCTGTTCGGCACCCAGGCGTTTGTTCAGGCGCCACTGACCTATGACCGCCGCACTGTGCGGGTCTGGCTCGACGAGGCGAAAATAGGCATTGCAGGCAAGAACACCGCACTGGGCGATGCCATCGGCCTGGCCCTGAAACGTCTGCGTATGCGTCCGGCCACCAGTCGTGCGCTGGTGCTGGTCACCGACGGCGCCAACAACGCCGGTCAGATCGATCCGATCACCGCCGCACGCCTGGCTGCCGAAGAAGGGGTGAAAATCTACCCGATCGGCATCGGCTCGGACCCTGACAAGGACGCGCTGCAGAGCGTACTTGGCCTCAACCCCAGTCTTGATCTGGACGAACCGACACTCAAGGAAATCGCCAGCCTAAGCGGTGGCCAGTATTTCCGCGCGCGCGATGGCGACCAACTGGAAAAAATCCGCGCCACCCTCGATGCCCTGGAGCCGGTGGCACAGCAGCCCACCCAGGCGCGTCCGGCGCAAGCGCTTTATCAATGGCCACTGGCGACAGCCCTGCTGCTGAGTGTGCTGCTGGTGCTGCGTGAGTTGTGGCCGAACAACGCCCTGCAACGCCTGCTGACGGCGGTGCGTTCCATCAACTGGCGTGAGCGCTGCAAAAGCCTGTGGAGGTCGCGATGATCATCGGGCTCTGGCCGGACTGGTTTCGCCCGGAATGGCTGCTGATCACGCCACTGCTGGCGCTGCTGATCTGGCGACTCTGGCACCGGCAGAAACGCGCCGGACGCTGGCAAATGCTGCTGCCCACCCACTTTCACGAGGTGTTGCTCAACGGTGGGCGCGGCAGCAACAGCAAACTGCCATGGGTCGCGCTGGGGCTCGCCTGGTTGCTGGCCCTTTTCGCCTTGCTGGGCCCCAGTTGGCAGCGCGTCGAACAGATCAGCCAGAAGCCGGTCGATCCAATGGTGGTGATTCTCGAACTCACCCCACAGATGCTCGCCACCGACACGCCCCCTACCCGTCTGGAACAGGCAAGACGCAAGCTGCTGGACCTGTTGCAAAAGCGCAGCGATGCGCAGACCGCCGTCGTTGTCTACGCAGGCAGCGCACATACCCTGGTGCCGCTGTCCGATGACCTGGTCACCAGCCACAACCTGCTGGAAGCCATCAGACCGTCGATCATGCCGGTGACCGGCCAGCGCGCCGATCTGGCCGTGCAGAAAGCGCTGCACCTGCTCAAACAGGGCGCATTGGGTCAGGGGCGGATTCTGTTGATCACCTCGTCGCTGAGCGAACAGGAACGTCAGGGCATCCGTGCCGCGTTGCGCGGGCAATCGCCGCCACTGCTCATCCTCGGGGTCGGCACGCCCGAAGGCGCGCCGGTCACACAGGAAAACGGCAGCCTGCTCAAGGACGATCAGGGTGCGATTCTGGTCCCGCGCCTGGATAGCACCAGCCTCAACGAATTCGCCGATCAGGTCGGTGGCAGCTATCGCCAGGCACGCGGCGATGAAGAGGACTTGCGCAGCCTTGGTCTGTTGGCCAGCCCTCGACACATGAGCCGCGACGGCCAGGTCGTGCAACTCGACACCTGGGCTGACCAGGGCCACTGGTTGCTGCTGCCCCTGCTGCTCATCGCGGCACTGGCCGGTCGGCGCGGCTGGCTGTTCTGCCTGCCGCTGATATTCATGTTTCCGCAGAACAGCCAGGCGTTCGAGTTTCAGGACCTGTGGCTGCGTCCCGATCAACAGGGCCAGCGGTTGCTGGAACAGCACCGGCCAGCCGAAGCTGCGCAACGCTTCGAAGACTCGCGCTGGAAAGGCGTGGCGTTGTACCAGGCGCAAGACTACGCCAGCGCCGCCCGGCAGTTTGCCGAAGGCAACAGCGCCGCCGACCACTACAATCGTGGCAATGCGCTGGCCCGTAACGGCGAGCTGGCAGCGGCACTGGATGCCTACGAGCAGGCCCTGGACCGGCAGCCCGACTTCCCTGCGGCACAAACCAATCGGGCACTGGTGCAAAGTCTGCTGGATCAGACCGAAGAGCAGAAGCCTGCCCAGGACGAACAGAACAAGGCCGATCAGGGCGAAGAAGGTCAGCAGGCGTCGCAAGATCCCAATAGCAGCGCATCACCCGCCGAGCAGAACCCGTCCCGATCGGATCAACCCGGCACCAGCGAAAGCCTGCCGCCGGACAGCAGCGGCCAGGCCACCTCGGGCGAGTCGGCAGACGACGAACAGACCACTCGCCCGCCGCTTCAGTCCGCCGACAGCCCCATGACCGGCGAGCGGCGTCAGGAACTGGAGCAGTGGCTGAGGCAGATTCCGGATGATCCGGGCGAACTGTTGCGGCGCAAATTTCGCTACGAACAGCAACATCAGGAAAAGACCCGATGAGTCGCGTTTACACCTTATTGATCGGCCTGCTGCTGAGCCTGATCACCTTGTCGCTGCAGGCTGCGCAACTGACCGCCAGCGTTGACCGCACGCGCCTCAACGCCGGGGAAACCGTCGAGTTGACGCTGGAAACCGACGATGTGACGCAGTTCGGCAAGCCGGACATGAGCGCCTTGGAAAGCAGTTTCGAGGTGCGCGACACGCGCCAGCTCAACAGCCTGAAAACCCTGGATGGCAGCAGCCAGGCAACGACGCGCTGGATCGTCACCCTGCTGCCTCGCGAGACAGGAAGCGTGTTGATTCCGTCGCTGCAACTGGGCGAGCTGAAAAGCCAGCCGCTGACCTTGCAGGTCCTGCAGAGCGAGCTCCAGGAGCAAGGCAACCACCTGGCATCGATCTTTATTGAAGCGAGCCTGGATCAGGACAGCGTGTATGTTCAGGCCCAGGCCGTGCTGACCCTGCGCGTCTACCACTCGGTGTCGCTGTTCGACGACAGCAGCCTGAGCCCCTTGCAAGTGCCGGACGCACGGGTCGAAAAACTCGGTGACTCGCGCACTTACGAAAAGCTGATCAACGGTGTGCGCCACGGGGTCATCGAGACACGCTACGCGATCTACCCGCAGCAGAGCGGCGTGCTGAAGATACCGGCGCAAGTGTTCAGCGCCACGCTGGTGCAGACGCCTGCCGAGGGTTCGCAAGCCCAGGACAGCAATCCGTTCGGTCCGCAGCCGGGCCGATCGGTGCGGGTCAAGTCCGCCGAAGTGCCGTTGACCGTCAAGCCCAAGCCTGCCGACTACCCGGCCGATGTCGCCTGGTTGCCGGCACGCAGTATCAACCTGGAAGAAAGCTGGAGCCCGGAGCCCGGCACTACGCAGGTCGGCGATTCGCTGACCCGCACCCTGACGCTCAAGGCCGAAGGGCTGGCCGGCGCGCAGCTGCCACCTCTGCCGCCCACAGAAGTACCTGGCCTGCGGCGTTACCCGGATCAGCCACAACTGCGCAACCTGCCCAGCGAACGCGGCCTGATCGGCACGCGCGAAGAACGCGAGGCCCTGGTGCCAGACCGCGCCGGGGCAATCGACCTGCCTGCGGTTGAAGTGACCTGGTGGAATACCCGCGAAGATCATCTGGAGCACACCAGCCTGCCCGCGCGCACCCTGCAGATCAGCAGCAACCCCGGTCTGGCGGTGGACACGCCGGTGAACAGCGACATGAGCGGCGTGACCGTGATCGGTCCGCCAGTCTGGCCGTGGCAGATGAGCACATTGCTGCTGCTTTGCACCACACTGCTCGGTTTCGGCCTGTGGTGGCGCGCCCGTGGACAGCCGGCAATCGCCCGGGCCGTGCAGACCGGGCCCAGCCCGCGTACCGTACTCGATGACCTCAAACGCGCCTGCCTGGCCAATGATCCGCAGGGCACCCGTCAGGCGCTCGACGCCTGGGCACGCCAGCAGCCGGAAACCCTGGCCGAAATGGCCGCGCGTTTCGTACCGCTGTCCGATGCCCTGGACGGTCTCAACGGTGCGCTGTACAGCGAAACCGGCAAGCTGTGGCTGGGCGGGGACCTCTGGCGCGCGGTGCGCAAGCTGCCCGCCGCCGAACATATTCAGGACCCGGCAGGTGATGCCGGGTTGCCGCCGCTGTATCCCAAATAAGGATGCAGCTCAGGCAACACCCCTATACGACAAGGTAAACCAATGCGTCTGTTTCACACCTCTGACTGGCACCTGGGTCAGAACCTGCACGGCCAGGAGCGGGATTTCGAACACGCTTGCTTCCTGAACTGGCTACTGGCCCGTCTGGCCGACCGTAAACCGGATGTACTGTTGATCGCGGGCGACATCTTCGACACCGTCAACCCGCCGGTCAAAGCGCAGGAGCGCCTGTACGACTTCATCGTCAACGCCCACGAGCAGCAGCCGCTGCTGACCATCGTGATGATCGCCGGCAACCACGACTCCGGCTCGCGTATCGAACTTCCCGCCCCGCTGATGCGCCGCTTGCGTACCCACGCGCTGGGCAGGGTAATGTGGCTGGACGATGGCGTGCTGGATGCCGGACGCCTGCTGCTGCCGTTGCCGGACGCCAACGGCGACATCAAGGCCTGGTGCCTGGCGCTGCCGTTCCTGCGTCCCGCCGAAGTCACCGGTCCGACCCTGGGCGATGACTACCTGCGTGGCATCGGCCGGGTGCATGAGCTGCTGATCGCGGCGGCTGACCTCAAGCGCCAGCCCGGTCAGGCATTGATAGCCATCAGCCACGCCCACATGGCAGGCGGCTCGGTCTCGGAAGACTCCGAACGCAGCCTGATCATCGGCAACGCCGAAGCCCTGCCGGCCAGCCTGTTCGGGCCGAGCATCACCTATGTTGCGTTGGGCCATCTGCACAAACCGCAGCGGGTCAACGGCGAGGAGCGCATTCGCTACAGCGGCTCGCCGATCCCGCTGTCCTTTTCGGAAATCAGCTATCAGCACCAGATTCTGGAGATCAATTGCGACGGCGAGACGCTGACCAGTGTCGAGCCGTTGTTCATCCCTCGCGCCGTCAACCTGCAACGCCTCGGGCCTGCGCCACTGGCCGACCTGCTGGTACAGCTCAAGGCGCTGCCGGACATCGACCTGCTCGCCGATCCGGACCGCCAGCCGTGGCTGGAAGTACGCGTGCGCCTGGATGAACCCCAGCCGGACCTGCGCAACCAGATCGAAAACGCCCTACAGGGCAAGGCCGTGCGGCTGGTACGCATCGGTGCCGAATATGCCGGCAAAGGCAGCGCGGACGGCAACGAGGGTGACGCCACGCTGATCGAACTGGACCAGCTCACGCCTCAGGAACTGTTCAGCCGTGCCTGGCAGGACAACTTCGGCAGCGAGGTCGACGAACAGACGCTGACCGATTTCGCCACGCTGCTGCGCGAAGTTCAGCAGGAGAGCGAGCTGCCATGAAAATCCTCGCCATTCGCCTGAAAAACCTGGCCTCGCTGGCCGGCCCCTTTGAAATCGATTTCACTGCCGAGCCGCTGGCCAGCGCCGGACTGTTTGCCATCACCGGTCCTACCGGCGCGGGCAAAAGCACCCTGCTCGATGCCTTGTGTTTGGCGCTGTTCGGGGCGATTCCGCGGCTGAGCAATATCGGCCAGTCCAAGGTCCCGGACATCGACGGCGACATCACCACCAGCGACCCACGTACCCTGCTGCGCCGCGGCACGGGCAGCGGTTACGCCGAGGTGGACTTCATCGGCATCGATCAGCGGCGTTATCGCGCGCGCTGGGAAACCAATCGCGCGCGCGACAATGCGACCAAAAAACTGCAGGCCAGCCGCCAGACCCTCACCGATCTGGACAGCGAGCAAATCCTCAGCAACCAGAGCAAACGCGAATTCGAGCAATTGATCGAAAATCGCCTGGGCCTGAACTTCGAGCAGTTCACCCGCGCCGTGATGCTTGCCCAGAGCGAGTTCAGCGCGTTCCTCAAGGCGGATGACAAGGAACGCAGCGAGCTGCTGGAAAAGCTCACCAACACCGCGATCTACAGCCAGCTAGGTCGGCGCGCGTACAGCAAAAGCAAGGAAGCCGAAGACGCCCTGAAAACCCTGACTGCGCAGGCCAGCAACATCATCCCGCTGGCCCCGGAACTGCTGGCTGAACTGGAACAACGCCTGAGCGACGCGCAGCAGCAGCTCAAGGCCCATCAGACACAGCAACGGCAACTGGAAATCAAACAGCAATGGCTCACCGAACTGCACCGTCTGCGTGATGAACAGCTCGCTGCCCAGGAAGACCTGAACAGTGCGCAACAGGTCTGGGACGACCACAGCGGAGCACGCCAGACCCTCGGCCAGCTGGAACGCCTGGGCCCGCAGCGTCATCGCTTCGCGCGTCGGGTCACGCTGAATGCTCAGCTTGATCCGCTGGCTGAACAGATTCGCCAGCATCAGCAACAGCAGACCTCGCTGCACGACCAGCAGCAACAGCTGGAAAGCCACCGTACTCAGGCGCTGGCCAGTTTGCTGGAAGCCCAGCAAGCCCATAGCAGCGCCAAACCGCTGTTGCTGCAGGCTTTCGAAGCACAGAACACCCTGAATCACCTGAACCAGGAAATGGCCAAGGCGTCCGACCTGCACCAGCAGAGCGAGCAGCTCTGCATCCAGGGCCAGACCAGCCTGCAAACCCTGCTCGATCAGCAACAGCAGGTGGCTCAACGTCTGGAGCGCATTGCCGGGCAACTGCAGCACAGCAGCGAACTGGCGCCACTGGCTCAGGCCTGGAACGCGTGGCGTGACCGCCTGAAATCCCTCACGCTGATCGCCAATCGCCTCAAGCACGGGCACAGCGAGCTGCCTGCCCTGCAGCAACGTGCCAACACTGCCGATCAGCAGCTGACCGAGCAACGCAGCGCGCTGGAGTTGCTGTACCGCGAAGCCGATTGCGAAGTGGAGGCAGTGACCGAACAGGTGCAGATCCTCGGCAGCCTGTTGCAGGACAATCGCAAACAGCAGCGTGCCTTCGAGGAGCTGGCCCGTCTGTGGGCCAGTCAGCAGGACGTCGACCGGCAGCTTGCCGAGCTGACCCAGCAACAGCAGAGCGCCCAGCAGCAACGCGAACAGCTCAACAGCGAAGGCCTTCGCGTTCGTGATGAACTGACCGTCGCCGAGCAGACCCTGACCGTTACCCGGCAACTGCTGGAGCGCCAGCGCCTCGCCCGCAGCGCCAGTGTCGAGGAGTTGCGCGTGCAGTTGCAGGACGACCAGCCCTGCCCGGTCTGCGGCAGCATCGAACACCCCTGGCATCAGCCGGAGGCGCTGCTCGAAAGCCTCACGCAACACGACGACAACGAGCAGGCCAGCGCGCAGAAAGCCGTGGACCTGCTGACCGAGCAACGCAATCAATTGCGTGAGCAGGTCGGTGGCGTGATCGCCCGGCAGAAAGAGCTGCTGCGTCAGCACGAACAGCTCAACGCGCGCCATCAGGCCCTGGCACCGGACCTGGAGTCACATCCTCTCGCCGCCCAATTGCTCGACCGGGACGCCGACAAGCGCGACGGCTGGTTGAGCCAGCAATTGAGTCAACTGAGCGAAGTCATCAGCCGTGACGAGCAACGTCAGCAAGCCTTGCTGACCCTGCAAAAAGACGCTGCACGCCTGCAGCAGCAGCTGCAGGCGGCGAGCGAAGCCAGCCAGACCGCTGCGGGCCATGTTGCCGAGCAGCTCAAGCAACTGGAGGTCGACGGGCAGCGGCTGGAAGAAGAACTGACGGCATTCACGCCGCTGGTATCGCCCCAGGTGCTTGCAGGTCTGCGCAGCGATGCATCGGCAACCGTGCTGCAGCTCGAACAGCAGGTGACCCAGCGTCTCGATCAGTTGGAGCAGCAGCACGAAGAGCAGCAGGAGCAAACCGAGCGTCAGCAGAAGATCGAGAAGCAGCAGGTCGAGCAGCAGACTCGCGTGCACCGCCAGACCGAACTGGCGCAGGAAGTCACCCGGCTCGGCGAGCAACGGCATAACAGTCAGCAGACACTTGCCGGTCTGCTGGGCGACCACGCCAGCGCAGAGCAATGGCAACAGGCGCTGGAGCAGACCATCGAGCAGGCCAGACAGGCAGAAAGTCTAGCGGCGCAGGCGCTGCAGGATATCCACAATCAACTGATTCAACTGGCTGCCGAGCTCAAGTCCGAACAGCAACAGCAGCAGGCCCTGCAACAGGAACTGGCTGAACTTGATGTGCAGATCAGCGAATGGCGCGCTCAGCATCCGCAACTGGACGATAGCGCGCTGGACACCCTGCTGACCTACGACGACGCACATATCGAGCAACTGCGTGTGCAATTGAGTAGCACCGACAAGGCGCTGGAGCAGGCAAAAGTATTGCTGCAGGAACGCGATCAGCGCCTGCAACAGCATCAGGCGCAACACAGTGATCTGACCGACAGTGCGCAACTGGAAGCAGCGCTGAAACAGGCCCATGAACAGTCGGCGCTCAGTGAGCAGCACTGCGCCGACCTACGTGCCGAACTCAGTGAAGATCAGCGCCGCCGCAACGCCAGCAGCGAACTGCAGACGCGCATCGCCGACGCCAACAGCGAATACCTGCGCTGGGCACGTCTGGCGTCGTTGATCGGCTCGGCAGAAGGCGACAGGTTTCGCAAAATCGCCCAGGCCTACAACCTTGATCTGCTGGTCCACCATGCCAATGCGCAGCTCAGGCAACTGGTGCGCCGTTACCGCCTGAAACGCGGCGGCAGCATGCTCGGTCTGCTGGTCATGGACACGGAAATGGGCGACGAACTACGCTCGGTTCATTCGCTGTCCGGCGGGGAAACCTTCCTCGTCTCGCTGGCACTGGCGCTGGGCCTAGCCTCGATGGCATCCAGCACCTTGCGCATCGAGTCACTGTTCATCGATGAAGGTTTCGGCAGCCTCGATCCGGAATCGCTGCAACTGGCGATGGACGCCCTCGACGGCTTGCAGGCGCAGGGCCGCAAGGTCGGCGTTATTTCCCACGTCCAGGAAATGCACGAACGAATCCCGGTGCAGATCAAGGTACGTCGTCAGGGCAATGGATTGAGCACAATCGAGGTGGGCAACTGAGGGACCTGCGACACGGAACGTGAGGCACGGCAGTTGACTATCGTTCCTCACGCTGCGCATGGGAATGCCGCTCTGGACGCTCTGCGTCCGCCTCTTGAATGTTGTGCCACCAGCGCTTTCGCGAACAGGCTCGCCTGACATTCCGTGCATGGTCTGCCACGCATTGGGCAGTAAGTCGCAGGGACCTGTGTGGGCGAACATGCTCGCGAAAGCGTGACGGCTGATCAATCACTGGGCAGATTTGTGGTCCAGCGCTGCGTAGAAATTAGCGCTCTGTTGCAGGTATTTGGTTGTGTACGTCTGAGTCGCATGGGCTTTCTTGTCGTTCACTTCGACACTGGCGCTGGCCGGAAGAGCGACGCTTGCCGAGATAGCAGATGCAGCGATGATGGAGAAAAGATTGAAATTCATGTCGGTCACCCCTCTTGTCTGTCTGTACGCTGGTTTGAAGTCCTGACCGTTATGGCCGTGACTCAAACTTACGCCCGAGGGTGGTTCAGCAGAAATCTTTTGTAGCACTAACCCATATCATCAAGAATGATAACGGCTCCAGCCCTTGTATCTTGGGGGCTGGAGCCGGGGCAGCTTACTTGTCGTTCAGAAAACGCAGGTACGAAGGTGCATCGGCATCGAATTTCTGCACCGTTTCACCGATCTTCCCGCTCTGCGGATCACGGCGTACGGTCACGATCTGGTTGCTTTTCTGATTGGCGAACAGCATGAACGTGCCGGTCGGATCGAAAGCGAACTCGCGTGGCTCCTTGCCTTCCAGGGAGCGACGCTGAATTTCTTCAAGCTTGCCGCTGGCCTGATCGATGCGGAACACCACGACCTGATTCGCGTCACCCCGATTGGTCACGTACAGAAACTTGCCATCCGGTGAAGTGTGCAAGGCGCCACCACCGTTTTTCTCTTCCACGCCCTTGTTCTTCATGTCGACCAGTTGGGTCTGCTTGAAGCCGCCGTCATGGTAGTCGAACACTGCGACCTGGGCGGTCATTTCCAGCACCAGCCAGGCATGCTTGCCATCCCCACTGAAAAGGGTATGACGGGGTCCGGAGCCGCCCGGCAACTGCACGAACGGCACCTTGGCTGGCTGCAATGGCTTGGCCTGGCTGGCGTCGTACTGATAGACAAACAGCTTGTCAGCGCCCAGGTCGGCGGTCACCACGTACTTGTCATCCGGGGTCGGCACGGCCAGGTGCACATGCGACGACATCTGACGCTCACTGTTGACCTTGCTTCCAGGACCCAGCGGCAGCACCTGAACGGCTTCGCTCAACGTGCCGTCCTTGCCCACCGGCACCACGGTCAGCGCACCGCCCGGGTCGGGGTTTACGGCGTAGTTGGCCACGAACAGGTAACGGCCATCGTAGCTCAGGCTGGAGTGCGTCGGTTCTTCACCACGGCTTTGAACCTGATTGATCGGCGTGATCTGACGGGTTTTCGGGTCGATCGCAAAGCTGCTGACCTTACCGACCACGTCTTTTTGTCCGGGACCATTTTCATTGACCGCGAACAGGTAGCGCTGGTCTCTGGAGACGGTCAGCCACGACGGGTTTTCGGCTTTGACCACTTGCAGCGGCTTGGCGCCGATCATCCCGGTTTTGCTGTCGAAGGCAAAACGATAGATCCCTTCACTCTTGCCTTGCGTGTAGGAACCTATCAGCAATTCAGTATCGGGCATGGCTTGGGCCTGCAAGGTAAATGCGCTCATGGCACTGGCAATCGCCAGCCACGGCAGAAATTTATGGGGCATGGGGGCATCCCTTGTTATCGAAGTTATTGATGCCTGTTACGGCACTGTCGGGGTCTATGACAGCGCCAGCCCGTATTTACTCAATCCTGCGCAGAATCATCTTCATCGGAAGGGGTGAAGGCATCCAGGCAGATGATCCGGTGATCGGCGTTGCCGTCGTTGATCACCCAGCTTTGCAGGGATTCATCGAAGGTCGCAGCATCGACTTGCGCCTTGGTGAAGCGCCATACCTTGCGCTCACGGCCGTCCATGCATTCGACGTTCAGTTCCTCGCCCAGAGAGAAGTCCCAGGCGTGCAGACCGTCGATTTCCAGCATGGTGGTGGCTTCGAGTGCGGCGAGCAGTGTGGTGGGTGTGGTAGTCATGAAATTCATCCGGCCAGCAAAAGCGCGAATGATAGGGCAAAAGGCAGGCGTAGATACAGTCGGAGCGCAAGTAGAGCCGTACCAGCGCCGAGCGCTGGCACGGTGAGCAATCAAACAGGGACTGCGCTTACAGCTTGCCGATGCCGCCCGGCTGAAACACCGGCTCGCTCGGTGCCAAACCGTTGACCAGCGGCTTGCCGAACTCGGCCTGACTGATCTCGAAACGATCGCCCGGCTGGGTGCGCACGCCATCGGCAAACGACAGCGTCGCGGTGCCGAAGAAATGCACATGCACGTCACCGGGCCTGAGGAACTGTGCGTACTTGAAGTGATGGTATTCAAGGTTTTCCAGGCTGTGGCACATGTTCGCTTCGCCACTGAGGAACTCTTTTTCCCACAGCACCTTGCCGTCGCGCCAGACCCGGCTGGTGCCCGACAGGCTTTGCGGCAAGTCGCCCACGCGCAACTCCGGACCGAAAGAACAGGCGCGCAGTTTCGAATGCGCCAGATACAGGTAGTTGCGACGCTCCATGACGTGATCGGAGTATTCGTTACCGATGGCGAAGCCCAGGCGATAAGGCTTGCGGTCATGACCGATCACATACAGGCCGCTCAGCTCGGGCTCTTCCCCGCCATCTTCGGCAAAGGGCGGCAGCGAAAACGAATGTCCGGGGCGCACGACAATGCTGCCATCACCCTTGTAGAACCACTCTGGCTGAACACCGGCCTGTCCCGCTGCCGGCTTGCCGCCTTCGACGCCCCATTTGAAGATACGCATGGTGTCGGTCATCGAGGCTTCGTCGCCGGACTGCTGGTGCATCTTGTCGCGTGCCGACGCACTGCCCAGATGGGTCAGCCCGGTGCCGCTGACCAGCAGGTGCGCCGGATCAGGATGGTCGAGCGGCGGCAGGATCCGCAACTCCTCAAGCAACTGCGAATAGTCATGCGTCTCGCCAACGCCACGCTGCTCGACCTGATGCGCCAGAGCCGAACCCGCCTCGATTGCCGCCAGCGCCAGCTCGCGAACACTTTCGACACCTTGGACCTCACGCACCTGATCACCGTCGACCAGACCGACCCGGCGCTGACCGTCGCTCAATTCAAACTGTACTAATCGCATGAAATTCTCCTTCCAGATAATGGGCCGCTGAAAACCTATCTCGCCTTGGCACTCGCCGCGAAGTCGGACACTGGCAGCACATGCTTGCGCTCCAGCACGTGATAGACGATGCCGGTCAGCAGCAGCCCGAAGACCATGACACCCGACAGAAAATAGAGGCCCGATGCCAGGCTGCAGGTGATTTCCTTCAACGCACCGATCACGAACGGCCCGATGTAGCCGCCCAGGTTGCCGACCGAATTGATCAGCGCGATACCGGCTGCGGCACTGGCACCCGCGAAGAACCGCCCCGGCAAGGTCCAGAACACCGCCGTGCAGGAAAACAGCGCGAACGCCACGACGCACAATGCAGCCAGCTGCGCCACCGGCATGGTCAGCCAGGCGCTGCAGAACAGGCCGATGGCACCCAGCACATAGAGCACGGCCAGATGCCCGTAACGGTCATTGAGGCGATCGGAACTGCGCGGCACGATCAGCAGGCCAATGATGCCGAAAATGTAAGGCACCGATGACACGAAGCCGGTGGTCAGGTCACTGCCACCGAACTGTTTGATCAGCGTCGGAAGCCACAGGCCCAGACCGTAGATGCTCAAGGTCACCGGCAGATAGAACAGCGCGAGAAGCAACACACGCTTGTCTTTCAAGGCGTGCAACGGATTGCCGTGGCGGGTCTGGCCGTATTCTTCCAAGTCCTTTTTCAGCTCACCGGTCAGCCAGTCCTTCTCGGCCTGGTCCATCCATTTGACCTGCTGCGGACCATCCGGCAACCAGCGCAGCACCGGCCAGGTCAGCAGAATCGCTGGCGTGCCGATGACGATGAACAGCCATTGCCAGCCATGCAGACCGAGTATGCCGTCCATGCCCAGCAAACCGCCGGAAACGGGCCCGGTGATCATCATGGCGATGGGTTGCGAGAGGATGAAAAGGCCAAGGATCTTGCCGCGATGGCGCACCGGAAACCACTGGGTGATGTAGTACAGCACACCGGGAAAGAAGCCCGCCTCGGCAGCGCCCAGCAGAAACCGCATCACGTAGAAGCTGTGCGGCCCCTGGACGAAGGCCATGCCGATGGTGATCGCGCCCCAGGTGATCATGATCCGCGCGAACCAGCGGCGTGCGCCGAAGCGCTCAAGCATCAGGTTGCTGGGGATCTCCAGCAGGAAGTAACCGATGAAGAACAGTCCGGCACCCAGCCCGTAGGCGGCGTCGCCGATACCGATGTCCGCGCCCATGTGCAGCTTGGCAAAGCCCACGGCAGAGCGGTCTACATAAGCGATCAGGTACAGCAGGATAAGGAAAGGAATCAGTTTGAACGTAATGCGGCGTATAAGCCGCAGTTCCTGGCTCATGTAGGCGGTCTCCCATTGTTTTTGTTATGGAACCTGCGGGGATCGCCTCTGTGCCTGGGGGCTGAATAACGCAGCACATGCGCCAGGATGATCCCTCGTCTACGACCGACTATATAGTAATACTATTTAAACTGACAACTCTTCCAATACGCGTTTTTTAGGCTTACCTTAGCCAGCAGTATCGCCATTAAGTCTTACAATAAGAGAGCCGATCATGTCTGACTCCGATAAAAAACCGACCCTCCGTTCTGCCCAGTGGTTTGGCACCGCCGACAAGAATGGCTTCATGTACCGCAGCTGGATGAAGAATCAGGGCATTGCCGACCACCAGTTTCAGGGCAAGCCGATCATCGGCATCTGCAATACCTGGTCGGAGTTGACCCCCTGCAACGCGCATTTCCGGCAGATCGCCGAGCATGTCAAACGTGGCGTGATCGAAGCAGGCGGCTGGCCGGTGGAGTTTCCGGTGTTTTCCAACGGCGAATCCAACCTGCGCCCTACCGCAATGTTCACCCGCAACCTGGCGAGCATGGACGTTGAGGAAGCGATTCGCGGCAACCCCATCGACGGGGTCGTGCTGTTGACCGGTTGTGACAAGACCACCCCTGCCCTGTTGATGGGCGCTGCCAGTTGCGACATCCCCGCCATCGTCGTGACCGGCGGACCGATGCTCAACGGCAAGCATGAAGGCAAGGACATCGGCGCCGGAACCATCGTCTGGCAGATGCACGAGTCCTATAAGGCCGGGACCATCAGCCTTGATGAATTCCTCTCCGCCGAAGCCGGCATGTCGCGTTCGGCTGGCACCTGCAACACCATGGGCACGGCGTCGACCATGGCCTGCATGGCCGAAGCGCTGGGCACTTCGCTGCCGCACAACGCGGCCATTCCGGCGGTGGATTCGCGGCGTTACGTGCTCGCGCACATGTCCGGCATGCGTGCCGTCGACATGGTCCGCGAAGACCTGCGTCTGTCGAAGATTCTCACCAAGGCTGCATTCGAAAACGCCATCCGGGTCAACGCGGCCATCGGTGGCTCGACCAACGCCGTCATCCACTTGAAAGCCATCGCCGGACGCATCGGCGTCGATCTGGACCTGGATGACTGGTCGCGTATGGGCCGTGGCATGCCGACGATTGTCGACCTGCAACCGTCGGGGCGCTTCCTGATGGAAGAGTTCTATTACGCTGGCGGCCTGCCCGCCGTGCTGCGGCGCATGAACGAGGCCAGCCTGCTGCCCAACCCGGATGCCCTGACCGTCAATGGCAAGAGCATCGGCGAAAACACCTGCAACTCACCGATCTATGGTGAAGATCAGGTGATCCGCGCGCTGGATAACCCGATTCGCGCCGACGGCGGAATTTGCGTGCTGCGCGGCAACCTCGCGCCGCTGGGTGCGGTGCTCAAGCCCTCGGCCGCGACACCAGCACTGATGCAGCACCGTGGCCGCGCAGTAGTGTTCGAGAATTTCGAGATGTACAAGTCACGGATCAACGACCCGGATCTGGACATCGATGCCAACTCGGTCATGGTGCTCAAGAACTGCGGCCCCAAAGGTTATCCGGGCATGGCCGAGGTCGGCAATATGGGCTTGCCAGCCAAGCTGCTGGCACAGGGCGTGACTGACATGGTGCGCATTTCCGATGCGCGCATGAGCGGCACGGCTTACGGCACAGTGGTTCTGCATGTGGCGCCGGAAGCCGCAGCCGGCGGTCCGCTGGCGGTGGTCAAGGAAGGCGACTGGATCGAGCTGGACTGCGCTGGCGGACGTTTGCATCTGGACATCCCGGAAGCCGAACTGGCGGCGCGCCTCGCCGATTGGCAGGCACCGCAGCAGCTGTTGCTCGGTGGCTATCGTCAACTGTACGTAGACCGGGTGATGCAGGCAGACCAGGGCTGTGATTTCGACTTCCTGGTCGGTTGCAGGGGCGCCGAAGTCCCTCGTCACTCGCACTGAACGAAACGGCGGCCGCCTGACGCAGATGGCCGCCGTAATCGTTGCGCGATGGTATGATGCCCAGCAATCACCGCCAGGACCCCACTGCGTTCCCATGGATTATCGAAAGCCTTCCGACCGAAAAAGCATGCACGCGCGCATCGTCCAGGAACTGGGCATGCAAATCGTGTCCGGCCGTTTCAAGCCTGACGAAAAGCTGCCTGCCGAAGCGCTGCTCTGCGAAGAGTACGCCGTCAGCCGCCCGGTCCTGCGCGAAGCGACACGGGTTCTGGTGGCCAAGGGTCTGGTTTATTCGCGTCCGCGTGTCGGCACAGTGGTCAAGGCGCGCCGCGAATGGCATCTGCTGGACCCGGACGTGTTGCACTGGGTCATGCAAAGCTCGCCGCAGAATGATTTCTTCAACCTGCTGACCAGCGTACGCGCGGTCATCGAACCAGCGGTTGCCGCACTGGCCGCGCAGCATGCCACCGACGCAGAGATCGAGTCGATCCACGAAGCCTATCTGCGCATGGAAGCCGCACCGACGCCGGAAGACCTGCTGCAACCCGATCTCGACTTCCACAGCCGCATCGCCGACGCCACCCACAACGACCTGCTGGCACACCTGTGCAACATGCTGTCACTGGCGTTACGCGAGGCGCTCAAATACTCCAACAAGCGTCCCAACCTGCACGAACTGGCCATGCCTCGTCACAAGGCCATTCTCACCGCCATCCAGAACCGCGACGCGCTGGGCGCACGCCACGCTTCGCTGGTGCAACTGGACGATGCGCGCAATGCGCTGAGTGTAGTCCTGGGCGGCGGTTGACGGGTTTCCAGCTTGAGGGTCAACCGTTTCAGGCGGCTGATGTTCTCCCCCTCTGGATGCATCCTATCGCCAGCACGTACATCAACAGGCTGACCAAAAACGGGGCGCCCAGCCACAGAAAATGCTCGCCCGAGCCGACGTTACCCGAAAATATCAGAGCGCCAATCACTGGCGCTACACCGCCCACCAGACTCAGCAGGGATGTCAGCCCCCCCTGCAGCTCGCCCTGATGCCCTGCCTTGGCATGACGCGACAGCTCACCACGCAACGCCGGCTCGGCAATCAGCCCGACAGCATGGAAACACATTCCCACCAACGTCAGCCAAACGCTTGCAGCGGCCGTATAGAAAGCATAACCCAGTAAGCAACAGGCATAACCGGTAACGATTATCCGCTGGTTGGACATGATTGGCGTCAGCTTGCGTACCAGTACGCGCTGCGCGAACGCCATGCCCAGGGCGAGCGCCGCCAATGCGTACGACACTTCAAGCATGCTCCAGCCATAACGCATCTGATTGGCCAGCACAAAGCAGCTTTGAAATATCCCGTAGGCGAACCAGGAGCACGTCGCAGCCAGCAGATACGGGCGCAGGCCTTGCGTACTCCATAGTCCTCGCAGGCTGCCAAACGGGTTGGTTCGCCGCCATTCGAAGGCTCGCCGATGCTCGGCCGCAAGGCTTTCCGGCAACCTCATGTAGCCATACAGCAGGTTGATTGCCGCCAGGCCGCCAGCGACCAGAAAGGGCAAGTGCGGCCCGTAAGACGCAAGCCCCCCGCCTATGACCGGGCCGAAAACAAGCGCTATGGCGATGACACTGCCCGCTGCACCGTAGAAATGCGTGCGCTGCTCACCCTCACTGATGTCCGCAATATAGGCCATCGCAGTGGCGATATTGGCGGCAGTGATTCCTGCGATGGCACGGCCTATCAGCAAGACCGTCAGGCTGCCGGCGAAGCCAGCCATCAGATTGCCCAGGCACATGCCGGCCAGCGCCAGAAGCAATACCGGCCGGCGCCCATGACAGTCGCTCAGCGCCCCCAGCAGCGGCGCGCACAGAAACTGCATCGCCGAATAAAGTGTCAGCGCCACGCCCAGCGCCAACGAGACATGCTCGGTAGACGATGGCCAGATAGTCGCGATCAGCGTCGGCATGACAGGAATCGCCAGACCGATACCAAGCACATCGAGCCCCAATATCAGAAGAATGAAGCGCATGGGTGGGCGAGTTTCACCGTTTGAGTAACCTCCAGACATATGTAGACCTCAGACTGATTAATGCAGGCGAGCAGGCGTTGAGCCTGCTCGCCATGTTCCGCAACGACGGGTTATCGATCACACTCGGCAAGTTGCCCGATCAACACATCGGCAATTTGCTGGGCGTGGACGGACAGGCAAGTAAAGTGATCCCCAGAGACATCGACCGCTCTTACCTTTGCCGCACTGAACAACTCCCAGCCCCAGGCATCCGTGTCACGGATCTCGGGCAGGTTGATACCGGAGGGCATCGAGTCGACCGCCCTGAACAGTACCAGTGAGGCATCAAGCGCAACCTTGGGCGGGTCATAGCGCATGCCGAAGGCGGCAGCAGCCTTGTACACGTTGAACAGCCCCCGAATGCTTCCCTCATCGCCACGCGCATCCAGCAACCCGTGACTTTCCAGCGTGTCCTTCAGATAGCGGATCTTTTCCTCGTCACCCAGGTGCTCGAGCGCCTGCAACTCCTCGCGGCTGAGCTTGATTGGCTTGTCGAAGTAATGCCCGAAGATACTCAGCAGCGAACCCAACACCTGAGCATCGGTAGGCACCTGCATTTGCGTATACGGAGGGGCTGCCGAGTCGAACAGCGCCAGCAAACCCACCTGGTCGCCACGTGCTTCAAGCAGTCTGGCGATTTCGTACGCCACTTTTCCGCCAAGTGAATGGCCGCCCAGCAGATAAGGCCCATGCGCCTGAACCGACTTCATGCAGCGAATATAGTGTTCGGCCATCTCCTCGACGCTGAGGTGAGGCTCAGCCTTGCCATCGAGCCCCAGGCATTGCAGACCGTAGAAAGGCCGTTGCGCGCCCATGGCCTTGGCCAACCCAAGCACCTGATTGACGTTGCCGCCCATGCCCGGCAGACAAAAGAATGGTCTCCCCTCGCCGTTTCGCTGCACCGGCACCAGACAGTAACGTACGGCGGCTTCATCGGCATCGATTGGCGTATCTTCGGCGACACTGTCCAATGAACGGGCGATTCGCTCGATGGTCGGTTCATCAAGGAACTCGGCCAACGTCAGGCACTGCTGAAAGCGCGAACGAATCCGCGAAATCAGCTGGGACCCCAACAGTGAGTGCCCGCCCAGATCGAAGAAGTTATCCAGCACACCCGGCATATCACCGCCCAGCAGCTCTTGCCACAACTGCGCGACTTCCTGCTCCACAGCATTGCGTGGCGCAACACGCTCGGCACCGGAGTCGAACAGCGTCGTTGCCCGGCCCGCCGACGTCGCACCGCCGCGCTGCAGTTGATCGATCAGTTGCTGCAGATCCTGCGCCTTGTGCACGATGATCTGAGCAGTGTTTTGCGCCAGAGCCAGCTCGAATAACTGGCAACCTTCTGCGTTGGTCAGCCCCCGCACATCGTCAATCGGCGCCTGCTCGGGATGCGCACTGTCATAGGCAACACGCATACCTGCCTGCGCCCATGCATCCCAGTTGAGCGAAACCACAGGCATGCCCTCCTGACGACAGGCCTGCGCCCTAGCGTCCAGATAGGCGTTGGCAGCGGCGTAATCCGCCTGACCAAGCCCCCCGAGCACCGACGCCAGCGACGAACACAGAAATATGAAATCGACAGGCTCCTGGCGCAAAGCCTCTATCAGCACATCGGTGCCAACCACCTTGCTGCCCATCACCTGTGCCCATGCATTTGCCTGGCTCAGTTGGATGAGACCGCTGGCTTGCACACCTGCGGCATGTATCGCCCCACTGATACACCCATGCTGAAGCCTGACCTGCTGAAGCGCAGCAGTGAAAGCCTCACGATCAGCACAATCGACCGCCACGTGTTGAATCCGCGCGCCTTGCTGTTCCATCGCCTGCAGCGCTTGCCCGACCTCATCCTTGACCGTCGCCGAACGGGACATCAGGACTAAGGTGACAGCTTTTACCTTCGCAGCCAGATGACTGGCCAGCGCCAGCCCCATGCCGCCCAGACCACCGGTAACCACGTAGGTCCCGCCCTCCTTGAAGTGCAGTGAAGGTTGCGAGACTTGCAGCGCTCGCAGGCAAGGTTCATGCAACGTCTGTTTGCGCAAGGCCAGAGTCGGCGCAAGCGGAGAAGCCTGATCGGGATCGATGTGCTGGAGTACCTGAAGCAGTAGCATCTCATTCTCGGCCGCGTTGGCCAGCGGCAGATCAAAATGACGGCAGCGTATCTGCGGCAGCTCCCAAGTAAGTGTACGAACCACACCAGACAAGGTTGCTACACAGCTGTTGACCGGCTCATCGTCATCCACCTGGCAGGCACCTTCGGTCACCACTGACAGAACAGTGGTGTTTATCGCATGAGGAATGTATGCCTGTACCAACACCATAAGATCGGAAAACAGCGTAATGGCGGCGTGCTCGCCTTCCGCAAGCTGCGTCTTACCGGCCATGTAAATGATCTGGCTCGGCAAGGCATCTTGCGTCGCCAGTGTATTAAACAGCTGTCCATATGCCTGTGCGTCGCCGCGAGCAATTGTCGCGATCGTAGCGCCAGAATCACCTGCATCGCCTATGCAGACACTGTCCGGCGGTAGCGCAGCGAGAATGCTGTTATCGGCTGCAACGCCACGCGTGACAACCAGCCAGGGCCCTTGTAACGGCGAGTCGCCCCTGGGAGGCAATGCCGGCCGCCATGCTGGTACCTGACACCAGTCCAAGGGCTCGGTGCGCTGCGCGTCCGGTGCCACTCGCTCATCGCGCAAAGTAAAGCCGATCACCTCGGCCAGCAGAGCACCGATTCCGCCGTCGTTATCGACTTCGAACAGTTGCACATCATAGACATTGCTGCGAACTCGCCGTGCATGGCTGTAAAGCCGGGAGCGCAGTGGTGCATGAATAGTCAGGCGCTGATAATGGAACGGTAATCTGCGGGTGCTGTTTTCCATGATCGAGAGAAAACCAGTCGCCATGTCGAGCAACGCCGGATGCAGCGCAAAGCGCTCAAGGTCAGCGGCAAACACCTGATCCAGTTCCAGAAGCGCCAGCCCCTCATCCTGGCCGAGCCAGATCGAACGAAAGCACTTCCAGCGAGGCCCGAACAAGCCGAGACGCGTGTTCAATGCCGCATGTTCGACTTCATCGGCAAGACAGTCAGTATGGTCGGACTGAAGCTGCATCAGCCCTTTTAGTACGAGGCGCTCCCGGTTGTGGCGTTTTATGAAACCTAGCGCGTGCAGCATTCTGTGCTGCTGCGGAGCGTTACCATCGTCCGATACCGACTCGAGGAAAAACTCAGTGCTCTCGGTGTGATCCTTGAATGTAATCAGCACGCTTTGCGAGGCCTGCTCATCTTCCAGAACCAGAGGGGTCGGGAAGTAAACGTCACTCAGTTCGATCAACTCGATGCCTTCCATACGCGCGTAGGCATTGCGTACCAGCTCGACACATCCGGTGCCTGAAAGCACTGGCTTTCCTTCGAAAACGCGATGTTCGTCCACCAGCCAGAGTTGTGGCGACAGGCTCAATCGGAACTGCCGACGGTTACCCTGCACGCGCTGCCAATGCAGGAACAACGGTTGCTTGTGCTGCGCGGAAGAAACCGTCCCGGCAGCCTCGATCCAGTGGCTGTACCGCGCAAACGGATAAGTCGGCAGCGGCACGCGTGCGCCGTCTGTACACCCTGCGGCCTGCGCCCAACCGAAACTTGCTCCCTGCCTCCACAATGACGCGATGCCTTCCGCCAACGCCGCCTCGTCCGACCGGCTGTCCCGTGCATGCCGAGTGCAACCAAGCACGCACAAGGGCTCAGCATAGGATTTCAATGCACTCTGAAGAGCACGGCCCGGGCCGACTTCGAGAAAAATCGGGTCTTCCAGTTCGTCGGCAAGCAGCGCGATACCGTCAGAAAAGCGCACGGTATCGAGCAGATGAGACGCCCAATAATCACTTTGGCTGCTCGAATCGATCGAGAACCAGCCACCGTTATGGTTGGACACGAGCGCGATAGTCGGAGACTGAACAGAGAACCCGCTGACAACTGCCTTCAACGCGTGCGCAGCAGGAGCCATCATGCGGGAATGAAAAGCGTGCGAGGTATCCAGTACACGCCCCACGAGCCCTTCCTCGGCCAGTTGTCGCTCGACCCGCGCAATGGCCTCAAAATCACCGGCAAGAACACATTGCAGCGGCCCATTGACGGCCGCCAGCTCCACGCCGTGCCCCAGAAAGCGCGCGCAATCTGCTTCAGAGAGGCCAACGGCAAGCATCGCACCCGGAGCTTGACGTTGCATCAGGCGGCCCCGCTCGACAACCAGCTTCAAGCTGTCTTCCAGACTGTAGACACCCGCAAAACAGGCTGCCACCAGTTCACCAAGGCTATGGCCTATCAGCGCCTGCGGGTGGATACCGCGGCTTTGCAACAACAGGGCGCACGCGTACTCGACCACAAAAAGTGCCGGTTGCGCGATTTCCGTACGGCTCAGACTGTTGGCTGTATCGCCACCCGCTGGCGGGTATAGACTGGCCAGAATGTCGACGCCATAACGCTTCAATATGACCGTGCAGCGGTCAACTGTCTGTCGAAATACCGCCTCACTGCCGTAGAGGCCCTTGAACATTCCCTCATACTGGCTACCCTGCCCGGAGAACATGAACACGATCGGACGGTCCTGTCTGCGCTCCATGAGCGCTGTGGACGAAGGTGTCTGCAGCGCGTGCAAGGCTCCGGCAATGCTCTGGCTGACAACGCTGTCCCTGAAGGCAAATCGTGTGCGGCCCTCTCCCAGCGTGAAGGCGATATCGCGTATATCGGCCACCGGGTTCTGCAGACAGGTGATCAGTTGCCGACGCTGATGGTCCAGCGCTGTAGCGGTACGTGCGGAGAACGGCAGTATGTACCAGCAATCGCTATCGTCATGCGGGCGCACTGACGGCTGCGGAGGCTCCTCGACAATGACATGAGCATTGGTCCCGCCGATGCCGAAGGAGCTGACGCCTGCCCGACGTGGCGAGGCCGTAGCCGGCCAGGGTCGGGACGTCGTGTTGACATAAAAAGGGCTGTCGTTGAAATCAATTTCGGGATTGGCTCGCGTGAAGTTAAGGCTTGCAGGCAGGACGTCGTGCTGCACGGCAAGTATGGCCTTGACCAGCCCGGCGACGCATGAAGCCGCATCAAGATGACCGATGTTGCTCTTCAACGAACCGAGGGCACAAAAGCCCGGCGTGAAATTTAGCAAAGCGCTGGTATAGGCCTGCGTCAACGCACGGACTTCTACCGGGTCACCCAGGCGAGTGCCGGTGCCATGCGCCTCGATATAACCAATGGAGCCTGCACTGATATTCGCTGCATCGAGCGCGGCGCTCACCACCTGGGCCTGCCCGTGAACACTGGGCGCGGTATAACTGACTTTGCTGGAGCCATCGTTATTGACCGCCCCGCCCTTGATCAAGGCATGAATATGGTCGCGATCTTCGATTGCCCTGTCAGCCAGTTTGAGGACCAGCACTGCACAACCACTGCCACCTGTGGTGCCGCTGGCCTGCGCATCGAAAGGCCTGCAATGGCCATCGGCGGAAATGATGCTGCCCGGTGCCGCCTGGTAACCGTAGTATTGAGCTTCGACGGAAGCACCGCCGACGATCACCATATCCGACTCGCCCCGCAGCAAGCTTTCGCAAGCCATCTGGACCGCTACCAGTGAGGAGGAGCAAGCCGTCTCGACGGTAATCGCAGGTCCGGCGAGATTGAGTTTGTAAGCCACACGCGACGCCATGAAATCGCGGCCGTTACCCAATAGCCACTGGATGTTCTCGAGTTGCAGCTCCTGGCGCCTCGGGTAAACGTGATCAAGCAAGTAATGGCTGGTGCTCGCGCTTGCAAATACGCCTACGCGCAAATCGTTCAGAGAACCGCCATAACCGGCGGCTTCCATAGCGGTCCATGCGCATTGAAGAAAGATGCGCTGCTGAGGATCCATCAACTGGGCTTCACGAGGTGAGAAGCCGAAGAACTCGGCATCGAACTTGTCGACATCCTCGAGACGATTGCCACACTTGACGAAATCGGCACGCTCCAGCAGATCAGGGCTTACGCCATGCGCGAGCATGACCTCGTCACTGAAATAAAGGGTCGACTCCACCCCCTCGGTGAGGTTCTGCCAGAACTCGCTCAGGTCAGCGGCGCCCGGAAAGCGCCCGGCCATGCCGACGACCGCCAGCGTACGATTTCCGGGATCAATGGCAGGTGATGCCTCGCTGGCTTGGCGAACCTCCGGCAGCGGCCCATGCAAGCGTTCCAGGTGAGCGACCAGACCACGCAGCGTCGGGTATTCGAAAAGGTCTGTCATGGCTACGGGCGCCTGCAAAAGCTCGCTCAAACGTTTTTGCGTCTCGACAATGCGTAACGAGTGGCCACCGAGATCGAAAAAATTGTCGTCCGAATCGATTTCCTGACAATCGAGTACTTCCTGCCAGATCTTTCTGACCTTGTTGTGCAGGCGTTTTCCAGCGGGCCTGACGACCGCAGGAGAGGTCGGCATCTTACCGACCGCAGTGCCTTCCTGCGCGCGCTGATCAACGAGGTTTTCGAGTGCCTTGCGATCGACCTTGCCAGTACGGCTAAGCGGTAGTTCGGGCAAGCAGATCAGACGCTCCGGCACCATATGTGTCGGCAGCACTTTCGCCAGTTCTGCACGCACCTGTGCAATGCTCGGCTTGCCGACGTAATACCCCACCAGGATCTTGTGCTCGTGGTCATCCTGTTTAACGACCACGACCGCCTGCTCAAGCCCGACTATCGCGTTCAAGCGCGCTTCGACGTCGCCCAGTTCAATGCGGAAACCGCGAACCTTCACCTGATTATCGATACGCCCGACATAGCTCAGGCTTCCATCGAATTGACGAACCACAAAGTCGCCAGTGCGGTACAGCCGCGCCTCGGGTGAAACACCATATGGGTCTGGAAGAAACGCTTGCGCAGTGCGCTCATCCAGATTCAGATAACCCTGTGCCACCCCGTTCCCGCCAATGTAAAGCTCGCCGGGTACACCGCAGGGCAGAGGGTTCAGGTACGGGTCCAGAACATACATTCTGACGTTGTCCAGAGGCCGCAATACCAAGGCGCCTCGTTCATCCCAGTAATCCTGGGCAGATGCATACACCGTCGTTTCGGTCGGACCGTAACCATTGAGGAAACGTCTGCCGGTTGCCCAGGTCTGGGCGACGTTCGCCGGACAGGCCTCACCGGCGCTGATAATGACTTTCAGCTCGGCAAGCTCGGCATGGGGGAGCAAGCGCAGGGCCGTCGGCGTGATCTGCAGATGAGTAATACGTTGCTCGCGCAGAAGCGTCACCAGATCCGGCCCCGGAAGCAGCTGTTCAGAGGCGGCAAATACCAGCGTAGCGCCGCTGATCAGTACCGGAAACACCTCGCCACAGACCCCGTCGAAGACAGGCGAAAAATACTGCAGTTGTCGCGACTGAGCATTCAGTTCCAGCGCTCGCGCAAATGCATTCGCGGTGTTATCGATATTGCGCTGCGAAACCATCACCCCCTTGGGCTGCCCGGTCGAGCCAGAGGTGTAAAGAATATAGGCCAGATCCTGAGGCTCACGCTGGCAGGCCGGAGCAGACCATTCGCCCTCGGCACCTTCGAAGTCGTCGACCAGCAACGTCTCCAGCCCCAAAGCCGCAAGCTCGTGTGCCAAGCCTTGATGACCCACCACGCGGCGCAATGCTGCGTCTTTGATCATGTAGCCCAGCGCACCTTCCATCGAATCCTGCGGATTCAAGGGGACAAAGGTACAGCGCGCCTTCAGGATGCCAAGCATGCCTGCCACCAGATAGGGATGCCGTCCAGTGAACAGGCCGATGTGCTCACCCGCTTGCACACCCTTCTTTATCAGCGCGTGCGCGATGCCGTTGGCTAACCGGTCCAGTTCCGCGTATGTCCAGCAGCGTTGTTGCAACTGAAGGGCCATAGCCTGCGGAGTCTGACGTACACGCTGTTCAAAACGGCTGACGATATCGCCGTCGCCGAAGTCGCGTGACGTGTCGTTGAACTGGCTGATCAGCCTCTGATGTTCGGTTGCAGAAAGCATCTTCACCTGAGCAACGGTCTGCTCGGCATTGGCCAGCATATTTTCCAGCAGGCACTGGAAGTGCTCTGCCATGCCCGAAATGACGGAGCGCTCGAACAGTGACGTCCGATATTTGAATACCCCACTCACCCCTTCGCCTTTAACAGCACGCAACTCCAGCATCAGGTCCAGCTTCACCTCAGTGGAGGCAAGAGAAATTTCTTCCGATTGCACGTACGGCAAGGTAAGCGGTACGGCCGTCGTGCTCTGCACCACAAGACCCACTTGGAAAAAAGGATGCTTGCCGGGCAGCCGCTGCGGGTTGAGCACTTGCGCCAGGTAATCGATCGGCACCGAATGATTTGCCTCGGCGGCAAGCAGGGCCTGGCGACTCTGCTCGATAACCTGCGCCACACGCAGAGGGCCTCGCAAACGCAGCCGTAACGGAAGCAGGTTAACGAAGAACCCGATCAGGTTCGCACTTTCATCATGGTCCCTTCCCGAGAATGGCATGCCGATCAAAATGTCGTCCTGCCCGGTGTAGCGATGCAATAGCAGCGCGAACGCGGCGTGCATGACCATGGCCGGCGTGCATTGAAGACGCAGGCAAAGCTGATCGAGCCTTGCCGAGCAATCGCCAGGAAGAGTCAGCGCAACGTAGTCGCCGGCCAGCGGATTTCCTGCTCGCGGGCTGGAACGCACAGGCAGTACCAGAGGCGGCGGCAAGTCCTTAAGCGAAGCCTTCCAGGCGTCTAGCTGAGCCTCGAACGCCCCGCTTTCGAGTTGATTTCGTTGCCAGGCAGCATAGTCCTGATACTGAGCCTCCAGTGCGCTAAGCCTGAGGCACTCACCTTGCGTCAAATGCCGATAAAATGCTGCCAGTTCCTGACGCAGCAAGGCACTCGACCAACCATCGTAGGCAATGTGATGCAAGGTCAGGCACAGCACATATTCATCCGAAGCGGTCTGCAGAAGCACCGCGCGTATCGGCAGTTCCTTGTCCAGCAAGAACGGCGTGTGCACCTCCCGCTCCAGTGTGACCGAGAGCGCTTCGCGAGCGATTTTTTGCTGCCTGAACGGTACGCGCGCGCTGTCAGCGTGACTTGTCACAACCAGCGGCTCTTTCTGCGTAAGGCCCTGAGCGTCCACAAACGTTTCAAGCTCGCAGGTGAAATGCGTGCGCAAGACTTCATGACGCTCAAGTAGCAGATTCAATGCACCTTCCAGCGCAGGAATATCCAGTTGCCCGGTCAGACGGCATATTTCCGGCATGTTGTAAGCGGTGCCCGGCTCACTGTGCTGGGTCAACCACAGACGGCGTTGCGCAAACGAGAGACGTTGGCGCTCGATACCGCTACTGCGTCCGATCGCGGCAGGCCTGGAAGCGACACTGGCACCTTGGGCGATCTGGATCATATTCAGCATGATCTTTTCGGCGACCTGAGCGACGGTGGGCCCTTCGAACAGGTTTGCAATACTTAGGGCCACACCAAAGCGCTTTTTGATGTGCGCAATGACTTGAGTGACCAGCAGAGAATGCCCGCCACTCTCGAAAAAATTGTCGTCAATGCCGATACGCGGCACATTGAGCAGTTGCTGCCAGTCTTCGACAAGCTGTTCTTCCAGACTGTTGCGCGGTGCGGCATAAGCGCGTGAGTCCTGCGCCCAATCGGGCTCAGGCAGGCTCTTGCGATCGATCTTGCCATTTGCGGTCAAAGGCAGTGCTGGCAAGACTACCAACAGGCGCGGCACCATATGGCCTGGCAGACGCTCGCCAAGGTAGGCATTGAGTTGCTGCGCTGTAGCGCGGGTTTGCACATAACCGATCAGTTCGGCCTCGGCACCTGGTGACTGACGGGTGACCACCGCGCATTCACTCACATCAGGATGGTCGGCGAGTACGCTCTCGACTTCACCCAGCTCGATGCGGAAGCCACGAATTTTGACCTGGTTGTCACTGCGGCCCAAAAACTCGATGGTGCCGTCGCGCATGTGCCGACACAAATCACCGGTGCGATAGAACCGCTGTTTGCCGATGCCAGGTAAAAACCGTCCGCTAGCCGAGAACGAACCTGTCAGGAAGCTCTTCTCGTTCAATTCAGGGCGATTCATGTAACCGGACGCCACCGCGCCGCCGCCAATCAACAATTCGCCGGGGACAGTACGCGGTACCAGATTCAGCGTTGCGTCGACCAGGTACAGGGAGGTGTTAGGCAAGGGACCGCCGATAGGCAAGCTGCGCTCAGAGTCATACCACCCTGCATCGGGCTCGAACGTGGCGCTTTCGCAGGTTGCCTCGGTGACTCCGTAAACACTGACAACCCTGGTATGCGGTCCACACAGCGTCTGCATTTTCCGATACTCGTGGACAAACCACACGTCCGCACCGCAGGTGAGTGTATGCAGGGTATCCAGACGCCGTGCGGTCTCTTCCAGGTAACGAATCATCTGCCGCAGGACCGCAGGCACGAACTCGAGCAACGTCACCCGTTCAGCTGTGATCAGCTCATAGAGTCGTTCAGGGTCAGCCAGACTCTGCCGAGGACACATGATTAACCGCGCGCCAACCGCCAGCGCGCGGACGACATCGCTCATGAATACGTCAAACGTGAAATTGGCCATTTGCAAAATGCCAGTAACACCCGGCTCGGTCTGACCGTAAGTCTGCTCCAAGGCCTGGAGCAGGCTTACCCAACTGCCGTGAGAGACACTGACGCCCTTGGGACGACCGGTAGAGCCGGAGGTAAAAATGATGTAGGCGATGTCTTCCGGTTGCGTGTTGCGCCCCTCGAATTCGCTCTCGAGCAGCGTGCCGGTGGTCTGCGGCAAATCATCCTGCAGCAGGCACGGATAGTCCTGCAGTTGCTTCTGAAAGGCGCGCAGCGTCAGGACCAGTCTGGGCTCGATGTCCTTGAGCAGATCCGCATGACGCGCATCGTCGATTGCGAGCGGCACATAAATACCGCCCACCTGATGCACCGCCAGTAACGCGACGATGACCTCTGGGCCATAGCGTTGCACTACCGCGATCCGGTCACCATGACGAACACCGGCAGCATGCAGATGACCCGCCAGTACCCGGGCCTCTGCATCAAGTTGCGCATAGCTGTATCGACGGTCCGCATAAATCAGCGCATCCATCTCGCCCCACTGCGCGGCACTGCATTTGAACCACTGATGGAAAGGTGCAAAAGGCGCTTGCGGCGCTGCCGGCTGATGATTAGCCAAGCGCAGCGCCTGCTCCACGGCTTCGTCAGACAACAGCGAAAAATCGTCAATAGCCCCGTCCGGGTTGCGCGACACCTGCTCCATAATGATCAGCAGGCTATCGATCATCCCCTGCACTGCGGTCTCATCCAGCAATGCGGTGTCATACTCGACCGCGCCGCTCATGCCGCGCGCAGTCAGTGCCAGGGTCAGACTCAGGTCATATTTGGCGGTGCAGGAGTCGAGCGTATAAACGCGAGTGCGCAGGTTTTCCAGCTCGACCGAAAAATCCTCGTTGGCCATATCGAACAGCACCTGAAACACCGGCGCATGGCTCAAAGAGCGCGGGGGCTGAATGGCCTCGACAATCTGATCGAAAGGCACATGGGCATGCTCGAATGTATCGAGCACCGAGGCGCGAACTCTTTTGAGCAACTCGACGAAAGAAGGAGAACCCGATGCATCGATCCGGTTTGGCAGCGTATTGACGAAGAAACCGATCACGCCTTCCAGATCAGCGGATTGCCGATTCGACATCGGCGATCCGATGACCAGATCCGCCTCTTGCGTATAGCGATACAGCAGCACGGAAAAAGCCGCAAGCCCTACCATATAGGGCGTGACGCGACAGTCCTTGGCCAGTTTTTTCAGCGCGTCCGAGACGGCTGCAGGCACTTGAAAATGACAACGCTGCCCCGCGTAACGCTGAACGGCAGGACGCTTGTCATCCAGCGGTAGTGGCAATACCGGAGGCGCACCGGCCAATCGCTGCTGCCAGTGAGCAATATCGGGATCTCGCTCAGCGCTCGATGGGCTCAGACTTAAATAGTCGCCAAAGTCGAAGTTCAACGGCTCGACGTTCACCTCGCTGCCCTGCACCAGCGCCGAATAGGCTGAGGCCACTTCAGAGAGGAAGATCTGCATCGACCAACCGTCGAAAATGATGTGATGAACATTGATCAACAGAACATGCTCGTCGGTCGCACAGTGCAGCAACGTCGCGCGCAGAAGCGCTTCATGCTCAAGATCGAAAACATAACGGGCTTCGCTTTGCTCGAACGCTTTCAGCGCAGCTTCGCTGTCCGGCTCGGCTCGCAGGTCAACTTTGCGAGTCAACAGTTGCTCGTTGACAAGGCGAATGACCGGTTGCCCATCGATACAGGGAAAACGATAGCGCAGTGCAGTCTGGCGCTGATAGACACTGTCCACCGCCCGCTCAAGGGCTGCGCAATCCAGCGCCCCGTCAATGCGCAGCGCGAAAGGCACATTGTATGTGGCGCTCGCATCTTCCATCTGGTGCATGAACCAGAGGCTTTTTTGCGCAGGCGATAAATTCAGAAACCCCCGGGCTGCCGGGGTCGGACTCCTGACAGCGGATCCGGTGGTTGAAGTGACCGTTTTTTTTTGGGACATGACCATCTCCACCTCGACAGCGAACGATGTCGCTGCGAGGACGGGTTAAATTGGGGGGCTGAGAGGCGAGAAAGCGCGCGGGGGTATTTTTACTACCCACCACGCGCCGGTAAGCGGTCAGGCGGTCAACGGCTCGGTCGAGCGCTCGATAGCACCTGCAAGCGTCTCGACGCTGGGATACTCAAAGAGCAGATTCAGCGACAGACGACTGCCGAATTGCTTGCTCAGCCGCGACATGATCCGCATGCCGGCCAGCGAATGCCCGCCGATGGAGAAGAAGTCTTCGTTTCTACCCACTTCCGGCACATTGAGGATTTGCGCCCAGACCTCGGCAATGGATTTTTCCAGAGCCGTCGACGGTCGCTCGCTGGTGACTCTTGCACGGCCGTTTTGAGTCGCCAGTTCAAGCAATGCACGCTTGTCGACTTTGCCGCTCGCATTGACCGGCAGTTGCTCGATCACATGCACTTCGGCAGGCACCATGTAGTCGGGGAGGCGATCCCTTAGCGCTACACGAATCTGTTGTTCATCCAGTGCAATGGTCCCGTCCAGACTGACAAAGGCAACGAGTTGCTTATCAAGATTCAGTGTGCGCAGAATCAGCGAGCACGCCGTGACACCAGGCAATTGACGTATCGCCTGCTCAACCTCACCAGGCTCTATGCGCAAGCCACGGATCTTGATCTGGCTGTCACTGCGCCCCAGAAACTCGATACCGCGGCTCTGGGTCCAGCGCGCCAGGTCACCGGTGCGGAAGAGAGTTTTGCCGGGGAACCTCTTCAGTGTCACAAAACGCTCCTGGCTCAGTTCCGGACGCTTGAGGTAGGCGCCGGTGATACCTGTGCCGCCGATAAATAACTCTCCTGGAACACCTGGCTCGGCAAGCTGCCCGAAAACATCCACGATGTAGGCATCGGCCTGTGCAATTGGCCATCCGATCAGAGGCTTGTCAGTCACTTGTTCGACTTTGTCCATGCTGTAGGCAGTGGTAAACACCGTACCTTCAGTAGGGCCGTACCCGATGGTGAGCGTCCCGGTGGACTGTGCCAGAAAACTGCGCATGCTTTGCGGTGAAACAACGTCACCGCCGGTCACTACATGTCTGACGCCAGCCATCGCATGAGGATACTGATCGACCATTTCCTGGAACAATGCGGACGTCAGCCAGAGTACGCTGACCTGCTGGCTTTCCAGTGTGTGTGCCAGGTCATCCAGCCCGCCGGCTTCTCCAGGCTGAACCACCAACTGCGCGCCGTTCAGCAAGGCACCCCAAATTTCAAAGGTCGATGCATCGAAGGCGAGGGGCGCGAAAAACAGGAAGCGGTCGTCACCATTGATATCGATATAGTCCGTCCCCTTGACCAGACTCACGACCGCGCGGTGGGTACTGGCAGTGGCTTTCGGAGTGCCTGTGGAACCCGATGTGAACATGTAATAGCAGTGAGCATCGGCGCTGACGACAGGCTTGACCAGTGGCGACACGCGCAGGTCATCCTGCTCAGTCAACAATTGCCCGATCAACAGCGTTGAGGTTGCATCACGTAGAGGCGGAGCACTCTCATCGATCAGTGCCCACTTGACGTCCGCCTCTTCCAGCAGCCAGTCACGACGCTCGGCAGGCGACGCACAGTCGATCGAGAGGTAGCACGCACCGGCTTTGAGTACGCCCAAGAGCGCTGCAACCTGCCACTCGGAGCGCATCATGCAGATACCGACGACATCACCGGGCTGCACATCCTTGCGAAGCAATATGTCGGCAATTTTGTCGGCGGACTCATTGAGCTGAGCGTACGTCAGCACTGCCTCCCCGCACCGCACAGCGATGGCTTCGGGCTGTGTGGCCGCAAATGCCTCGACGATGGCGTGCAGGGACGTTTCAGGGTAGGTCGAAGCAAGCCCCTCACACTGTGCCTGAATGGCAGCCTGGTGCTGGGCCGACAGGCTTTGTGCCAACGTCTCGTCAAGTGACTCACCGGCCTTTTCCAGCAGCTGGACATAATGCCCGGCCATTGATGTCGCTGTTTCCTGAGTGAACAGGTCAGCGGCATAGCCGAGTGACAACGAAGCCTTTGTGCCGGAACAGTCCAGGACGAATTCGATGGGCGGATGCAGACTGCCCGAAGCACTTCCCTGCTCTGCACGCGCGGACAGGCCGTTGCAGAATACCGACTGTATTAATGACTGTGGCGCTCTTCCCGATGCCGCAACACTGTCATCGAGCGCTTTTTCCAGGCTCTGTGCGGAAGATGCGTGCCACTGACGAGCCTGCTCGCAGTGCTGTTGTGTGCGCAGGAAGACATCGGCAAATGTATCGTGCGCAGTGAGCGTCAGCTTGAGTGGCAACGGTGTGGCCAGACGCTGTCCATCGGCAGCGGTACCAAGACCAGCCACGACGGTTTGATGCCCGCCATAACGTGCCATGACAACGGCATAGATAGAAAAAAGCGCTACTTCAGGTTCAATGCGGCGCTGTTCACACGCTTGAAACAGGCGTGCAAGGCTTTCATCCGACAATGGGATTTCATGACGCACAAGTGGCCCGCTGACAACGCGATTAAGCGCATGGTCAGCCAGAAGACCCGAGGCTTCGAGGTCGAGAGATTGTTTCCAGAACTCTACGCCAGGACTGACAGAAGTACCGCCTGCGGCAAGGACAGCAGACTTGCGTACATTGGCGAGGCTTTCTGCCGGTTGCTCGAGCCAGGCGCTTGCCAGATGGAGGAAATCATCCATAAGCGCTACGACATCTGCCTCTTTGGCGACAGCGGTGGAGTACTCAAGCATGAAACGACCGCCAGCGGCCGGGTTAACCTCGTCATCGAAAACGCAAATGACATTGAGGTCGAATTTCGCAGAACCGTTTGCCAAGCCCTCCACCACCTCGACATCAATGTCCGCAAAGTCCAGGGTGCGGGACATGGAGTTATGAAAACTGAAAGCAACCTGAATGTAAGGTAACTGCTGAGTTAAACGCTCCGGGCTCAGATCGGCAACCATGGTGGAAAACGGCACATGCGACTGCAAACAGGCCGTGCGGATTTCTTCTTTCACGGCTGCCAGTAGAGGTGCCCAGGGCGTGTTCGCGTCAATGTCGATGCGCAGCGGCAACATGTTGACCAGCATACCGATGGTGTTTTCGATACCCGGCAGGTCGCGGTTGGCGACGGCGGTACCGATCAGTTGTTGCGTCTGACCCGAACGCGCCGCTACTACACAGGCAAACAGTGAAAACATAGTCTCGAACAGGGTGGATTTATTCTTCGAGCCATACGCCTGAAGTGCGCTGATCAACCCACCGGGCAACGGTACCGACACGGAACTGCCGACAAAATCCAACGCCGCTTGCCCACCCTTCGGTGCAGGAAACGGCGAATGCGTGTAGGCAGGCCAGGTTTCAAGACGACCGTACCAGAAGTCTCGGCCTTGACGACCTTGAGCCGAATCCAGCCAGTCGCGCTCCCATTGGCAGTAATCGATAAACTGGATCACCGGCTCAAGGGGCTCTTGATTAACACGGCCCTTTTGTTCGTTGTAAAAATGATTGAGCTCTTTGAGAAACAGCCGAAATGACCAGCCGTCATGAATGAGGTGGTGTTCGATGTGCAGCAATGAGTGGAATTGGTCACTGAATTTGAACAGCACCCATCGAATCAGCGGAAGTTTCGCCACTTGGATTTTCTGGGCTATTTCAGCTTTTATAATAGAATTCATGTAGGTCTGCCGTACCGCTTCACTGCTGGCAGACAGGTCAACGATCGGGATGTTCACGGGCCAGGCGTCCTGAATAGTTTGCCGTGGCTCCCCGTCAACCTCATCGAAAACAGTGGAGAGTGACTGATGACGCTCAACCACCATACTCAGCGCCAGTTCAAGCGCGTTGATATCAAGGTCGCCGCGAATATTCAGCATGGCCTGAAAATTATAAGCGATACTTTCTGGTACTAACGTCTCAAGAAACCAGGCCTGTTCCTGAGACATGGAGAGTGGCCCTTCCGTACCGGTTATATGCTGTACGCCGGCCCGCTTAGCGAGATCTTGAGAGCGTGACGGTGCGGTATTATTTTTCTCAAAACTGTTCATGACGGCCTCAGGTAACATATTAATCAGGTGACATCAACCTCGTAAAAAAACCGATGCAAGAGATTTTGTTAACGACGATTGACTTCTTTCAAAAAAAACACATACACCCTGTAACCGTCTACCTGTGAAAAATAACAGCTTACGCAGCCCCCCCAACCTTCCTAGTCTATATAACGCCCTAATAACAACGCATTGCAGAGCACAACCTGTCGAGGTAAACGATGCAAACCGTCCAAAGATTTCACTGTAACGATGCACTCAAATTTGAACTCATGCGTCTTTACAAAAAGAATAACTGGCGATGGCTACTGGGTTGGTCGGGGGATATTATTGTCATTGCTTCCGCTGTCGCACTCACCCAATGGTCGTTGTATGCTTATCCCCTCAGCGTGCTAATTATCGGTTCAAGGCAACGCGCACTCGCCTCTCTTGTTCATGAAGCAGCCCATTTAACCCTGACTCAAAGCCGTTCCCTAAGTTATGCCATTGGCCACTATCTAACCGGCTTACCCATCTTTCAGGATTACGAAGCTTATCGACATTCGCACGTGCACCTGCATCACCATCATCTCGGTGACGCCGACAAAGACCCGGACTACCGTTACTATATCGATTCTGGACTGCAGGCGACCGTAGATCGGTTTGACTTCATGTTTAACCATCTGCTTAAAACCGTGCTGCTCCTGAATATATTCAGCTACCTGCGTTACCTTGTCATTCATCGGTTGGGCGCACTGTTCAAGTCCCCTCGCAAAGCGCTGACCCTCATCGCAGTACACGCTGTTTTATTCTCGTTGTTCTACGCCACCACAGGCCTGTACGGTTACCTGATGTTCTGGCTCGTTCCTTACCTCACGGCTTTTCAGGTCATCGGTTGGCTGTCAGAGGTTTCTGAACATTTTGGATTGTTCGGCAAGGAACGGGAGGCCTTGCGTATCACCCGCAACCGTTTCCCCTCCTGGTGGGAGAGGCTGTTTATCGGCATGCATGGAGACAACCTGCATCTCACTCATCACTTGTTTGCAGGCATCCCCTACTGGAATCTGTACAATGCGCACTGCATTCTTCTGCAGGACCCGAGCTATGCTGCAGTCAATCAGGTCAAGGGTGGCATCATCTCGGGTCGTCGCGACAGGCAATCGGTCATACGCCAGATACTGAACATTTATCGCCTGCAAAACAAACGTCATTCTCAGCACAACACTGCGCATCAGGCGCGGTACGAGCAGTCGACGCGCGAAGGTACGCAGGCAACAACAGGCGATAACCGGTAGCCGTCGCGTTCCACTGCAGGTTGTCCATAAGTATTCCGATCGAACCCGCGCTGTATCGGAATCGCGCACAAAGAGCCGAGGCTCACTCAACGCTTTAATGGCCTTTGCGACCTGCCACTCAGGGCGGTCGTCAAGGCTAGCACCGTCCCTTACAAAATGCCCATCTTGGTCAGTTGTATGCAAGCCTGAAGTTTGGTTCGGACACCCAACTTCGAGATCACATTGGAAATGTGAAAATCCACGGTTCTTTTGGATATATTTAGAATGACGGCAATTTCATTACAGGTCTTGCCTATTGCCGTCCAGATGTACACTTCCTTTTCACGGTCCGTGATAGTGAAGTTTTCGTCCGATTCATTCAAGCCCATGACCAGGCCCGTCAACTTATGATGAAACTCACGAACCAGCGACTTCACCTCCGTCGCAAGACTGTACTCGCCTTGCGCATTCCCTGTTCCGGCTTCTTTATTTGCAAACCGAAGTAAACTGAATGCCTTCTCTTCGCCGAGGTAGAACGCCGTCATCCCGTCAGAGGTGGTACCGGCGTCGATCATTTCGCCACGGTCATTTGATGATACAGGCCTGTTCAGTAACCCGGTAAATAGTGGCTGAGAGCAAGCAACGCCCCGAACCGTATCCGCTACGACCTGCCGCTCCGCACAATGACTGTTCTTTTCCCCTGCCTCCGGACCGCTGACCAGAACAAAGCCATGTTGCTGTAAGGCTGGCGTGTGATGATAAAAAAAATAGGCATAGTGATGAACACCCCGCTCACTTGCACTCTGTTCGAACTCCCATTCCAGCTTTTGTATGCCGGTGCTTTTTTCATGGCCAAACATATCGCTGCGCAATGAAAGTGCCATCATTCTACTCCATGAACCATTTGAAATGGCTACTTCTCAAGTGAGAAGCCCATGCAAATCATGATAACTACGCCCCACCCTTCACGCAACTTAAGTAACTCTCAGACTTTGAATACCGGCACTTTGCCTGCACACTGATACTCACTTTGCGCGATTATAATATTTCTTACGACATCTTATTAAGCCGCACACTAACAGCTCCACCCCACAGAACAATACCTTGATATTTCTGATAGGCGCCTCATAAAAACTTTAACTCTATCACCCTAAAAACTCTATTCTTCGCGCCTTTTCTCATCCCGCTGTCCCCCTTTTACAGGGCAAGGCAACCTTGACCTGACACAAGCCGATCAATAAAAGCAGCCGCGCGTTGCGAAACGTTCGGCACAGAGCGAAGACACTTCACCAAGAAGAGGCTGGATAACCTCATGTGTGTCTTAATGTGAAAATAGCGAATTGCCCACCTTCCCCGCTATCTTCTCCGGCTTGATTAGAAACCGTGCCAGCGCGGGCAGCAGCCACAGTGCGCCGAACATGTTCCACAGCAGCATGAAGGTCAGCATCAGGCCCATGTCGGCCTGAAACTTGATTGCCGAGAAGATCCAGGTGCACACGCCAATGGCCAGGCACAGACCAGTAAACAGCACGGCCTTGCCGGTGGACTTAAGGGTTTCGTAATAGGCTTGCTGCAGCGGCAGACCGGCGCGCAGGAAGCTTTCCAGGCGGCTGTAGATGTAAATGCCGTAATCGACACCAATCCCCACTCCCAGCGCCACAACCGGCAGGGTCGCGACCTTGACGCCGATGCCCATGAACGCCATCAGGGCGTTGCCCAGTACCGAGGTCAGCACCAGTGGCAGGACGATGCACAGCGTAGCGGCCCATGAGCGGAAGGTGATCATGCACATCGCTGCCACGCAGAGGTAGACCAGCACCAGAATGACCAGCTCGGACTGCTTGATGACCTCGTTGGTCGCGGCCTCGATCCCGGCATTGCCGGCGGCCAGCAGAAATTGCAGGTCCGGCGTGTCCTTCTGCCTGGCGAAGTCCTGCACTGCATGCACCGCCCGGTCGAGGGTTTCGGCCTTGTGGTCGTTGAGGAACACCAGCAGGGGCGCCAGCGAACAGGTGTTGTTGTACAGGCCGTCGGCGCGGGCAATGGAGTTGTTCAGCACGTCCTTGTTGCGCGACAGGCTCTCCCATTTCAGGTTGCCCTCGTTCATGCCCTTGATCATCTGTCTCGACACCGTCACCAGCGAAATGGCCGACTGCACGCCCTGGGTGTTTTCCATCTTCCAGGCCAGTTCGTTGATCGCTGACATGGTTGGATAGGCCGAGCAACCTTCTGGTGGCGTCTTGACCATCACCACCAGCACGTCCGAACTGGTGGAGTAATGACTGATAATGAACGCGTTGTCCTTGTTGTAGCGTGAATCGGGACGCAGCTCCGGCGCGCCCTGGTCCAGGTCGCCGATCTTCAGGTTCTGGCTGTACCAGAGCCCGCCACCGAAGGCCAGCAGCGCCAGCACAATGGAGACCGGCGCAACCTTTGGGCTGGCAAAGTTGGACAGCAAGCGCCAGAACGGATGCTCGGACACCGCATCCTGCTTGCTGCGATTGATCGCCCGCTTGCTGATGCCCACGTAGGAAATCGCCACCGGCAGCAGGATCAGGTTGGTGAACACGATCACTGCCACACCAATGGAAGCGCCGATGGCCAGCTCGCGAATCACCCCGATGTCGATAATCAGCAGCGTGATAAAGCCGACCGCATCGGCCAGAATCGCGATCATGCCCGGCAGAAACAGCTGACGAAACGTCCGCCTTGCAGCGGTCAGGGCGTTGTCGGCCTCGCTGGATTGCAAGGCGATACCGTTGATTTTCTGCACGCCATGGGAAATGCCGATGGCAAAGATCAGGAACGGCACCAGCATCGAGTACGGGTCAATACCGAACCCCACGACGTGCATCAGCCCAAGTTGCCAGATCAACGCAATCAACGTGGTGATCAGCACGGCGATGGTGCTGCGAAGACAGCGGGTGAACCAGATCAACAGCACCAGCGTGATCAGAAAGGCGATGCCAAAGAACATTACCACCATGAACAGGCCATCAATGAGGTCGCCGACTTTCTTGGCGAAGCCGACGATGTGAATCCTGATGTTCGGGTTTTGCGCCTGATACTTGTCGCGGATCTTCTCTTCAAGCTGGTGCGAGAACTGCTGATAGTCCAGCGCCAGCAACTTGCCCTGGTCTGCCGGATCCGGGTAGGACTCCTGCAACGGCACATCAATGATGCTGGATTTGAAATCGTTGGCCACCAACCGCCCGACCTGTCCGGACTTGAGTATGTTGTTGCGCAACAGATCCAGACTCTCATCCGAACCGTTGTAACTCTGCGGAATCACTTCGCCTCCGGCAAAGCCCTCCTCCGTCACTTCGGTCCAGCGTACGCTCGGGCTCCACAGCGATTTCAGGCCAGAACGGTCAACGCCAGGAATGTAGAACACCTCGTCGCTGATCTGACGCAGCGTCTCCATGTACGGTTTGGAAAAGATGTCACCCTCCTTGGCCTCTACCGAGATACGAACGGTGTTACCCAGATTCGCCAGATCGTTGCGGTGTTCCATCATGTTCTGGATGAACGGATGGGACAGCGGAATCATCTTCTCGAAACTGGTGGAAGGCCGCACCTGCGTGGCCTGCCAGAACAGAAAGAGGCTGGCCAGCAGGCAGAGGATGATGACTGCCGGGCGATGGTTGAAAATCAGGCGTTCGAGGAAGGTTGCCTTTTCATCCGGATCTTGCGCGTGCTGGTGCGTGTTCATGCCTGAATATCCCCGCCCTGAAAGGTCTTATTGTTGGGTGGTATCGGCGCCCGTCGGCGAGGTGAGGCGAACGCCGCCCTGCCCGACCAAAATCAGATTGCCTTGAGAATTGCCAGTGACCCCGGCCAGCGAGATGCGATCAGGTCGATTGAAGACCGCGAATGTTTCACCGTCGTCGGTGCTGCGCATGACACTGCCGCCGTTGCCGACCAGCACCAGCGAGCCATCGGCCAGCAGCGTGGCACTTGCCAGCCCGAACTCGATCGGCCCGCGCGCACCCTTCAGTTCGACGGGCTGCCAGCTGTCACCAAAATCGCTGGAGCGAAACAGATTGCCGCGCAGACCATAGGCCAGCAGCGTGGACGGCTGAGCCGTGCCGACCACACCGAATAACGAGCCTTGATAAGGGCCGTCGATTTTCTCCCAGGTCTGCCCCTCGTCGCGGGAGCGAAACATGCTGCCCGCTTCGCCGACGATGAACAGGCCGGCGTCCTTGACCTGAGTGATGCCGTTCAAGTGGTACTGGTCTTCGTTGTCCAGCCGGTCGCTGACATCTTCCCAGTGCTGCCCGCCATCGGCCGTGCTCAGCAGCAGGCCGTAGGCACCGATGGCCAAACCGTTGTCGAGATCCTTGAACCAGACATCCAGCAGCGGAGCCTCGCGCTTCAAGTCCTCGAACTGCTTGCTCCAGCTCTTGCCGCCATCGCTGCTCGCCAGTACCTGCGCGTCGTGACCGACCGCCCAACCGTGCTGTTCATCCACAAAAAACACGGCCGTCAACAACTGCCGGGTAGGCACGCGGGCCTGACTCCAGGTCTTGCCCTGATCATCGGAAAGCAGAATATGCCCATGGTCACCCACCGCGACCAGCCGCGCACCCGCATGGGCGACGTCCAGCAACAACGTGCGAGAGGCTTTGGTCGACTCGATGGCATAAATAGGAGCGTCTGCAGCAACGGCAGTGGCTAGCGCCTCGGAACCGGCCATGGCTGGCAGCGCAAACAGGGATGACGCAACGACAGCCAGGGACATGCCCGCACATAACCGGGTGCGACGATGGAAGGACTCACGCATGGACTTTTCCGCTCTTATTATTATCAGGTGGCTGTTATCGGGTGCGGGTGCCGGACAACTCGTATCGATGTCGACGCCCGCAGCGCTATGGCGTTACCTGTCTGGAAGCTCAGCCATCCTAGGCAGCTTTGCAAATGCCTGACAATCGACATGTCGTTATCTTTTGTTAAGCGTGTTGAATGTGATTGATGAAACATAACGACGGTTGATCGGGCAGATTGACCAGACGCCGGTCAGCGAATGCTTCTGCGCCGCAAGGCCGCTGGTTTGAAGGCGTTCACGCTGGGCGCCGGTTGAGAGAAATCACTGGTGCCAGGCTCTTGATTGTCGAGGTTCTGTACGTGATAACGCCGGGCCTGCAGGTCATGGAAGACGTCCAGAGCGGACCAGGTCGTCGGCAGTTCGTAGTAGTTCTTCAGGTACGCCATGGAGACGCGCCACAACTGCCCCCGGGCATCGTACTGATCGACGATTGCGGCCTGCCAACTGTCCTCGTCCAGGTACAGCGTGCGTCTTGAGTAGACATGACGCGCGGTCGGTTTGAGCGTGCCCTCCACCACCCATACACGATGTTGTTCATGGCGCGTATAGGCCGGGTTGAGATGACCCACCTGCAATAATTGCCGATAGGTAATGTCGGGGCTGGAAATGCGGTAGTTGTTGTAGGGAATATAAATCTCGCGTTTGCCCAGTAACCTCCAGTCGTAACGATCCGGCGAGCCATTGAACATGTCGGTGTCGTCAGCCGTGCGCAAGCCTTCAGAGGCTGGGATCGGCATGTCGTAAGCCAGACTGGGCGCGCGGCGCACCCGACGTTGCCGCGCACTGTAGGTCCACGCCTGCCGCGGCTCCTGAATCTGGTCCAGTGTTTCATGGACCAGCACGGCAGAACCGGCCATGCGCGTCGGGCACTGGGTAAACGACAGGTAATAAAACAGCACGTTATCCAGACTGGCAAAGCTGCCCGCAGGATCATAGAAGCGAAACAGCACTTCCTGACGCGACGTGTTCAGCTTGAAACTGCCGTCGCGCTGTATCGCAACTTCCGAAGTACGTCGCACCGCATAATGGCCGCGATACCGGGCAATGTGGTTCCACACGGCCTGAATGCCCTTTTCCGGAAGCGGAAATGGAATGCCGCCGTAGGCATCGACAAAACCATTGCCACCGCCGATCAATCGGGCTTTCTGCGCATTGCGGCGGGTGTTGTCGTACACCCATTGCGGCGCCGATCCGGAACGTCGCGTGGGGTATACCGGCATCCGGTAGCTGTCGGGGTAGGTTTCGAACATCGCCACCTGCCCAGGCGTCAGGCGCGTGCGATAGTGCTGCATATTGGCGTGAGTGATGGTGAACAGGGGCTTGTCAGCGGTATACGGGTCGACATGCCGAGTGCCCGAGCCCTTGTATCCGGGCGGGGGCCGGGTGATTCCGCCCGTCCAGGGCGGAATGGTCCCCGTGGCATTACCTGCCATCTCGCCTCCCAGCGGGGTCAAACGACTCCCGAGCAACGTGGTATCGACTGCCTGGCAGGTGTTGATCGCGAACAGCAGCGTCAGCGCGCCGCCCAGCAGTTGTTTCATGAGCATCTGGGCTCTCCTTGCATGGCCACGTCGGGACGCATGTATGGCGTCCTGGCCTGTAATAGTTCTGCTATAAACAGCGTTTTGTCGGGGCGACACCGGTTATTGACGCGCGGCCAATAAACAGTTGTTTGACAGGCAGACCGAGTGACCCACGTATTCTTCCCGCGAACAGTTTGTCTATCGGGTATACGTCCGTAGGAAACTTCACAAAATAAAAAAGAATGAACAACACGCTGTTAAACATTCATGAAGCAGGCACCCGGAATGGCCCACAGTAATGCAACGTGAATGCCAACAGGCAATAAAGAACAGATCACAACTTATATAAGGTACAGATCTGAAACGTCGTGCTCCCGCGTTATGACCAGAATTAAAAACAACGACACCGCCTGTTTGATTGTCAGACAGCATGCTAACAAGGCCGCTCGTTATGGCGGCTTATTGGCGGGTATATGAACGTGTGGTAACAAAAAGAGTGTTACGTGCTTCAAGCCAGTAACACCGTGTGACGACAGGCAGCGCTCAGTCGATAACCACGTGTGGCAGGAAGCGGCTGGTGTCCTTGGTGATCAGGCTGTCGTCTTCACGAATACCGATCCCTGACGCAAGATCGCCGATGACCCAGGAGCCGATCAGCGTGTAGCTGTCGCCAAATCGCGGAAGCGGCGAGTACGCCTGCAGAATGTAGGGCGCATCGGTATAAGGCCCATCGACCGAGATGACCTGATCGCCGGGCGTACGCATTTCAATGTTGGCACCCTCACGGGAAAAGTAGGGTTTGCGCACCCAGCCTTTGGGGACCGCTTTGCTCGGCTCGTGGTCGACATGCGCAGGCAGCAGGTTCGGATGACCTTCGTTGAACTGCCACAACAACGGCAAAATCCCCTTGTTGCTGAGAATCGCCTTCCACGCGGGTTCGACAAACTGAGTGCCGCTGGCTGACACGTGCTGGCCGAATTCCTCATGAAAGATATGCTCCCACGCGTGCAGTTTGAACAGGCGCTCGATCCAGCGCCCGTCCAGATCGACAAAACGCCCATCAGCGCCGAGCCCGATGTCTTCGATATCGATATGCCTCGCATCGATGCCGACGTGTGCTGCCATACGCCGCAGGAAATCGGTAGTGCCCCGGTCTTCGATGGAACCGGACATCGCCGAAAAGTAGAACGGACTCGTGCCGGAAAACTCGGCAAAGGCCCGAACCAGATCCTCAGCAATCGAGTTGAACTGGGTGGCATGCGCAGGCAACACGCCGCGCGCCATCTGCTCTTCCAGCCAGAGCAGTTGCACCGCCCCGGCTTCCATCAGACTGGTCGGCGTATCGGCATTGATTTCGTACATCTTTGCCGGGCCCGTACCGTCGTAGGCAAAATCGAAGCGCCCGTACAGATGCGGGTGTCCCTCCTTCCACGAGGTCTGGATCAGGTCGAAGAACGCTTCCGGAATCGCCAGTTGATGGAGCAGCGCTTCGCTGTCCACCACGCGCGCCACGGCGTCCATGCACAGCTGGTGAAGTTCCTGGGTGGGCGCTTCAAGATCGCGGGTAATCTGCTGTTCGCTGAACAGGTAATACCCGCGCTCGTCCCAGTAACGCTCGCCGTCGATAGTGTGAAAGTTGAAGCCTTCACGTTCGGCGGTCGTGCGCCAGTCCGGACGTTCCTCGATGCTGATCTTTTTCATGCCGCGAACCGTCAGCCTCCGAAACTGCTGCTGCCACTGCTGCTCTTGCCGCCCCAGCCACTGCGTGCCGAAGCCTGGCTGCCGAAGCCGCCGCGCGAGATGGTCGATGACACCGAAGACGAGCCGGACCCAGAGCTGCCCAGATTGCGCCCCAGGGTGCTCCTGCCGTAGCTGCGATCCGGGCTGGATTGCGCCTGGGTGGAACGGCCGAAGGTCTTGCCGCGATCGATCTGACTGGGCAGCGACGAGCTGTAATAACCGCCTCGATCATCGCGCGTCTGGTAGATGGGCTGCGAGTAATAGCGGTTATTGCCGAAGCCGTTGCTGAGCAGATTGCCGATCAGCAGCCCGGCCATCAGCCCGGTGGTGCCACTCATGCCTGCCGGAGCAGACTGGTTGACTTCCTGATTGGCACGGTCCAGTGCCTCTTTCGGCACTTGCCCGGAAAAGCCCAGTTCGAAGCCGCCGAGCTTGGGCATGTACTTGCCGTCAGAGGTGACCTGGCAATAATCCGGTACGAAGTCCGCGTCGCAGGACGCCTTGTCATCATAGGTCGGCGCAATGCGGCGATGATCGGACAGCGCCTGCATGTAGGCATCCGAACAGATATTCACCGGCACCTTGGCATCGACGCATTCCTGCACCGAACTGAAGTTGGCCTTGGCGTTGACGGTGTCCTTTTTCTCGGACGGGCCACACCCGGCAAGGGCCAGCGGCAGTGCACCGGCGAGTACCAGTTTTACTGAACTACGTCTCATCGTGAGTCTCCTTGTTCAAGGCTGCCGTCAGACCGACGGGGTCATGCAGGCGGCATTGAGAAGACCGACGCTGATCGCGACGCTGGCCGAATAGATGGCTGCTGCCATTTCGCCCTTGGCGATGCGTGTCGACAGGCCCTTGAGCACCAGGCTGGTAACGCCGAACGCCAGCAGTTGCACAATGGCGGCAATCACCACCCAGACGATCACGTCCAGAATGCTGATGCTGTAGCTGATGATGTTACTGGCCGGCAGCGCGAAACCGATCAGCGAACCACCCAACGCCAGCGCGGCGGCACTGTTGTTCTCGCGAATCAGCGCAAACTCCTTGTGTGGGGTGATCCGGCTGTAGATGAACTGGAACAGCGCGAACAGGATGACCGCCACCAGAATGTACAGGACGAAGCCAAACACGGCCGGGGCATTGAGCGACATACGCAGCGCGTCGATCATGAGGATTTCCTTGTCAAAGAACGTTGATATCAGTGGATTGCAGCGTTATGCCGACCGCCGTGGTGAGCGTGATGCTGCCCTCCTCGTCTTCCTCTACGGAAAACAGCAGAAACTCACGGCGGTTGATCAGTCCCGTTTCGCGGGCGTACAGCATGCTCAGGTGCTTGACACGATAAGTCGCGTCGGGACTGACAATGTCTTCATCGAGCGGCGTCAGCTCGGTCTGGCCAGGGGAAGTCCCCCATTGCCGCTCGAAGACCTCGCCATCGTGCTCGTAGGTCGGCAGGCCGATCTTCGATGATGGCCCGGTCAGGCGCAGCAATTCATCCTTGCTGGTGATCGGCTCGGCGCTGTAGTAGCCGAACAGGATGATGTCCTGCACGTCCTCCGGATTGGGGCCGTCGCTGACCACTTGCAGAAAATAGTCCTCGTTATCGAGGTAAAAACGATGCAGTGCCATGGACTGGCCGAGATCGATATGCCCTACGGACCAGACCTTTTCATCGCCCGGAACGACCACTTCCGAGTGACCGTCGAGCAACAGCTTCAGTGAACTGTCCAGGCACAGCATGCGTCCGGACGCCAGCCCCAGCGGACTGACCGTGCTGACCGGTTGTACGCCGTCCCGGCCTGATGCCTTGGGGGCTTCCAGGCCCATGGCCCGTTTGAACCAACTCATAATCCATTTCCTTGCAGTGACGGGTGACGATATATAACGCTCTTCAAGTGCAACAGGCGCACTGCCGCCGCGCATTAGACTGGCTCACTTCTGCGCCAGCAATGCCCTGGAATGCATCAGCCAGGCCACACAAACGCCCGCAACTGCACCGGCGATATGTGATTCGAACGACACGCCGGCCACCGGAACGAAGCCGAATACCAACCCGCTGTAAGTGGCCAGCACCAGCAGCGCGATCAGCACGCTGGCGATACTGCGCTGATACCACGCACGCGCCAGCAGATAAGCCCACAAACCAAAAATCAGACCGCTTGCGCCGACATGGATATTGCTGCGACCGAAGCTCCAGACCAGCAGCCCGCCCAGCAGGCAGATCAGCCCGGCGACCCATAGATAACGCCTGACACCCTCGGTCGCCACCAGCCAGCTCAGCACAATGAACGGCAACAGATTGCTGAGCAAGTGCTGAATCGACCCGTGCAGAAAGGGCGCAAACACAATGCCGCGCAACCCGATGAGGCTGCGCGGCATGATACCGAAATGGACCAGACTGTTGTCGGTGACCGAGTTGATTGCCTGTACCGCAATCAACACGGCCGAGAGGACGAGGATGACCTTGAGTCGTCGGGAAAACGCCATGCACTACCCTCGTCCACCTTGTTGCAGCGCTTACTGAGCCGGCGTCTGACTTTTGGCTTTCAGGCGCGCCAGTACATCCTGCGCACCGCCGCTTTTGGCGCCGATCCCGGCATCCTGCAGACGACGTTCCAGATCGCTGCCGCTGGACTGGCTGGCCAGTTCTTCAGCCGCTTCGAGCTTGGCATCCTGTTCGTCCTGACGCTGCTTGAGACGTGCCAGCGAACCCACTGCGGTTTCCACGGCGCCGCTGGCACCGCCGGTTGCGGTGGCCGTTGCAACGCGAGCCTTTTGCACGGTTTCACGGGCCTTGGCCATCTCGACCTGCTGCTTGAGGCTCTTGATTCGCGACTCGGCCTTGATCACCTGATCCTGCAGCAGGTTGACCTGCTTGCTGAACTGATCGGCCAGCTCCTGCTCCTGATCACGCAGGGCTTCGATTTCGGCAATCTTGTTTGCACATTCGACAGCCAGCGCTTCTTCACCCTTATCGAGGGCCTGCAGGGCGCGACCTTCCCAGTTGGCGATGCTGGTGGCGTGTTCTTTAAGACGCTGCGCCGAGAGTTTGTGCTTGGCCTTGATGGTGATCAGCCCGTCGCGGGCCTTGACCAGCGCGTTCTCGGCGTCACGGATTTCCTGGTCCAGAATGCGGATGGCATTGGCGTCGGCAATCGACTCGCCCACTTCGGAAGCGCCGCCACGAACAGCGGTCACCAGTTTTTTCCAGATACTTGTAGTCATGAATGTTCTCCGCCTGACAGCGCTGTTCAGTAGATGAAATGATCTTCAAAAGCATCGGCCGCACGGATCACGTTGTCCGCGAGTGTGAGGATTTCCTGCACGATTACAGTGAGCGAAGAGGCCGCGCTCAGTGCGCCGAACAGGCAGTAGACTTCCTGACCGCCGCCCAGCTTTTCGATGCCGACCGACGACAGCGGAAACAGGTCGCGGCTGCGCAGGACAACGTCGTTGAACGCTTGCACGTTCTTGATCTTGTTCACTTCGATCAAGGTCGCATCGGCGAGAATCTGCTCGCCTTCCACGGCGATGTAGATCGGCAGGTCGCCGTAGTCGGCCATGGTCAGCCTGATTCCCGAGGCATCGCCCTCGGTCACATCAAGCTCGATCTTGCCGTTCGTCACCAGTTCCAGTTCGCTGAGTGCCTTCTGCAGAGAGCTGATGGTCCAGTGGGTATTCTCGGTCATGAAGTCCTCCAGTTTTATTCTGTTGCCCAGAAAGGGCTGTCTTAAAGCTTTTTCGATCCCCCGCAAGGCATCGACATTTTCCGGCCGGATCCAGAATTCGCGCTTCACCAGCCCCGCCTCCTTGAGCCGCAGGCGCATTTCACGCATGTAATCGGTGGAGCTCTTGGACACCTTGGCCGGGACCGTTGCGTTATCGCCCTGGGTTTTACGAGGCATTGGCGCTTCCCCTTGCTGCTGGCCGTGAATCAGGTAAGCAACGTATCAGATGTTTCTGAAGATAGATACGCATCACATGTGAGATTTTCAGGAGTGAATTCTTATCGTCGTTACACAACACGAGATGAATTCTGAAAACCGGATGGCTGAAACCCTGGTAACTGGATAAACGCCAGTCTCTGCAGGAGCGGGCTTGCTCGCGAAGGTGCCGGTACAATCCACGGACAGAGGCGTTGCAACCATCGCCTTCGCGAGCAAGCTCGCTCCCACGAGATGGGCGCATTGCGATGAGCGCTTTGAGCATTAGCACACAAATCAAAAAAGGCGCTGTCCGCATCAGCAGACAGCGCCTTTATCACCCACGCAGTTCAGGCAATAGGCACAGCACAAACCCTTATTCAGCCAGGCTTTTGCTCACCACTTCATACACGTCCGCCGACAGTTTGCCGGAGGCGAGGATGCGCTCCAGCTCGGCCTTCATCAGCGCCTGACGGGCGCTGTCGTATTTGCGCCAGCGGGTCAGTGGTGCCAATTGACGAGAAGCGATCTGCGGGTTCAGCGCGTTCAGCTCGATCACCAGGTCCGCCAGGAAGCGGTAGCCGGAGCCATCAGCCGCGTGGAAGTTGACCAGGTTCTGCCCGGCGAAGGCACCGATCAGGGCACGCACCTTGTTCGGGTTCTTGATGCTGAAGGCCGGGTGTTTCATCAATTCCTGCACACGCTGCAGGCCGCCTGGCAGCGTGCTCGCCGCCTGGACGCTGAACCACTGATCCATGACCAGAGCATTGCTCTTGAAGTTCTCGGCAAACACGGCGAGCGCCTTGTCGCGCTCGGCAGTGAACGGTGAATTGACCAGCACGGCCAGCGCAGTCAGGCGCTCGGTCATGTTGTCGCTGGTATCGAACTGATCAATGGTGGCTGCCAGCACCTCCGGCTTGCCGCTGAGCATCAGGTACGACAGCGCGATATTCTGCAGGGCACGACGGGCAAAGTGCGCGGCTTCGGCCACATAAGGCGTGACCTTCGACACTTCACGGTTGGCCTGATAGCGCGCCAGCAGCCCGTCGAACAGCCCCTCTGCCAGTTGCTGACGGGCAAACTCGCGAGCAGCGTGAATGGCATCAACGTCGGCCACTTCACTGATTTCGGTCAGATAAGCTTCGCCCGGCAACGAGAGCATTTCCGCGACCATCGCCTGATCCAGGTCATCATCCGCCAGCACGGTACCCAGTGCAGTGATCAGACGCTGATCCATGACCAGTTTTTGGCCTTGCTGATGCTGGCCGATCAGCTCCTGCAATACCTGAACCAACAACTGCTGACCGGCATCCCAGCGATTGAAACCATCGCTGTCGTGCTGCATCAGGAACATCAGTTGGTCGCGGCCATACGGAAAGCTCAGCTTGACCGGTGCAGAGAAGCCACGCAGCAGCGAAGGCAGCGGCTTTTCCGCGACATCGACGAAGGTGAAGGTCTGCTCGGCTTCAGTAACCGACAACACTCGTGAGGTGCCGGTCGCCGCCGTTTCGTTCGCCAGACGCAGGGCAATTTCGCCACCCTTGCTGTCCAGCAGCCCCAGTTCAACCGGGATCACGAAAGGTTGCTTCTGATCGCCAGGCTGGCCTGGTGTGGTCGGGCAGCTCTGACGGAAGGTCAGGCTGTAGGTTTTGGCCGCAGCATCGTACGACTCGCTGACCGCCAGACGCGGCGTGCCCGCCTGGCTGTACCAGCGCTTGAACTGGGTCAGGTCGACGCCATTGGCGTCTTCCATGGCCTTGATGAAGTCGTCACAGGTCACGGCCTGGCCATCGTGGCGTTCGAAATACAGATCGCTGCCCTTGCGGAAGCCTTCAGCACCCAGCAGGGTGTGAAGCATGCCGACCACTTCCGAACCCTTCTCGTACACGGTCAGGGTGTAGAAGTTGGAGATTTCGATGAAGCTGTCCGGACGCACGGCGTGCGCCATCGGGCCTGCGTCCTCGGCGAACTGGTGGGTACGCAGGTAGGCAACGTCCTGGATACGCTTGACCGTGGCCGAGTTCATGTCGGCCGAGAAACCGGCGTCGCGGTACACCGTGAAGCCTTCCTTGAGCGACAGCTGGAACCAGTCACGGCAGGTCACGCGATTGCCCGACCAGTTGTGGAAGTATTCGTGGGCGACAATCGCTTCGACACGCTGGTGTGCGGCATCGGTCGCCGTCTCGGCACGCGCCAGCACGGCACTGGAGTTGAAGATGTTGAGGCCCTTGTTCTCCATCGCGCCCATGTTGAAGTCGTTGACCGCGACAATCATGAAGATGTCCAGGTCGTACTCGCGACCGTAGGTCTCTTCGTCCCAACGCATGGACTTCTTCAGGCTGGTCATGGCGTGCTGGCACTTGTCGATGTTTTCCGGCTCGACGTAGATACGCAGGGTCACATTCCGCTCATTCATGGTGGTGAACGTGTCTTCGATACACCACAGATCACCGGCCACCAGCGCGAACAGGTAGGCCGGTTTCATGAACGGGTCTTCCCAGGTCGCCCAGTGCCGACCACCCTCTTCTTCGCCGCTGGCCACCGGGTTACCGTTGGACAGCAGGATCGGGAAGCCCTGCTTGTCGGCGCTGACGGTGGTGGTGAACTTGCTCATCACGTCAGGACGGTCGAGGTAATAGGTGATCTTGCGGAAGCCTTCGGCCTCGCACTGGGTGCAGAACATGCCGCTGGACTTGTACAGCCCTTCCAGCGCGGTGTTGGATTCCGGATGGATGCACACGGTGCTGTCGACCGTAAAGCTTTCAGCCTGTGGGTGCAGGGTCAGGTGATCGTCGGTCAACTGATAATCCGCAGCGCTCAGCTCGACATCGCTCAGTTTGACCGAGACCAGTTCCAGATGCTGACCATCCAGCACCAGCGGCGGCAGGCCTGCGCCACGCTCGGGGTTGCGGCGCATAACCAGTTGCGCGTGAACCAGCGAGTGGTCGTCGAACAGTTCGAAGGTCAGGTTCGTCTCATCGATGAGGTACTCGGGAGCCTGGTAATCCTTCAGGTAGATCATTTTCGGTTGTTCGGTGCGCATGCTGGAATCCTTCTACTGATGCACGGCCAGCTGATAGGCCGTGTACTTGCGAATATTGATCACGCCGGTGTCGAAAATCAGGTATTGGCCCTTGATCCCCAGCAGCGTGCCTTCGGCAATCGGGTTCTTGTCCAGATTGAAGCTGACAATCTTGGTCGGATACGCCTCGACCGGGTAACGAAACTCGACAGGCTCGGCGTCATGTAACAATTGGATGGCCTGCAGCCCGAATCGTTCTTGCAATCCCAGCAGCCCTGCGCCGCAACTGTCGAACAGCTCCTGGCGAATGGCCTTGAGGTCGACGGGTTGAGCGTCACCCTTGAGCAAGGCACGCCAGTTGGTACGATCGGCCACCTGGCTGCGCAGCAGGTCTTCGACGAAGCCGGACTGTTGGCGGGTTGCTACGCGCAGGATCGGCAGAGCCTGGCTTGCACCCTGGTCCAGCCAGCGGGTCGGCAACTGCGTTGAGCGGGTAATACCGACCTTCACGCCTGACGAATTGGCCAGGTAAACGATGTGATCGGTCATGCAGAACTGCTCGCCCCACGCCGGATCACGGCAGGTGCCCTGGTCGTGATGGCATTTTTCCGGGCTCATGATGCACAGGTCGCACTGCGCCAGCTTGAGCATGCACGGGTAGCAGTAACCCTGGCTGTAGCTGGACTTGGTCTTGCGCCCGCAATGACTGCAATGAATGGCGCCGAGAAACTCCAGACGCAGCGTCTTGCCGATCAGCGGGTTGACTGCTATCTCGGTGTCGCCCAGGCGAAAAGCGTATTGCACACACGACGTGTCATCCTGACGCGCCGACATTTTGTTGACTGCTCCGCGACCAATTTCGATCAATGAATAGCATCCGATTTAAACAGGATATTGGGCACCGGGGCCGATTTCGAGGCGCATTCCTGCGGCCCCATGTAGCCCGTACGCTGGTCTTCCGGCAGATTCTGCGCTTCCCAGGCGATCAGCGCCTGCAGGGACAGTTCACGCTGCTCTTGAGTGAGCTTGCGACCGTCGGACCATTTGCCGATTTCCACAGCCAGCTTCAGGCTCTCGTAGATATCCGGGGTGATGTTTTCGATCATTTCTATAAAAGACGACATGGCGCACTCCAGAAAATAGCGGGTAATTCTAGGCCTTGCGGCGTGCAATCGCACCACCCAGCAGCCCGGTGACACAACCGATGATCAGCCCGCCGACATGCGCACCGTTGGCGATCTCGCCGAAGCCGAGCATGCTCACCAGCCCGGACAGGCACAGCGCCAGCCAGACCAGCATCATGATCAACACCCCGCGTGGCAGGCGATAGACCGGGTTGGGCGCCAGCATCTGGAAAATCCAGCAATGCCCGAGCAGGCCATACAGCACGCCGGACAGTCCGCCAAACAGGCTTGGGCCGCTGAACAGGTACTGCACGTAATTTGAGACCGACGAGAACAGCAAGGTCAGCAACAGCAACGACAGGCTGCCCTGACGAATTTCAATCCGCCGCCCCAGCTCCCAGAACCACATGCCGTTCATGGCCAGGTGCAGGATGCCGAAGTGGATCAGCATGGGCGAGATGATGCGCCACCACTGCCCGGACGCGAGGCTTTCGGACAATGGCAGAAACGTTGCGTACTCGCCATTGATGCGGAAATCCTGAAAGGTCAGCCAGCGGACGGCCTCAAGGTTATCGCCCAGCAGCGTCAAGCCGGCCACCAGCAAGGTGACCAGCAACACCAGGGCCGTCACCGGACTGCTGCGTAACTGCTCGATCAGGCCGGGCGGCTTGTAGGTGGAGTTCACGGTGTCTTGCGCCAGTTGAACGTGCTCGTCGCCTTCGGGGAAGCGCGTGTACAACTCGCGCACTTCTTCGACCAGTCGCGGCGCGTCCGGCACCCACAGGACTTGCTCGCCAGCCTCTTCACTGACTCGGTGAGGAATCTGCAAGCGCAGCAACAACCTGATAAAACCGCTCAGATCGGTGCTCAGCGGCAAGCGCAGGACAGCTACAGGACTCATTCTCAAACCTCGGGACGCTGCACATCTACCCAGACGAATTTGTCCGGATCGATTTGTGTTTCCTGGTCCAGCCGATAGGCGACCAGTTTGCCGTAGAGCACGGCGCTGTAATCCAGACAGGCCAGGTTAGGCCGGATGGGCGCAGGGATGCCGCTGCGCCAGTAATGACCGACAAACAGCAGCGGCTCATTGATGCCATACCGCAGCAACGCGTTTTTTTCCGATGTGGACAGCGGCGTCTTGGCAACCCCTTCGGGCAAGGCGTCCGGCTGAAAGACCACGTCGCCATAGGTTTGCGGATCATCCTCCCAGAATTTGGTGCGGAAGAATTCGCGGGTCAGTCCATCACCGCCAGTCAGGGTCAGGCCGTGCGGCAGACGCATGTCGGTGCCACGCAGCAGACGGTTGAAGACATTACTGGCGAAGCTGCCGGGTACTGCCGATGCCTGGACGAAATGCTTGTCGATACACCCCGTACCATGCAGGCCACGCAGCGGATCGATCAGGGTCGCATCCCAGCAGGCATGCACGACCCTGAAGCGACCGGCATCGAGGTACAGCGGTAACTCGTAGAACCAATTGACGAACTCGCTCCACTCATCCGGATACTGCTCGAACTGCGCCAGGGTCTCGCCGATCAGCCGCGCATGACGCGGGGTGTGCTCGCGCACGAACTGGTGACCGCTTTCGGACAGGGCCGGCGTCACCCAGCCCAGCGCGTTGAACTCGTGGTTGCCCATGATGCACAACGCCTGACCGGCCTGAACCATGTCGCGAACAATGTGCAGCGATTCGCGAATGCGCGGGCCGCGGTCGATGATGTCGCCGAGGAAGATGACGATGCGCTCGGGATGGCGCCAAACGCCAGCCTGCAGACGGTAACCGAGAAGCTCCAGCAAGTGCTCGAGGGTATGGGCACACCCGTGCACGTCACCGATCAGATCATAGCCACGCGCCGGATCGAGCATTAATCGCCCCCGCCGCCGAGCTTGCTGCCCCAGCCGAGCTTGGTGCGGCAGACCTCGTAGTAATTGTGATCCAACGGATGGATCAGACGCAGTTTCTGCGGTTTCTTGCTGACCGTAATGGTGTCACCCGGTGCACAGGTGAAGTGATTCTGACCGTCGCACGACACTTGCGGGTAAATGGTCATGTCCTTGGACACCACGATTTTCAGCTCGCTGTTGCCGTCGACCACGATGGGCCGCCCGGACAGGGTATGCGGGTACATCGGCACGATGACGATGGCGTCGAGCTTGGGGTGCATGATCGGCCCGCCCGCAGACAGCGCGTAGGCCGTCGATCCGGTCGGCGTGGCGACGATCAGGCCGTCGGCCTTCTGACTGCACACGAACTGACCGTCGATGTATATCTCGAATTCGATCATGCGCGTGGACTTGCCGGGGTGCAGCACCACGTCGTTGAGCGCATCGCCCTGACCGATGGCCTCGCAGTGGCGACGCACTTCGGCCTGGAGCAGGAAGCGGTTTTCAACCAGGTAATGCCCGTCGAGCACTTCGGCACATTTGACCTCCAGCTCGTCGGGACGGATGTCGGTCAGAAAGCCCAGGCTGCCACGGTTGATGCCCAGCACCGGAACGTTATGCCGGGCCAGCGCCCGCGCTGCGCCCAGCAGGCTGCCGTCTCCGCCGACCACAATGACCATGTCGCAGACCTCGCCGAGCATCTTGCGCGATGAGGTCTGCAGGCCATGACCGGGCAGGACCTCGGCGATTGTCTCTTCGAGAATGACGTGCAGGTGGCGGTCCAGCAGGAATCTCTTGAGTCGGCGAACGGTCTCGAGCACCTGAACACTGCCCAGGCGACCGATGATGCCGATATTGCGAAATTGCTCCATGAGGCTCCTGCTGCGGGTTCGATACGACTTTAAAAACGTGATTATGGGCGAAAGGGCCTGACAGCAGCAAACCGGGGTTTAAAAAGGGTTTCGCGGACCTTGCAACAGGGTATGGGCAGCACGCTAAAGTCCGATGCCTGCCTACCGTGTCAGAGCGCGGGTTTTATCGCATTCCACACTGACGCCGCCCGCTCGATGGCCGCCTATCTGCGCACCTCGCCAGAATGCCCGGTCCTTGCCGCCCCGCTTGGCCTGATACAAATTGATGTCGGCAGTCTTGAGCACTTCCGAGCTGTCCACTGCCGCTGGGATGTCGGCCAGCCCGGCACTGCAGGTCAGCGGGCTGACAGCGAGTGATTTTCTGATGCAGTCCAGCAGGTTCAGCACATATTCCCGAGCGTCATCTTCACTGCACATTGGCAGGATCACGCCGAACTCCTCTCCGCCCATGCGTCCGAAGGCGAGACTGCCCACAGTCTTTTGCAGGCAGCCAGCCATCACGCGAAGTGCCTGATCACCGGCGTCGTGGCCAAATTGATCATTGATGGTTTTGAAGTCATCAATATCGAGCATCAGAAAATAACCCGCGGAGTTATTCAGCACATGTTTATCCAGTGCCTGCATCAGTGCCCGGCGATTCAATATGGCGGTCAGGTCATCGGTCAGCGACAGTTCGCGAAACTGATGCTCCAGACTCAATACCGTACGAAGTGTGCGCGTGTAAGTGTGATTCATCACACTGCCCAGACTGACCGACGTGATAAAGAACAGTGTCATGAACAGAGTCGCGACACTGTCCGTGTCCAGTCCTTGAGCGGGAGAGAGAATACACCAGGCGAGTACCGCGACCAGAAGATAATCCCGTGTATACACCACTAACAATGTCGAACACAGGATAATCATCACGGCGACCGAGAGTGACCAGTTGATGTCCATCCCGGTGCGCAAATGGCCCGCCCTTGAAAAGCACAGTGCCACAATGATCACGAATGTCATGCTCATACATCGCCAGACTCTGAAGTCGACCGCGCGGTATTGCCAGGCGCACGCCCCCAGCAGGCCAAGGGTCAGCAGCATTTCCGGCAGACCGAATTGCAGATACGGCGTGACCGACAGAACAACCAGCCAACAAACGATGGCAATACATTGCACACGGGCAATGGCGGGTGAGAGCAGTTGTTTTATCCGGGCCTGCATATCACCGTTCATAGAAAACTCCAGGCATCCGATTTGCCGAGTCGAATATCCGCCGCATGAAGACTGCCTATATTAGGCAGCCCACGAGTCGACCGACTGATTGAATGACGTTCACCACCAGGTGACCACAATTGAGACAGACCGGCCAATGAACATCATTGAGCAGTGCCTGAATTGTTTGACGCAAACAATATACTGGATATGAATGACAGTTTGCACAAAGAGAAGGCCACTGATAGTTTTCGATAACCTTTCTTTATTCGATGATCATCCTGTCGCACGTCGTACGTCATGTGTTGTCTGCGAAGCAAAAAATACCCGTGCGCACCGGCCGCTTGCCGAACACGCTGTCTGTCGGCGGCGACTCACGCTATTCTCGGCGCATGACTCTATTCCCCGGCCTGATCGATCTCCCCCGCCGATTGCGGCATTCCGAAGTGCGCGACCTTGCCTGGGTGATCCTCGCCCCGCCCATGCTTGAAACCGCGCCTTGGCCGCAACGCCATCCACTGGCGGGCAGCGACTGGGTGAAAGCCCCACAGCAACTGGCGGATTTTCTCTGGCAACTGGACCACAACAGCCGTCCGCTGGAAGACTGGCTGGCGCAAGCCAGCACACGAAGACTGGGCCGCTATTACGAACGGCTCTGGCAATTCGCCGTGCAGCATGCACCGGGGGTGGAAATAATCGCCGCCAACCTGCCCATCAGGCTTGGCAATCAGACGCTGGGCGAGTTGGACATGCTGTTGCGGGATGGTGAAGGCGTGCACCACGTCGAACTGGCGATCAAGCTCTACCTCGGGCCGCAGGACGGCGATGGCCGCGATCCGGCGCACTGGCTGGGGCCTGGCTGTCAGGACCGGCTGGACCGCAAGCTGACCCATCTGAGCCAGCATCAGTTGCCAATGTCCGCACGTCCGGAAAGCCGGGCGACGCTGGCAGCGCTGGGGGTCGAAGCGTTCAATGCACGGTTGTGGCTGGGCGGCTACCTGTTGTACCCGTGGCCAGGCTCATGCCAATCCCCTGCCGGCGTTCACCCGCAGCACCTCAAGGGTCGCTGGCTGCACCAGCGTGACTGGCAGTCGTTCCTGACGCAAAGCCAGCCGGGACGCTGGCAGCCCTTGCCGCGCCATGCCTGGCTGGCGCCGGCACTCTACAACCAGGCGTGGAGCGATCAGCAGTTGCACGACTGGCTGAGTGAGCTCGACCCGCTGGCCCCGGCGCAGCTATTGGTGCGCCTCAGGGAGAATGCCGAGGGCAATTGGGAGGAAGCCGAGCGGCTGTTTCTGGTGTCGGACCTGTGGCCGAATCTGGCCCAGGTTGTGTAAAAACGTCACGAGCGAAGGCAAGACAAGGCAAAAACAGGCGAAAACGGACGGGGTCGCGACCGACTCTAGGTGTTCTAAATGAGCATTTTTCGCCTGTTTTTAACGCAGTATTGCCAAGCGCAGTAGTTTTTACACAGCCTGGGCCGACACCAGTCATCCGCTCAACTCAACCGCAATGCCAGCGCAGCCAGTGTGACCAGCAGCACAGGCACGGTCAGCACGATGCCGACCTTGAAGTAATAGCCCCAGCTGATAGTGATGCCCTTGCGCTCCAGAACATGCAGCCAGAGCAGCGTGGCCAGGCTGCCGATAGGGGTGATTTTCGGGCCGAGGTCGCTGCCGATCACGTTGGCGTAGATCATCGCTTCCTGGATGGCGCCGCTGGCATGACTTGCGTCGATGGACAGCAGCCCGATGAGTACCGTGGGCATGTTGTTCATGATCGAAGACAGGAACGCGGTCATCACGCCGGTGCCCATCGCCGCGCCCCAGATGCCATAGCCCGCGAACCAGTCCAGCAGATTGGCCAGGTAATCGGTCAGCCCGGCGTTACGCAGGCCATAGACCACCAGGTACATACCCAGTGAAAAGACCACGATGTGCCACGGTGCTTCTTTCATCACCTTGCGCGTCTTGATCGTATGCCCTTTGGCGGCGATGCCCAGCAGCAACACTGCGCACACTGACGAGATCGCACTGATCGGTATGCCCAGCGGCTCAAGGGCGAAACAGCCCACCAGCAGAATCAGCAATACCGCCCAACCGGCCAGAAACGTAGCGCGGTCGTGGATAGCCGTTTCCGGCTTGTCCAGATGCTCGGGCTCGAACTCGGCGGGAATGTCCCGACGGAAGTACCACATCAGCACGGCCAGGGTGGCGGCGACACTGGCCAGATTCACCGGCACCATGACCGCTGCGTAACGGTTGAAACCGATCTTGAAGTAATCCGCCGACACAATGTTCACCAGGTTCGAGACCACCAGCGGCAGGCTGGCCGTATCGGCGATGAAACCGGCCGCCATGACGAACGCCAGCGTCGAGGCAGGCGAAAAGCGCAACGCCAGCATCATGGCAATGACGATCGGGGTGAGGATCAGCACGGCACCATCGTTGGCGAACAAAGCCGACACCAGCGCGCCAAACAGCACGAACAAGGCAAACAGACGGCGTCCGTTGCCCTTGCCCCAGCGCGCCACATGCAGCGCTGCCCAGGCAAAGAAACCGGCTTCATCGAGCAGCAGCGTGATGATGATCAGCGAAATGAAGGTCGCCGTGGCATTCCAGATGATGCCCCACACCACAGCGATGTCACTGAAATGCACGACGCCTGTCAGCAACGCCAGGATTGCCCCCAGTACGGCACTCCAGCCAACGCCCAGGCCCTTGGGTTGCCAGATGACCAGCGTGATGGTGAACAGGAAAATCAGCGTTGCTATCAGCATTATTTGGTCCGAGGCAGAAGAATCGCGAGGATGCCGAGCAGCGGCAGGTAGGAGCACAGCGTGTAGACGAACAGGATGCCGTGGCTGTCGGCCAGATAGCCAAGCAAGGCAGCACCGATGCCGCCGAAGCCGAACATCAGGCCGAAGAACAGCCCGGCAATCATGCCCACGTTGCCAGGCACCAGCTCCTGGGCGTAGACCACGATGGCGGAAAACGCCGAGGCCAGTACAAAGCCAATGATCACACTGAGTACGCTGGTCCAGAACAGATCGGCGTAGGGCAGCGCCAGGGTGAACGGCGCAGCGCCAAGAATCGAGAACCAGATCACCGCCTTGCGGCCAATGCGGTCACCGATCGGCCCACCGAAAAAGGTCCCTGCCGCCACGGCGCCCAGAAACAGGAACAGGTGCAACTGCGAGCTGGCGACCGACAGGTCAAATTTCTCGATCAGGTAGAAGGTGAAATAGCTGGTCAGGCTGGTCATGTAGAAGAACTTGGAAAACACCAGAAACGCCAGCACTGCCAAGGAGGCAATCACACGCTTTCTGGACAGACCATGAGTCGCGGCCTGACCGGCCTTGAGCTTGAACAGATTGAGGTGCGCGCGATACCAGCGGCTGATTGCGTACAGCAGCCCCAGCGAGAACAACGCAAACAGCCCGATCCAGGCGACATTGCCCTGGCCGAACGGGATGATGATCGCCGCGGCCAACAATGGTCCGAACGCCGTGCCCGTGTTGCCACCGACCTGAAAGGTCGATTGCGCGAGCCCGTAGCGACCACCGGAGGCCAGTCGCGCGATACGCGAGGCTTCCGGATGGAACGTCGAAGAGCCGATGCCGATCAATGCAGCGGCCAGCAGGATCAAGGGGAAGCTGCCGACCACCGACATCATCACGATGCCGATCAGCGTGCAGATCGATCCGACGGGCAGTACCAGCGGGTTGGGATGGCGGTCAGTGTAATAACCGACCCAGGGCTGCAGCAGCGAGGCGGTGATCTGAAAGGTCAGGGTAATCAGGCCGATCTGGGTGAAGCTCAGGTCGTAGCTGGCCTTGAGCATGGGGTAGATCGACGGAAGGATGGCTTGAATCAGGTCATTGACCAGGTGCGCGAGGGCGACGGCACCGATGATGCGCATCACCAGCGGGCTGGCTTGGGAGGTGGTCGAGGCCTTCGCCGTCGCGGGCGGAGCACTGGTCGCCATGGTATTTATCCGTAAAAGGGTTCGCGGGTCGCCCGGTACGGATGATTACAAGATGTGTCACGCGTATCGGGGCGCGCCAATGTGCCATTTTTCGGGGCGACTGTGCCACGTTTTGTTGCGTTTTCGCTGACGGAAATACCTTTCGTGACGCTCCGCGTCACACAGCGGCTCTGTGACATCAGGCGGATTGAAGTTCGACTCGGATTCTCGTTCCCACGCTCCGCGTGGTAATGCAGTTCGTGACGCTCTGCGTCACACGGCGGTTCTGTGACATCAGGCGGATTGGTGTTTGGCTCAGGTCCCCTTTGCGCCCTTACGGCGCCTTACTTTGAGGGACCAAAGCACGCAAAGTCCCAGCTCCGTTTCCGGCCCGACTTCGTCGGGTTCCTTCGCTGTTGAAAAGCGCTTGCGGCAGAGGCTGCGGGTTTTAACGCACCACTCCCGCACTCAGGCAATTGACCCCACCACCGGCTCCTCACCTGCAACAGGCACATCATGCAGCGAGATTTTCGAGGTTTCCGGCAGGGCCATGCCGCCGGCCATTGCCAGCGCTGCAACTGCGATGAGGTAGAACGCGGGCGACAGGTTGCTGCCGGTCATGCTGATCAGCCAGGTGGCCATCAGCGGCGCGGTGCCGCCGAACAGGGTGTAGGCCATGTTGTAGGTGATCGCCGAGGCGGTGTAGCGGGTACGGGTGGGAAAGGTTTCCGACAGCAGTGCGGCCGTTACCACGCCGCACAGCACTGCGCCCACGGCGAGCAGCATGACGCCGATGATCGAGGCGATGAACGAGCCGGAGCTGGCCATCAGGAATGATGGAAACACCACGATCATCAACAGAATGCAGGCCGTTGCCATCGTGACCCGGCGCCCTACCCGATCCGAATAGGCACCGGCCAGTGGGCAGAGGGCGGCGGCGAAGGCCAGAGCGATCAACGAGACCAGCAGCGCCGTTGCCCTGCTCAACCCACCGGCCACTTGCAGGTAGGTCGCGAAATAGGTGGTGAACATGTAGAACGACAACGCCGTCAACGACACGAATGCGCCCAGACAGCACATCGCCGCCGCGTGATGGCGCAAGGTGTCCTTGAGTGGCGAATGGGCAACGGCGTGCTCTTGAGCGACCGCCTGAAACGCCGGGGTTTCATCGAGCTTCCAGCGCAGGTACAGCCCGACCAGCCCCAGCGGTGCAGCAATCAGAAACGGCAGACGCCAGCCCCAGTTACCCATCGTCTCGGTCGACAGAAATGACTCCAGCGCGTAGGCCACCACTGCCGCAGCAGCGAATGCGGAGAACGTCGAGACCGGAACGAAACTGCCGTACCAAGCACGTTGCGTGCGCGGGGCGTGCTCCATGAGGTAAGCACAGGCGCCGGCATACTCCCCGCCGGCCGAAAAACCCTGCGCGCAGCGAATAATGGTCAGCAGCACCGGCGCCATCACACCGATCGCAGCATAGGTCGGTAACAGGCCGATCAGTGTGGTAGCACCGGCCATCAGCAGGATGGTCATCGCCAGGGTTTTCTTGCGCCCGATCCGGTCACCCAGCATGCCGAAGAAAATCCCGCCCAGCGGTCGGAAGGCGAAGGCCACGGCGAACACGGCAAAGGTTTTCAGCAACGCCGCACTGCTGTCGCCGCTGGGGAAGAACTGCAGCGCAATCGTCGTTGCCAGAAAGCCATACACAGCAAAATCGAACCACTCGACAAAGTTGCCGATGGCCGCAGCGACGATAACTTTTTTCAGCGTGGCAGGATCGACTTGCTCTACGGTAGGAGTTGTCATGACTGGCCTCGACGTCTTGATCTGGAATGGATCGATTATCGAGACAGCGACCCGGATGCCCCTCTCCAGAAGTGTCATCCACGTAGTCAGGGCCGACGTCTCGCCATCGAACTGCGCAGAATTCGTGCCAAAGGCTCTGCCACGTGGTTTACAGGCCCATCGCGCGCCGCCCCTGAAGGCCGCCGGTGTGGACGAAGACCAGGCGGGTGCCGGGCGCGAAACGACCGGCCAGCACCTCATCATGCAGGGCCAGCAATGCCTTGCCGGTGTACAGTGGTTCCAGGGGTATGCCGCTCTGAGCCTCGCTGGCGGCAATGAAATCGAGCAGCGGCGCGTCGGTTCTGGCAAAACCGCCGCGGCTGGCATTGAGCAGAACACAGTTGGGAGGCAGGCACGTACTGACGTCGGCCTGCGTACCAGCCGCCTCACTCAGCACCGCGATAATGTTTTGCGCGACCCCGTGATCCTCGGGCACAGCCATCGCCCCATACACCGGACGAACGCCCGCCTCTGCCAACAGCAAGCCGGCCAGCGTGGTACCGGTGCCTGCCGCCAGCCACCATCCGTGGTAATCGCCCCAACCCAGATGCCCGAGTTGCTCTTCGACCATTGCCCGCAATCGACCGCAACCCAGAGCACCAGCAAGCCCGCCACCGCCTTCGGCAATCGGATAAAGACCGGGATAGCGGGACTGCCAGGTCGACCAGAAGCCAGCAGCATGCCGCTCACGATAGCCGGCGTAACCCAGCCAGTGCAGTTGCATATTGAAAGCCTGCAGATCGAGCACCGTCGGCGTCTGCTGGGCATGACCACGTAGCAGGCCGACCGTCGGGAAACCGAAGCGCTTGCCTGCAGCGGCCAGGGCATGCAAATGATTGGAGTGCGCTCCGCCGAGGCTGATCAGCCCCTCGGCACCCGAGTCCACAGCCAGGCTCAGGTGCTCGCTGAGCTTGAACCATTTGTTGCCGCTGATCAGCGCGTCGATAAGGTCCAGGCGCAGAATCGCAACCTCGACCCCGGCGTCTTGCAGCCAGGGCAGGTTCAAGCGTTCCAAGGGGGCAGTGGGTTGCCAGCCGAGGGCGTCAAGCATCATGCGCCGCAGTCTACAGACAAGCCGTTTCAGGGTCTTCGTCGATCAGCAGGCTGCGGCGCGAAGCCCTGAATCAGGCATTGTCTGTCACAGGGTGGCGGCCAGACGTGAGCCCTGGTCGATGGCCCGTTTGGCGTCCAGCTCTGCGGCAACGTCCGCGCCGCCAATCAGGTGCACGCTTTGCCCGCCGTTGAGCAGTTCGTCATACAGTTCACGCAACGGGTCCTGCCCGGCACAGATCACCACGTTATCCACCGCCAGCAGCTTTTCCTCGCCATCTTCGCCAATGCGAATATGCAGCCCTGCATCGTCGATTTTCAGGTACTGCACGGCATTGAGCATCTGCACCTGTTTGTTCTTGAGCCCCGTGCGGTGAATCCAGCCGGTGGTCTTGCCCAGGCCGTCGCCGACCTTGGAACTCTTGCGCTGCAAGAGAAACACCTGACGTGCCGGCGCGTGGACTTCGGGCTTGACTCCGGCGACACCGCCGCGGGCCTGCAAGGTCGTGTCGATGCCCCACTCTTTCCAGAAAGCCTCGCGATCCAGACTGGTGGCCACGCCTTGATGCACGAGAAATTCCGACACATCGAAACCGATGCCACCCGCACCTATCACTGCCACGCGGCGCCCGACCGGCTTGCGCTGCAATATGACGTCCAGATAGCTCAACACCATGGGGTTATCGATACCGGGGATGGCCGGTGTGCGCGGCGCGATGCCGGTCGCCAGAATCACCTCGTCAAAACCTGCGCCCAGCAAGTCTGCAGCCTTTACCCGATTGCCGAGGCGCAACTGAACACCCGTCTCCTGCACTTTGTTGCGGAAGTAACGCAGGGTTTCGGCGAATTCCTCCTTGCCCGGCACGCGCTTGGCGATATTGAACTGGCCGCCGATTTCGCTGGCCGAATCGAACAGCGTCACCTCATGCCCGCGCTGTGCGGCAACCGTTGCGGCGGCCAGACCGGCAGGCCCGGCGCCCACTACGGCAATCTTCCTGACCTGCAGGGTGGGCAGGTAATTGAGCTCGGTCTCGTGGCAGGCACGCGGATTGACCAGACAGCTGGTCAGCTTGCCGCCGAAGGTGTGGTCGAGGCACGCTTGATTGCAGCCGATGCAGGTGTTGATGCGTTCGGCATGGCCCGCAGCGGCCTTGTTGACGAACTCGGGATCGGCCAGAAACGGACGAGCCATTGAGACCATGTCCGCATCACCTTCGCTGAGAATGCGCTCGGCAACTTCCGGGGTATTGATCCGGTTGGTGGTAATCAGCGGGATGTTCACCGAGCCTCGCAGCTTGGCAGTGACCTTGCTGAACGCGGCGCGCGGCACCTTGGTGGCGATGGTCGGAATGCGCGCTTCATGCCAGCCGATACCGGTGTTGATCAGGGTCGCTCCGGCCTGCTCGACCGCCTTGGCCAGCTCGACGATTTCTTCCCAGCTGCTGCCGCCTTCCACAAGATCGAGCATCGACAGGCGAAAGATGATGATGAAGTGTGCCCCGACCGCCTCACGTACGCGCCTGACAATCTCGACCGCCAGACGCATACGGTTTTCATAACTGCCGCCCCAACGGTCGGTGCGGTGATTGGTATGCGCGGCCAGGAACTGATTGATGAAGTAGCCTTCCGAACCCATGATTTCGACACCGTCATAACCGGCACTGCGCGCCAGCGTCGAACAGGTCACGAAATCGGCGATCTGCTTTTCGATGCCCTCTTCGTCCAGCTCTCGCGGCGTGAACGGGTTGATCGGCGCCTGAATGGCGCTCGGCGCGACCTGCTTGCGGCTGTAGGCGTAACGACCGGCATGGAGAATCTGCAGGCAGATCTTGCCGCCAGCCTCGTGCACCGCACGCGTCACGATGCGATGGTGCTCCGCTTCTTCAGCGTTGGTTAGCTTCGCCGCGCCGTCATAGACACCACCCTCTTCATTGGGCGCGATGCCACCGGTGACCATCAGCCCGCCCCCGCCGCGGGCACGCTCGGCAAAGTAGGTCGCCATGCGCTCGAAGCCGCCCGGCCGCTCCTCAAGACCGGTGTGCATCGAGCCCATCAGGGTGCGGTTGCGCAAGGTCGTGAAGCCCAGGTCCAGGGGGGCCAGCAGGTGCGGATAATGAGCAGCAGTCATGGCGAAGCTCCATCGAGTCAATCACGGAATAGCAAGGACCTCTGCGGGTCCTCTGGTTCATGGGCAACAGTAAAGACGCATCCCGCCACACACTCAATGACCGAAAGTGACAAGTTATTGATCCAAACGCGCAGTGGCACTTGGCAAGCGCCCGACGCCGCCCTACCCTAGTCGACAATTTCCCGATGGCCGTCATTCGATCTTTTTATGCGCAAATTCTTCGCCATCTGCCTGGTTCTGCTGAGTATTGCCAGCCTTGTCAGCTACGCAATCTGGACCGGACAACGCCCGGCGGGTCACTACCTGTCCGATCTGCGCATTCGTCTGGCCATCAATGAAGGCCAGCCCGGAGAACGCGGCAATCTGCTGGGGATCGAGCCCGAGCTGTTTCCGACTGATTACCAGAACATTGAGCGACTGCACCGCAAGCTCGCCGCTTATCTGCAACAGGCCCGTGAAAATGGCCTGATCAACCCACGAACGGTGGTGGTACTGCCGGAACATATTGGCACCTGGCTGTTCGCCAGTGGCGAGAAGGATCAGCTCTATCAAGCTGCCACGCTGGATGAAGCCATGGACTGGCTGTCGTGGAGCAACCCGCTGCAATTCATCAAAGCGGTGCTGCGGGCCGAAGGCCGGGACCGTCTGGATGACGCCCACCTGCGGATCAAGGCCCGATCGATGGCGCGGGACTATCAGACACTGTTTGGCGGGCTGGCCAGAGAGTTCGGCGTCACACTGGTGGCCGGTTCAATTGTGCTGCCCGATCCCAGTGTTGAAGGCGGTCAGCTGAAAGTCGGCAGCGGCGCCCTGTATAACAGCAGCCTGACATTTGGCAGCGATGGCCTGCCGCTCGGTCAGCCGCAGCGTCAGTTGTACGCCGAGCGCTATCAGAGGCGTTATGTGCACACGGCAAGCGACGCACCATTGTATGTGGTCGACACCCCGGCCGGGCGTCTGGGGGTGCTGATCGGTAGCGACAGCTGGTACCCGGAGAATTACGCGCGCCTGAACCAGAGCGGTGCACAACTGATTGCGGTGCCGGCCTTTGTGATCGGCAAGGCCGCCTGGTCCCAACCGTGGCGCAAGCCTCGGCACTCAGACATCGACGTGCCGAACGAAACGCCTAGTGAGGGCGAAGCCTGGCATCACCTGACATTGACCGGCCGTGCTCCGCAAAGCACTGCGCAGGCCGGGATCAGTGTATTCATGCGCGGACAGTTCTGGAATCAGGGCGTGGCCGGGCAAAGTTTTGCCAGCCACGCAGGGCAAACGATCGCCGAGCCGCAGCAGGAAAATGCTGCCACTGGCGGCGCGCGCCTGATCAACCTCTGGCTTTGACGATGCCGACCCTGACGCTGCGCCTCGGTGATCTGTCGGTGGGTTTCATCCAAAGCCTGACTGATGCGGTCAACAGTTTCGACAGGAACCCTGACGCGCTGCTGGAGCAGTACGGTCTTGACCCGATTCGCCTGAGCCAGGCGCGAGCGCGGCTATCGATCCCGCGCTACATGCGCCTGGGGCATGCCGCCATCCAACTGACCGGCCAGCCCGGGCTGGGGTTGCGCATGGGCCAGCTCAGTCGTTTTGCGCAGGCAGGTCTGGCCGGTATCACTGCAGCCCAGGCACCCAACGTGCGCGAGGCGGCGCGCACGCTGATTCGCTTTGAGCCCTTGTACGGTTCCAATTATCGCGGCCAGTCGAGTTTCCACGAGGATGCCGGCGGCGCCTGGATGCGCTTCTATTCGATCAGCCCCTATAACGCTTACAACAGGTTTGTGGTGGACTCGATTCTAGGTGGCTGGCTGGCTCAGCTTTCGACGCTGGCAGGTACAGAACTGCGCGCACAACGCATCGAGATCGAATTCGAAGCGCCTGACTATGCCGCGCAGTACGCCGCTTTGAGTGATAACCCGATGGTGTTTGGCGCGGCGACCAATCAACTGCGTCTGGATCAGACCAGCCTGGCATTACGCAACCCGGACCATTGCCCAAGTACCTGGCGGCACCTGTTGCAGCTGTGCGAAAGCGAACTGGAACAACAGACCCGCACCCGCAGCCTGCGTGAACGCATCATTCAATTGCTGGGGCCGCTATTGAACGGCGGAAGTGAACCGGATCTGGAGGAAGTGGCGGCAAGGCTCAAACTGCCCACCTGGACGCTGCGCCGCAAGCTGACCGAGGAAGGTACATGCTTTCGCGCAGTGCTCAATGACACGCGGCGCGATCTGGCGATGACTTATATTCGCGACACTGAACTGGCGTTCGGGGAGATCGCCTACCTGCTGGGATTCGCTTCTGCCGAAGCCTTTCAACGCGCCTTCAAACGCTGGAACGGGCAGACTCCGGGAGAGTTCCGCCGCAGCCAGCGTCAAAGCGCATGAAGCCGTTCACAGTTCGGTAGCGTCGTCGGCAGGCTCTACCGGGTCCAGTTCCGATGCACGGTATTCAAGTAGTTCTTCCTGGTATTCGTCCATTTCTTCGCCCTCTTGGCTGAGTGAGTGGGGGTGATAATCAAAGCTGAAATAACTGACCGCAAGATCAACATTAAAGTGCCAATGTGAAATAAAAATGTTGATTCCTGTCAAACAGACGAAAAAGACCGCGGCCGATTCAGCACTCCCCTCAACTCTCTAGCGGACGGGCGCTATTGACTTGCATGCCAGTGTCGACCTAACCTCCTGCTCATGAACCTCATCACGCACAACCTCGGCCAGATTATTATTACCGTCATTCCAGTCATGGCGGGTTAGCCGACGTTTGCAAAAAACCCGCCCTGGAGGCGGGTTTCTTCTGTCTCCCGGGCAACAATTGCCGAATCAGGAGTCAGACATGATCGCCATCCCTCGCTCTATCGCCCTTCTCGCCACTCTGGACCTGATTATCGATCTGCCGCGCGCGTCCGCCGAGTATCCAGGCACCACGTATGAAGAGGCGATGCGATGAGCCAGGGCCCGCACGATCTGCTCAACTATTACGCGCGCAAAATCCTCACCTCCCGCGTCTACGACGTTGCCATCGAAACGCCGCTGCAAGGCGCTCGCCAGCTGTCCGAACGGCTGGGCAATCAGGTGCTGCTCAAGCGCGAAGACCTGCAGCCGGTGTTCTCGTTCAAGATTCGCGGCGCGTACAACAAGCTCGCGCAATTGCCCGCAGAGCAGACTGCACGGGGCGTGGTGACGGCATCGGCGGGCAATCATGCCCAGGGCCTGGCGCTGGCGGCACGCGAGTTGGGGATCAAGGCGACCATCGTCATGCCGCGCACCACGCCGGAGATCAAGGTCGAAGGTGTGCGCTCGCGGGGCGCCACCGTGGTGCTGCACGGCGATTCCTTCCCGGAAGCGCTGGCCTACTCGCTGAAGCTGGTCGACGAACAAGGCTTCGTCTACATCCATCCATATGACGACCCCGACACCATCGCCGGGCAAGGCACCGTGGCGATGGAGATCCTTCGTCAGCAACCGGGCCAACTGGATGCGATCTTTGTTCCTGTCGGGGGCGGCGGTCTGATTGCCGGTATCGCGGCGTATGTGAAATACCTGCGCCCGGAGATCAGGGTGATCGGCGTCGAGCCGGACGACTCCAACTGCCTGCAAGCGGCGATGGCCGCCGGGGAGCGCGTGGTGCTGAGCCAGGTCGGGCTGTTTGCCGATGGCGTGGCGGTCGCGCAGATCGGCCATCACACCTTCGAAGTGTGCCGCCATTATGTCGATGAAGTGATCACCGTCAGCACCGACGAGATCTGCGCGGCGATCAAGGACATCTACGACGATACGCGCTCGATCACCGAGCCCTCCGGCGCGCTGGGCGTGGCCGGGATCAAGAAATATGTCGAGCAGCGCGGCGTCAGCGGCCAGACGCTGGTGGCGATTGATTCAGGGGCCAACGTCAACTTCGACCGCTTGCGTCACGTGGCCGAGCGCGCCGAACTGGGCGAAGGCCGCGAGGCGATCATTGCGGTGACGATTCCTGAACAACCGGGCAGCTTCAAAGCGTTCTGCGAGGCCATCGGCAAGCGGCAGATCACCGAATTCAACTACCGCTACCACACCGATCGCGAGGCGCACATCTTCGTCGGCGTGCAGACCCATCCCGAGAACGACCCACGCAGCGCCCTGATCGCCAGCCTGACCGGCCAGGGCTTCCCGGTGCTGGACCTGACCGACAACGAACTGGCCAAACTGCATATTCGCCACATGGTTGGCGGGCATGCCGAGCGGGTCAATGATGAAGTGGTGCTGCGCTTCGAGTTCCCGGAGCGACCGGGCGCGCTGTTCAACTTCCTCAACCGTCTGGGCGGCCGCTGGACCATCTCCATGTTCCACTACCGCAACCACGGCGCTGCTGACGGCCGGGTGGTTGCCGGGCTGGTGGTGCCGGAGGAAGAGCGGCATCTGGTCGGTGCTGCGCTGGATGAGATTGGTTACCCGTATTGGGACGAGAGCGAGAACCCGGCGTACAGGCTGTTTCTGGGCTAAGGCCGGGATATCTCGCGCTCCTCACGCTCCGCGTCACAAGAGGACGCAGAGCGTCCAGACCGGCATACCCACGCGAAGCATGGGCACGATGGGGGCCTGACTGACAACTATCGTTCCTCACGCGCCAGCGTGGGAATGCAGTTCACGACGCTCCGCGCCACACCTTACTGCGCCGGGGCGGGCTCGACTGGCGTGGGGGCGGTGCTTTCTGCAGGTTCTGCGGCCGGTGTTTCGACCGTTTCAGCCTTGAATGAAGCAGGTTCGGAAGGCGCAGGCACTGGTTCGCTTGCAGCAGGCGTAACCGGTTCGGCAGCAGGCTCGGCCTTCGGCGCGTTTTCTGACGACGCAGGCGCCAGCTTCGCAGGCTCGGCAGCCTTGGCGGGAGCCGCCGGGGCTGCGGGAGCCGTGTCAGGCACACCGAGGTCGGCCTTAGGCTTCTCGACAATATGCGCAGCCTTTTTCACTTCAGGCGGCAGGAAGTTTTCCACCAGACCGAAAAAGCGCTCGTAGAACTTTGCCGACGAGACGGTCTCACTGGCGACCTTGACCATCGAGTCGTCAGTCGAGCCTATCGGCATCGACACGGAACCCAGCACGCCGACACCGAGGCTGGCCGAGTTGTTGGTCTTCTTCAACGCGTAGCGGTCTTGCAGGGCGTTGGCGAACATGGTGGAACTGCCATCCTTCGCATCGGCGGCGCACACCAGATTGAAGCTGATTTCGATATGCGTATCGCCGGTCTGCTGGAAGCTCTTGCGGCCGGCAATCATCTTCGGATCACTGCTGGTGATGATGTAGCCCTGACTCAGCAAGGCACGCCGCCCCGCCTCGCAGTAAGCCATGTCGGTCGCAGGGTAGCTTCGGGAGAAGGTCCCGGCGTCGTCGAAGTGTTCATGGTCATACACCGCCTGCTTGGGCGATGAACAGCCGGCTGCCATCAACACGGCAGAAATCCAGAGGGCGGTACGAACGTTCAGTAGCTTAAACATCGAAAATCCTGAGGAAGGAAAAGACTGCCAGCAAGACTGCGAACTGGGAAATGGCGGTAAGTCTGCAACAAGGCCGACGCTGGATCAACGTACAGTTCAAAAGGATTTGGATACAAACCGCTCAGGCGCACGAAGCCAGGCCCTCAGACACACAAAATGCAGACAACAAAAAAGCGACCCTAGGGCCGCTTTCTTGTTTGCTTCAAGGAGTTCAAGGGCCTTGAAGCGGTGTATGGCGCAGCGGACGGGACTCGAACCCGCGACCCCCGGCGTGACAGGCCGGTATTCTAACCGACTGAACTACCGCT